>JBAQKU010000710.1:0-12318 GCA_049301315.1 Telluria sp.
AAAAGCCCCGGTCTTGCGACCGGGGCTTTTCTGCATTTTGGCTTGGACAGCCGACCTGTTCTTATTTCAGATGATCGGAAATGAGCTTGGTCATTTCGAACATGGATACTTGAGCTTTGCCGCCGAAGACAGCCTTGAGCTTGTCGTCTGCATTGATCATGCGGCGGTTTGCTGCATCCTGGAGGTCGAGCTTTTTGATATAGTCCCAGACTTTTTTGGTCACTTCAGTGCGTGGCAACGGGGTCGCGCCGACAACTTGGGCCAGGACGGCGGACGGCGTCATCGCCTTCATGAATGCGGCGTTCGGCTTGCGTGGGGCTGCTGGTGCTTTTGCTGCTTTTGGCGCTGCTTTAGCTGGAGCTGCTTTTTTTGCTGCTGGCTTTGCCGCTGCGGCTGGCTTGGCTGCGGCTTTTTTTGCTGGCGCTGCTGCTGGGGTTTTTTTGGCTGTTGCCATCTTCGAGCCTCCTTAACGAACACATGGGAAATTGCGCAATTGATCGCACGGCTTATATTGGTGGGGTTTTACTCTTGATGCAAGTCTTTTTCGATAATTTTTCGCCTAAATAAGAGGGAAAACCGCCTTCCTGGCCCCTTGCGGCGCTTTGCACCGCCGTTTACAGCGAAAAACGCCGCCCCGGGCACAAGCCGGGGCGGCGTTCGCGAATGGAGCGGGCGCCTCGCCCACGATGCCTAGCTGTAGCAACCTGCATTCAAAAGCGCTCGGACCTGTGGAAGTGGTACAGCGTTTCGTGGGCATCCTTGACGGTGCGGAAGGGGCGTTCGACCTTGCCCTTCGAGCGGGCCGTCACGCGTTCGCCATTCTTGCCTGCCGGGACGTGGGTCAGCCACTCGATGCCGAGGGCCTGCATCACGTTCTGGAATACGCGACTTTTGGCCACCGGGCCATTGTCGAGATAGAGCATCTTGGGCCGGCCCCGGAACGGAAATTCAGCCTCGCCCTTCGCCGCCATCGCGTTGAACAGAAAGCGCAGCGCCGATTCCGCATCCTCGCCGTAGACGCACCGGTATTCGAGAAAGCACACGCCGCTTCGATCATCGACCACGCTGTACAGCATCAAGGTCGGTTCTCCCTTGGACGGGGCCACCCAGGACGGCGCTTCGATGCGTTTCAGGTCGGATGGCGACATGTCGAACTGCCAACAATCGTTGCTGCGCTCAGCCTGGAATCGCAGGGCGGGCGGCTGCCGCCGCAGACGTGCCTGACCCAGGTGCCAGCGCGTGAGGTATTCGTTCACCGTGCTTCGCGTCAGGACGCCTTGCGGCGCGCGCACCATGCCCTGAGCAGTGTCGACACCATATTCTTCCTCGATGGCGCGCTTGGTGGAGAGGTGCCGCCCTGCCTTGTTGGTGGTCCTGAGTTTGAGGGCGGCGACCAGCTCGCAATAACGCTCCAGTTCGGATCGGGGCATCAGGCGTGGCGTGCCGTGATCGACACGATGCGCTGCGCGCGGCTTGAGGAAGTCCTTTCGCGCCCGATACACGGTGCTGGCGGAGACGCCGTACAGTTCTGCAGTCGCCTGCACCTGCGCCGTTCGCTCCGGACTTTTTCGGGGCAAGCGATCCAGCCGCTGCCGCAGGTGCAGCAGCGAATCGGACGGAATCAGCTTACGCCGTCCCGACGACATCGCTATCCGCCTTGGCCAGGTAGTTGTAGCGCGAAGAAAGCTGGGAGGCTTAACGGCGGGTTTTTAAAACAACAATACGGCCAACTTGAATGCCGGTAAGGCAGCAGATCGGCCGTAGGAGTGCCTTACTTGTCACAGTACCCTATTGGATTTCTAACGAATCAGCCTTTACGCCGGGAAGGCTGTGAGGCTAGCCGTTTTCGAGCCCCTCGGACCGGGAGTACGGGCGACATTCATGATCCAGCACACCATGGCGAAGTAGCCGATAAGGGCCGTGAGTTCGACCGTCCCAGGTTCTCCAAAACAGGATGTCGCTTCGGCATAGGTTTCATCGCCGACGCCATGCCTTAGCATCAATTCCCTGACAAAATCGACCGCGCACTCCTCGTCAGCCGGGAGGCCGCGGGGCCGGCGTCCTGCTGCCAGCGCATCAATCGCGTCCGGAGCCACGCCCGCTTTGATGGCCAGCGGCGCATGGGTCTGCCACTCGAATTGATTGCCCGTCTCCCTCGCAACGACGCAGATAGTGAGTTCGCGGATTCTCTCCGGTAGCGTTCCATCAAAGCGCAGGGCTTCGCCGGTTTTTCCGATGCGCTCCATGAGCGCGGGCGTCTGCAGCAATGGGACGAAGGGACCGAAAAGCGCCTTGCGGGGTCCGTTGATGATGGCGTCCGCGGCTGCCCGCTGCGCTTCGCTCATGGCTTCGCGTTCGGGAATCGGCAAGCGCTCTGCCGTTGAAATGCCAAACCCTTGGGAGGGGGCCATAGATTCGAGAGAGTTATTCATCAATGTTCCTTAGTGAGATTGTGTCGATGTGCCTCGCGCCACAGATAGAAAGCGCTTAAAAACAGGCCCGCCGCAGACAGTTGCAGTGTGTAATTTAAAGCGGTGGAGTAATCCACGGTGAAACTGCCAATGGCGGCGGATGCGACAGGGCCCATCAACTGACCGAACGCGAACCCCGCAGTCATCTGTCCCAGAACCACCGTGGCATTCCCTTCAGCACGGGCGCGGGCCTCCTGCATCGCAATCATGGTGATCACCATGAATGTTCCGCCCACGAGCAGCGCAGCCATCGAAACGCTGCGGAGTGAGGGCCAAATACTAGGCAGCAATACGCCAACTGCCATTAAAAAATGTGAAGCGGCCCACACGCTCAAGCGATTGGCTCTTTTCAGCCCATATGCAACGACGACAGTCGACAGTGCTGCGGCAGTTCCAAATAAGGGCCAAGCCCAACCGAATACTTGGGGGTCATCCACCAGTTGTCGAGCCAGTGCCGGCAAATAGGTGGCCGGCAGGATGTACCCAAATCCGAATAAGGTATAGCAGGCAATCAGGCCGCCCGTATTGGATGGATTACGTGAAGGGCTTTGTGAAGCTGTCATCCCTATGCCGGCGACTGGTAGGGGCTGGCTTCGGCTTACCGCCAGCGGAAGCAGCGCCACTATGCCTGCCAGGAATGCCAGTTTCACCCACATTCCAAGTGACGACACTTCGGGTCCGGCGGCTACGAGGCAGAACAGGCCCGCTGCGGCGATGCCCAGCCCTACACCCGAGAATATGATGCCCGCTAGTTGGGGGCGGCCAAGAGATGCCAGCCAGCCTAGTCCCCAGGCGCTCGTAGCAACTAAAGTCCATGCGCTCATCACCCCTGCCACGAAGCGAAGGATTGCCCAAGCCGGGACGGACAACGTCCAGCCCATGGCCGCTGTCACTGCCACGGTGCTGAGCAGACCTAGGGTGAGCAGCGTTGCTGATTTCACCCTTATTCGGGCAGCCAACAAAGCTCCCACAAGGTATCCAAGGTAATTGCTGGCCGCAAGCATGGCTCCGGCTTCACTACTGAGCAACCCATCTCGGACCATCAAAGGAAAAAGAGGAGTGAAGGCAAAACGCCCCACCCCCATGGCAACGGCCAGGGAGATCATTGCGGCCGTACAAACCATTACGGCGACTCGACCCGAGGCGGGACCGGAGAAAAGTATTGAAGTGTTCATAGGCGTCATTAAAGCCCAATAAAAAATTTCTGAATAGTGAATATATCTGAAGTATCATTCTTAATATGAGAACTATTGATCTGGAATCCTTGGTTATCTTCCGCGCTGTCGTGGAGCACGGAGGCGTCGTTCGGGCAGCGGAAAAACTGCACCGTGTGCCGTCGAATGTGACAACTCGCATCCGGCAATTGGAGGAATACCTCGGGGTACGGCTATTCCGCCGGGAGGGACGTGGGCTCGGTCTATCGGCAGAAGGGCAAACCCTCCTCAATTATTCGGTGCGGCTCCTCCGTTTGGCGGACGAAGCGGTCAACGAATTGCGTACCGGGAAACGTCAAGGCACATTCCGCCTCGGCTCTCTGGAAAGCACGGCAGGCAGCCGCCTGGCACCTATTCTTTCCCGTTACCACGCTGAGAATCCCGGTGTGGTAGTGGAACTCATCACCGGGACTACAGGCGCTCTCATCAATCGGGTCATGAATTACGAGATTGAAGCAGCTTTCGTCTCCGAGCCATTTGCGGCATCGAAACTGGAAGCGTTGCCCGTATTCCGTGAAGAGTTGGTCCTGGTTACCCCCAAAGAAATTAAGGAGGTTCGAACGGCCAAGGATCTCGAACGAACCACGATGATTGCCTTTGCCCATGGCTGTTCCTACCGAAAGCGCCTTGAAGATTGGCTCGGCAATGAAAACGTCATGCCGGAACGAGCCCTCGAGTTTGCGTCCTACCAAGGCATGATTGCCTGTGTGGCCGCCGGAACCGGCTTTGCCATTGTCCCAAAGTCAGTATTGCTTGCCTTGCAGGCGACAGAAAAGGTAAATCAGCACGCTCTGCCCGAGCTGGTTTCCGCGAATCGAACCCATCTTGTCTGGAGGGGGCAGCCATCTTTGGCCTTGGAGGGACTGATCTGTCTCTTAAAAGCTCATCACACGCTCGGCATGGAAGCCGAAGCCTTTTTGGCAAATTAGGACTTCCTTGGATGTCAGCGTTGGCCCACGTTCAATTTCAGTCGCAGTTAATTCTGGTTGGCGTTTATGGAATGCAGGTCGGCGCGATTGAATGCAGGTTCATTCGCAGTTATCTCTGGTTTGAGGTGAGCGCTGGTCGCAGTTAATCCTGGTCGAATAAGCCGCTGAATGCAGGTCGGACAGTTTTTGAATGCAGGTCGCTACACCTAGCGCATGCCCGGCATCATGCCCTTCATACCGCGCATCATCTTCATCATGCCGCCGCCTTTGAGCTTTTTCATCATGCTCTGCATCTGGTCGTACTGCGCCAGCATGCGGTTTACTTCCTGCACCTGGACCCCGGCGCCAGCCGCGATGCGGCGCTTGCGGGTGGCCTTGATCAGCTCCGGCTTGGCCCGTTCGGCCGGCGTCATCGAGTCGATGATGCCGACCATGCGCCGCACCTGTTTGTCGGCCTGGTCCATGTTGGCGCCGCCGGCGGCCTGCTGGAACTGGGCCGGCAGCTTGTCGAGCAGGCTGGCCATGCCGCCCATCTTTTTCATCTGGCCCAGTTGCGACTTGAAGTCGTTCATGTCGAAACGGCCGCCAACCTTGATCTTGTTGGCCAGGTCGGCCGCGGCCTTGCTGTCGACGCCCTTGCGCGCTTCCTCGACCAGCGCCAGGATGTCGCCCATGCCGAGGATGCGGTTGGCCATGCGCTGCGCGTCGAACGCTTCGAGTCCGTCCAGTTTTTCGGACACGCCGGCAAACTTGATCGGCTTGCCGGTAATGTGGCGCACCGACAGCGCGGCGCCGCCGCGTGCGTCGCCATCGAGCTTGGTGAGCACGATGCCGGTCAAAGGCAGCGCGTCGTTGAAGGCCTTGGCCGTGTTGATCGCATCCTGGCCGAGCATCGCGTCGACCACGAACAGGGTCTCGATCGGCTTGACGGCGGCGTGGATCGCGGAGATCTCCTGCATCATCGCTTCGTCGATGCCGAGGCGGCCTGCGGTGTCGATGATGAGCACGTCGTGGTAGTGCTTCTTGGCCCAGTCGAGCGCGGCGCGCGCGATGTCGACCGGCTTGTCCGAGCTCTGGGTCGGGAAGAAATCGGCCCCGACCTGCCTGGTGACGCTTTCGAGCTGGGCGATGGCGGCCGGACGGTAGACGTCGGCCGAGACGGTCAGCACCTTTTTCTTTTTCTCTTCGCGCAGGTATTTGGCCAGCTTGCCGACGGTGGTGGTCTTGCCGACGCCCTGCAGACCTGCCATCAGGATGATGGCCGGCGGCTGGGTCGCGAAATTGAGCTGCGCCGCTTCCGGACCGAGGTCGGCGCCCATCAGGGCGGCCAGCTCGCGCTGCACCACGCCGACCAGGGCCTGGCCCGGGCTGAGCGAGGCGATCACTTCTTCGCCGAGGGCTTTTTCCTTGACGCGGCCAATGAATTCGCGCACCGCCGGCAGCGCCACGTCCGCTTCGAGCAGCGCCAGGCGCACTTCGCGCAGCATCTCGGCGGTGTTCGATTCGGTCAGGCGGGCCTCGCCGCGCATCGTCTTGACGACCTTGGCAAGGCGTTGGGTTAAGTTATCTAGCATGATGAACCTGACTATATAAGACGGTATACAGTGAAAAATACCGGCGCAGGGCCGGTTGTGGCTTCCATTTTACCCTATGTGGGCCGTGTCCAAGCGCACTCGGCGATGGTGCACAGCCATGCCGCAACCCCTTTCCTATGGCCAAAACGAGCGCTGCTTGCGCCAGATCAAGCTGCCAAAGCGCGGGCATGGGCGTGCCATGCTTTGTTTTGACACCCCTTTCCCATCAGGTTAGTCTTTCCTGCAAGCATTTCTGGCGACACATTCCTCGAATGAAGCGACAACCGGAGACTGGCATGACAGTAAAAATGTTCTGCGGGACTATCACGCTCGCAGCCATGTTGGCCGCCGGCGCCGCCCAGGCCCAGGAGGTGGTGCGGCTCGGGAACCTGAAGTTCGCGCACTACGGCGCGGTCTCCTATATGAAGGAAATCGCACCGGCATGCGGCATCAGGATCGATGAGAAGGTGTTCGCCAAGGGCCTCGACGTGATGCAGGCGATCATCGCCGGCGAACTCGACGTCGGCACCACCGCGTCCGAGGCCGCCATTTCGGGACGCGCCAGCGGCGCCCCGATCTACGTCGTGGCCGGTTTCGCGAAAGGCGGCGCGCGCCTGGTGGCGCATCCTGCGGCAGGCATCAGGACGGTCAAGGATTTGAAGGGCAAGAAGGTGGGCGTGACGCGCGGCGCGATCCAGGAGGTGCTGCTCATGGCCGAGCTCCAGCAACACGGGGTGACGGCGTCGGACCGCCCCGGCAAGGACGCCCAGCTCATTTACCTTTCCTATCCCGACCTGAACCAGGCGCTGATGGGCAAGAATATCGACGCCATGATGCAGTCCGAGCCCCAGTCCTCGCAGGCGATCAACAAGGGTTTCGGGGTCGAGGTGCTCAAGCCCTACGACACCCCGATCGGCGCGCCGGTGCGCACCATGGTCATGACCGAGAAATTCTACACAGGCAGGCGGATGCTGGCCGAAAAATTCATGCGCTGCTTCGTGCAGGCGACCAAGACCTTCATCGACAGCCCCGCGACGGCCGAAAAATACGTGCGCGAGGTCGTGTTCAAGGGGCAGATCACGAAGGACGACTTCGACGACGCCATCGGCAATTCGCCCTATTCGTACGACATCACGCCCGAGCATATCCAGGTCACTACCGACACCATGGTGCGTACCGGCGTGGGCAGGATGAGCCGGCCGCCGCTGGCGAAGGACTGGGTCAGGACCGACCTGCTGGACGCGGCCAAGAAAAGCCTGAACGTCAGGTAACCATTAACGGAGCTCGGCATGAATCACGCGAAGTGGCGTCAAATCGCGGTCGGCATGGTCGTCCCGGCCGCCATCATCGCGCTGTGGCAGGCGGTGGCGCAGCTTGGCTGGGTCAATCCCCAGGTGCTGCCCGCGCCGCTGGCGGTGGTGGAAAAGTGGATCGCCTACCTGCTGCCGCTGGCACCCTACAGCGAGGGCAGCTGGCTGGCGTGGGCGGTGTCGGGGGAGCTGATCGTCGATTCGATCGGCAGCATGTACCGGGTCGCGGCCGGCTTCCTGATCGGGGCCGCGCTGGCGCTGCCGCTCGGTCTTGCGATGGGCGCGAGCGAAGGCGTGTACGCCTGGTTCAATCCGCTGGTCCAGCTGCTGCGCCCGATTCCTCCGATCGCCTATATTCCGCTGGCGATCCTGTGGTTCGGGCTGGGCAATCCGCCCGCCGTGTTCCTGATCGCGCTGGGCGCCTTCTTTCCGGTGCTCATGAACACCATCGCCGGGGTGCGCCACGTGGATGGCATCTACCTGCGCGCGGCGCGCAACCTGGGCGCCGGCCGGCGCACCATGTTCCTGCGCGTGATCCTGCCGGCCGCGGTGCCGTACATCCTGTCGGGCGTGCGGATCGGGATCGGCACCGCCTTCATCGTGGTGATCGTGTCCGAAATGATCGCTGTAAACAACGGCCTCGGTTTCCGCATCCTCGAAGCGCGCGAATATTTTTGGTCCGACAAGATCATGGCGGGCATGATCACCATCGGCATGCTTGGCCTGGCCATCGACATCGGCATGAACCGCCTGAACAACTACCTGCTGCGCTGGCACCGCGGCCTGGAGAACTGAGATGGGCTGCTCGCATATCGAGATCTCGGGGGTGGGCAAGGTCTTCAAGGCGGGCCAGCGCGAGCTGGTCGCACTGAAGGACATTACCCTGTCCATCCCCAGCGGCCAGTTCACCTGCCTGCTCGGCCCTTCGGGCTGCGGCAAGTCGACCCTGCTCAACGCGATCGCCGGCTTTGCGCTGCCGACCAGCGGCGCCATCACGGTGGACGGGCGCGCCGTCACCGGGCCCGGGCCGGAGCGCGGCATGGTGTTCCAGGAATACGCACTGTTCCCGTGGATGACGGTGGAACAGAACGTCGCCTTCGGGATGGAAATCAAGGGAATGGCCAGGCGCGACATCGGGCAGCGCGTGGACCAGCTGCTGGCGATGCTGTCGCTGTCGGACTTTCGCCAGCGCTTTCCCAAGGACCTGTCGGGCGGCATGCGCCAGCGCGTGGCCATTGCGCGCGTGCTGGCGCTCGATTCGCCCATCATGCTCATGGACGAGCCGTTCGGCGCGCTCGACGCGCTCACCCGGCACAACCTGCAAGACGAGCTGCTGCGCATCTGGGCCGAACTCGGGAAAACCATCATCTTCGTTACCCACAGCATCGAAGAAGCGCTCTACCTGGCCGACCGCATCGTCGTGATGACCTACCGTCCCGGCACCGTCAAGCGCGACCTGCTGGTCGATCTGGAGCGCGCGCGCGACGCGGCCGCGCCCGCGTTCAACGCGCTCAAGCGCGAGCTCGGGGCGCTCGTGATGGAAGAGCAGCAGCGCCACCATACCGACGAGCTGCGCATGGCCGCGCTCGACTGAGTTGGCAAGCGCGGCACTTGCCTAAGTATCCCTCGCATGGAACCGCCCGCGCCGCGCGCGATAGTGTAAACTTGACGCATGCAGACCTATTTCCTTATCGCGACCGCGCTCCTGTACGCCACGTGCGCCGTGCTTCCGACGCGCCGGGGCGCGCTCATCTCCACCCTCACCGCCGGCGCCTGGCTGTTGCACGGCGCCGCCTTGTGGCTTGTCATGTTGACCCCCGGCAGCCTGCGGGTCGGCTTTGCCACCATGATCTCGGCCGCGCTGTGGGTCTCGGTGGCCGCCTACTGGATCGAAAACCGCAATTTCGCACTCGACGGCCTGCGCCGCCTGGTGATGCCGTGCGCCAGCGCCGCGGCCATCCTGCCGGCCGTCTTTCCCGGCAGCCTGATCCAGCTTAGCGGCAACGCGCCCGCCTTCGGCTGGCACATCGCGGTCGCCATGCTGGCCTACAGCACGCTGACCATCGCCGCCTTCCACGCGGTCCTGATGGCGCTGCAGGAGTCGCACCTGCACACGCGCAAACCGGGCCGCGGCCTGATCGCGAGCACGCTCGATCAGCTGCCGGCCTTGCTGACCATGGAAAAACTGCTGTTTCGCCTGATCGGCATCGGCTTCATCCTGCTCAGCCTGACGGTCCTGTCGGGCATCGTGTTCTCGGAACAGTTGTTCGGCGCCGTCCTGAAGTGGGACCACAAGAGCGTGTTCGCGCTGCTGTCCTGGTTCCTGTTCGCGGCGCTGCTGGCCGGGCGCAGGTGGCGCGGCTGGCGCGGCAAGACCGCGCTGCGCTTCACGCTGGCCGGATTCGCCACCCTGATGCTGGCCTATGTCGGCAGCCGTTTCGTGCTTGAAGTGATCCTGCACCGGGGGTTCGTATGACACGCTTGCTGTTCTGGATCGCATTGATCGTGCTGATCGTCATGGCGATCCGCAGCAAGCTGCGCGCCATGGCGGCGCCCAAGCCCGGCCCCGGACCGGACACCCGGCCCGGCCCGCACCAGCGCGGCGCCGACGGTGCGGTCGAGGCCATGGCCTGCTGCGCGCATTGCGGCGTCTACTTCCCCGCTTCCGAAGCGGTGCGCGCCGAAGGCCTCGACTACTGCAGCCCGGCCCACGTGCGCCTGCCCCCCAAATAAGCGCGATGGCACCCTTGCAGGCGCTATCGGCGGATTCGCGCGCCACATTCTGGCGCTCGCTCAAGACATTCAATGCGAGCCGCGTGGTCATCGCGCTCGTGCTGCTGCTGTACCTGAACTTCGACAGCAAGGGCGTGCGCGCGGCCGACCAGTTCCTTTACCGCGACACCTGCATCACCTACCTGCTTGCCGCGCTTTTGTTCGCGGTGCTGGCGCTGTACTGGCGGCGCCGCTTCCTGATCCAGCTGCTTGGCCAGATCGCGCTCGACATCACGGTCATCTCGCTGCTCTACCTGGCCGCCGGCGGCGCCCGCAGCGGGCTGGCCATCCTGTACCTGTTCCCGCTGGCCGGCGCCGCCATCCTGGCGCCTTTGACGATGGCGCTGTTCTCGGCCTCGCTGGTCACCCTGTTCCTGCTCGGCGAAAGCGCCTATCGCGTGTTGCTCGACAACGGCGAGGGACGCCTGGTGCAGGCCGGCTTGTACGGTGCTGCCTTCTTCGCCGCCGTGCTGGTCATCAGCCAGCTCGCGCGCAAGCTGATCCGGCAGGAAGAGCTGGCGTTCAAGCGCGGCATCGACCTTGAGATCCAGCAGGCCATCAACGACATCGTGATTGCGGACGTGGGCGACGGCATCCTGGTGGTGGGACGCGACGGACGGGTGTTTGCCGGCAATCCGGCGGCGCGCCAGATGCTCGGGCTCGCGCCTGGCGATACCGGTTTCAGGCTGGCCGAACTGGCGTCGCTGGAGCCGGTCGCACAGGCCTTCAGCGCATGGCTGCTGGGCGATGGCGCCGCGCAGCGGGCCGCCTTCGTCAAGGTCAAGCCTTATCACGACGCCTCGGGCGAAGCGGCGGGACCCGGCTGGCGGCGGCGCGACCTGGCCGCCCACCTCAAGCTGCGCTTCGCGCGGGTCGACACGCCCGACCAGGCGGCGGAACGCTGCGTGATCTTCCTGCAGGACGTGTCGGCCATCGAAAACCAGGCGCAGCAGCTCAAGCTGGCGTCGATGGGGCGCCTGACCGCCAGCATCGCGCACGAGGTGCGCAACCCGCTGTCGGCGATCGGGCATGCCACCGCGCTGCTGGCCGAGGACCTGGACGGCGCCGCCGAGAAGCGCCTGCTCAAGATCGTGGGCGACAATGTCACGCGCGTGAACCGCATGGTCGAAGACATCCTCCAGCTCTCGCGCAAGGTGCAGCCGAATGCCGAGCCGCTGCAACTGGCGCCGTTCCTGTCCGAGCTCAAGTCCGAATTCGAGGAAACCCATGCGCTGGCCGCCGATATCGTCTGGATGAACAGCGCCGGGCCGGGGCCGGTCCGCTTCGACGCGCTGCACCTGCGCGAAGTGGTGCTGAACCTGCTCAACAATTCGGTGCGCTACGCCAGCGGCACGCCCGGCTGCATCCGCCTGTCCGTGGTGAGCGACGCGATTGGCCGCATGGAGCTGCACGTGCAGGACGACGGCCCCGGCATCACGCCGGAAGTGCGGGCCCACCTGTTCGAGCCGTTCCACACCACCTCCAGCAAGGGCACCGGCCTCGGGCTGTACCTGGCGCGCGAACTGTGCCTCAATAACGAGGCGATGCTCGATTACGAATACCGGTTCGACGCCACCGCCTTTGGCATGAACAAGGCCAGCGGCAGGTTTGTGATTACCTTCGCGCAGCCTGTGGCAATATGATGCGCAACACCGCTTAGCACAGGAAAGCAAGCCATGACTTCACCCCGGATACTGGTCGTCGACGATGAAGCGGATCTGCGCGAACTGCTCGACATCACCCTCGTCAAGATGGGGCTGGACGTCGACTGCGCGGCCACGCTGGGCGAGGCGCGCGCCTTCCTGGCCGGCGCCGAGTATGCGCTGGTGCTGACCGACATGCGCCTGCCGGACGGCCTCGGGCTGGAACTGGTGCGCGAGGTCGCCGCCGCCGGCAAGGGCACGCCGATCGCGGTGGTGACCGCCTATGGCAGCGCCGACAACGCGGTGGTCGCGCTCAAGGCCGGCGCCTTCGATTACGTTTCCAAGCCGGTGGTGCTCGACCAGTTGCGCATCATGGTGCGCTCGGCGCTGCGCATGGCCGAACCC
>JBAQKU010000711.1:0-2350 GCA_049301315.1 Telluria sp.
GGCGGGGGCGGGCGCGGCCGCGACGGGCGCAGCCGGCGCGGCTTCGGTTGCGGCTGGTTTTTCTCCGCAGGCGGCCAGTGTCAGGGCGATAGCGAGGGGCAGGATTTTCAATGCGTTCATGGTCTTACTTTCAAAGATGTTAAAAAAAATCGCGCTTTTCCGCGCATGGAGTTCAACTTTCCTGCCGGACGCCGTTGCCGGCTTCAAGCAAGGGGTCCACCAGCAGCCGGTCGATCAGGCCGGAAAGATTGATCCAGCAATCGCCGCCGGCACGGGAAACGGGGTCGGGGCGCAGCGCGCCGCCATGGTCATGCAAATGGCGCGGGAAGCTGGCCAGCTGCGGATGCACCGGCGCCGTGTCGATGCGCAACTCGGCCTCGCCCCAGCTCCAGCCGATCGAATATTCGTCCTTGCTGAGGTAGCGCACTTCGATCATCAGGTCGGTGTCGAACGACAGCAGCAGCGCGTCCTGCGCCATGCGCGCCGGCTCGGCAAGGCGGTCTGCATAATGCTCATCGATTCTGTCCTTGAGCATGAGGTGCACGCTGACGTCGGCGTCATCGATCGCCTGTCCCCCACCCAGGTGTTGCGCAGCCTGGGCCCGCACCATCAGGCGGGTCTGTTCCACGATCAGGGCACTCAAATAATGTTCATATGCGGGGTGGGAGGCCAATTCGCCCTCGCGTATCCGTTCCAGCAACTCGGCCTCGGCCGCGACCTCATAACGCTTGAGCAAGTGCTTGCGCGATTCGCGCAACGCAAAAATGGTGTTCGCGTACAGCATGCTGAGCTGCTCCATCTCGTGCGCGGCGTCGCTTTGGTTTTCCATGCGCGCCTCCTAGTGCGACGGCGCGCCGTCATGCGCGGCGGCGCTGTCGATGGCCAGCATGGCTGGCGTGATCTGTTCGAAGCGCAGCACCTTGCCGCCTTCGGTCTTGCTGAACGCCTGCGCGTCCTCGAGCCGGGAAAACGAGCCGAAGGTCGGCCCCATCGACCCGGCTTTCTTGCTGCCGACGACATACAGGGCGCTTTTCGCGTCGATCCAGTTCCCGCGCGGCTGGTCCCAACTGGTTTCCCCCATGTCCTGCACGAAGGCCGTGGATGCCCCGCGCTTCTGTTCCTGCGCTTGCAGGGCGGCGAACAGCTCCATCAGATCGCAGAAGAAATCGGGCGCACCTTCGGCATACTGGATCTGCGCCTTCGGTCCGGGAAAATCGAGCAGCATCATGCCATCGAGCGAGCAGGCGGTGTTGCTGTCGGGCTCCTGCGCCAGCGTCTCCGATACGGCCTTGCCGCATCCGCCCAGCAGCAACAGGAGCGCCAGGCAGCCGGCTATCCTGGCCGCCCGCGCGTGTCTCATGTTCGGTTTCATTTGAATCTCCAGGTTGCAAACAAGAATGGCGCGACGATCCATGCCAGCATGATCGCGCCGAGCGCCAATGGATTGGTCAGGCTGTCCGGCATCACCGTCGCCAGCCCGTACATGGTCTGCACCTGCTGGGAGCTGAACATGTTGAGCAGACGGAAGACGTCGGACGGGTTCAGCATCAGCAGGGCGGCGAACACGCCGCTGCCCAGGCTGCCCTGGCTGAGCACCAGGGCGCCCATCAGCAGCAGGTCGAACACGAGCACGAAGAAAAACCACAGCGCAATCGTCACGCCGCTCGCGCGCACCCGGTCGAGCGCGATCACCGATACCATCAGCGACAGGCTCAGGAACGCCATGCCCATCAGGATGGCGCTGCCCACGAAACCGGCGTAATGGAACAGGTCGCGCGCATCGAGTTCGGAAGCGAGCGGCAGCAGTCCGGCCCCGAAACCGAGCACGGTCGAGACCGCGAGGGCGGCGGTCAGGCCAAGGTACTTCCCGAGCAAAATTTCAAGCCGCGTGATCGGCATCGACAGCAGCAGTTCGAGCGAACCACGCTCGCGTTCGCCCACGATGGCGTCGTAGCCGAGCACCAGCGCAATCAGCGGCACCAGGTAGATCACCAGGCTGACCAGGCTGGCGATGGTCACGTCGATGCCGCGAAAACCCACTTCGCCCTGCTGGGCCGTGCCAAGGTAGGCGATGGCCAGCGCGAACAGCGCGAAAATGAGCGCGACCGCCAGCACCCAGCGGTTGCGGATGCGGTCGCGAAATTCCTTGGTGCCCAGTACCCGCACCTGGCTCCAGTCAATGCGCGCCAGCATGTTTGCCTCCATATCCGAGAAACAGTTCTTCCAGCGACGGTTCGTGCATGACAACGTCCTGCACCGCCGCGCCCCAGCCGGCCAGCACCCCGAGCACGGCGACCTTGTGCGCCGCCGGGCAGCCGATGCGCACGCCATGCGCGTCGCGCTCCAGTTG
>JBAQKU010000712.1:0-7795 GCA_049301315.1 Telluria sp.
GGGTGACCATCATGCAGATGGAGGAAGGCCTCGACACCGGACCGATGCTGCTGGCCGAACCGGTGGCGATCGGGCCGCACGAGAGCACCGCCAGCCTGCACGACAAGCTGGCCGCCCTGGGCGGCAGGCTGATCGTGGCGGCGCTGCGCGGGATGGAAGCCGGCACGCTCGAGGCGCAGCCGCAGCCGCAGGAAGGCGTGAGCTACGCGGCCAAGATCGGCAAGGAAGAAGCCGGCCTCGATTTTTCGGCGGACGCGGCGGTCCTGGCGCGCAAGGTACGCGCGTTCAACCCGTTTCCTGGCGCGCACGCGCGCGTCGGCGGCGTGACCGTCAAGATCTGGGACGCCGAGGCGCTCGCCGGCGACAGCGCGCAGCCGCACGGGCAGGTGCTGGCGGCCGACGCCCGGCACGGCATCGTCGTCGCCTGCGGCGAGGGCAGCTTGCGCCTGACCGAACTGCAAAAGCCGGGCGGAAAACGCCTGCCCGCAGCCGAATTCCTCAAGGGTTTCGCGCTCGCGGGGCTGCGCTTCGAGTAACAGCGGCGCCGCGCGGCATGCGCACGAAGGCTAGCTTTGCGCTGCGTTGCGCTGCGCTTCCATTTGCTCGCGCAGTAATTTGTTGATACGGGTCTGGTAGCCCGGGCCCTGCGCCTTGAACCAGTTCAGCACGTCCACGTCGAGGCGGATCGTCACGATCTGCTTGAGTCCGACTGCGCCCTGCGCGGCTGCCCCGGTGTCGCCCTGGACAGGGGCGGCTTGCTCGTCCCAGCTGCGTTGAAAGTCTTCGTTCATGTCGTTTCCCGTTGCGTCGATGCGGCCTGTCTTAAGGTGCTCGATTGTCGTATCGCCGTGTAACGTAAATATTGCAGACGGAGCTTGATTTGTATCAATTTGTTTCTACACGGTCGTTGAATACAAAACGATACAAACACTAAGACACGAAATACTTTCTCAATTACAACTTTATTGGCTCAGCAAAGCAAAAAGGCGCGATGACGTATAATTTTAGACCGGCCTTGGCCGCGCCGCTCCCCAGTTAATCGAAAGCAGAACAATGACCAGCCCTACCCCCGCCCCCGGCAAGACTGAAGCCCAGTTGCGCGAGATCCTGTCGCGCCGCATCATGATCCTCGATGGCGCGATGGGTACCATCATCCAGCAATACAAGCTCGACGAGCAGGCTTACCGGGGCGGTCCGGAAGGGCGTTTCGCCGATTTCGCCGCGCCCGCCGGCAGCGGCGCGCGCGAGCTTTTCGTCAAGGGCAACAATGAGCTGCTCACGCTGACCCAGCCGCAGGTGATCCAGGAGATCCACGAGCGTTACCTGGCCGCGGGCGCCGACCTGATCGAGACCAACACCTTCGGCGCAACCTCGATCGCCCAGGACGACTACCACATGGGGCACCTGGCCTACGAGATGAACCTGGAAGCGGCCAGACTGGCGCGCGCGGCCTGCGATAAGTACGGCAGCGCCGACAAGCCGCGTTTCGTGGCCGGCGCGCTCGGGCCGACTCCCAAGACCGCCTCCATCTCGCCCGAAGTGAACGACCCGGCCGCGCGCAACGTCACGTTCGACCAGCTGGCCGCGGCCTACCACGAGCAGGTGCGCGGCCTGGTCGACGGCGGCGCCGACCTGCTGCTGGTCGAAACCATCTTCGACACGCTCAACTGCAAGGCGGCGCTGTTCGCGATCGACCAGTACTTCGACGAACACCCCGGGCGCGAGCGCCTGCCGCTGATGATCTCGGGCACCGTGACCGACGCCTCGGGACGCATCCTGTCGGGCCAGACCGTGCCGGCCTTCTGGAATTCGGTGCGCCACGCGCGGCCCCTGACGATCGGGCTGAACTGCGCGCTGGGCGCGGCCCTGATGCGGCCCTACGCCGAAGAACTGGCGCAGATCGCCGACACCTATGTGTGCATCTACCCGAACGCCGGCCTGCCCAACCCGATGAGCGACACCGGCTTCGACGAACTGCCGGCCGACACCTCGGCCCTGCTGCGCGACTTCGCCGACAGCGGCTTCATCAACATGGCGGGCGGCTGCTGCGGCACCACGCCCGAACACATCGAGGCTATCGCCGGTCTGCTCGCGCACAGCGCGCCGCGCGTCATTCCGCAGATCCCGGCGGCGCTGCGCCTGTCCGGGCTGGAGCCGTTCACGGTCGACGCCGACTCGCTGTTCGTCAACGTCGGCGAGCGCACCAACGTGACCGGCTCCAAGGCGTTCGCGCGCATGATTTTGGGTGAGCAGTACGACGAAGCGCTGTCGGTGGCGCGCCAGCAGGTTGAAAACGGGGCCCAGGTGATCGACATCAACATGGACGAGGCGATGCTCGATTCGGTCGCCGCCATGACGCGCTTCCTGAACCTGATCGCTTCCGAACCGGACATCTCGCGCGTGCCCATCATGCTCGACTCGTCGAAATGGTCGGTCATCGAAGCCGGCCTCAAGTGCGTGCAGGGCAAGTCGGTGGTGAACTCGATCTCGATGAAGGAAGGCGAAGAGGAATTCATCCGCCAGGCGCGCCTGTGCCGGCGCTACGGCGCGGCCGTGATCGTGATGGCGTTCGACGAACAAGGCCAGGCCGACACCTTCGAGCGCAAGACCGCAATCTGCAAGCGCGCCTACGATGTGCTGACGCAGCAGGTCGGCTTTCCGCCCGAGGACATCATCTTCGATCCGAACATTTTCGCGATCGCCACCGGCATCGAGGAGCACAACAACTACGCGGTCGACTTCATCAACGCCACGCGCTGGATCAAGGCCAACCTGCCGCACGCGAAGGTCTCGGGCGGGGTCTCGAACGTGTCGTTCAGCTTCCGCGGCAACGACCCGGCGCGCGAGGCGATCCACACCGTGTTCCTGTACCACGCGATCAAGGCCGGCATGACGATGGGTATCGTCAACGCCGGCATGATGGGGGTGTACGACGACCTGGCGCCCGAACTGCGCGAGCGCGTCGAGGACGTGGTGCTGAACCGGCGCGAGGACGCCACCGAACGCATGATCGAGATCGCCGGCACGCTCAAGGCGGGCGGCAGGCAGGATACGCAGAACCTGGAATGGCGCGAGGCGAGCGTCAACAAGCGCCTGTCGCACGCGCTGGTGCACGGCATCACGCAATGGATCGTCGAGGATACCGAGCAAGCGCGCCAGGACCTGCTTGCCTCGGGCGGGCGCCCGATCCACGTGATCGAAGGCCCGCTGATGGACGGCATGAACGTGGTCGGCGACCTGTTCGGACAGGGCAAGATGTTCCTGCCGCAGGTGGTCAAGTCGGCGCGCGTGATGAAACAGGCGGTGGCCCACCTGATTCCCTTCATCGAAGAGGAAAAACTGCTCGAGGAAAAGCGCACCGGGATCGTCGCCAAGCCGAAGGGCAAGATCGTGATCGCCACCGTCAAGGGCGACGTGCACGACATCGGCAAGAACATCGTCTCGGTGGTCCTGCAATGCAATAACTTCGAAGTGGTGAACATGGGCGTGATGGTGCCCTGCTCCGAGATCCTGGCGCGCGCCAAGGTCGAAAACGCGGACATGGTGGGCCTGTCCGGCCTGATCACGCCCTCGCTCGAGGAAATGGCGCACGTGGCGCGCGAGATGCAGCGCGATCCGCATTTCCGCATGCTCAAGATCCCGCTGCTGATCGGCGGCGCCACCACCAGCCGCGCCCATACCGCGGTCAAGATCTCGCACCACTACGAAGGACCCGTGGTGTACGTGCCGGACGCCTCGCGCTCGGTCTCGGTGGCGCAGTCGCTGCTCACGCCCGAGAGCCGCGAGCAGTATATCGAGGACATCGCCCAGGACTACGTGCGCATCCGCGAGCAGCACGCCAACAAGAAGGCGCTGCCGATACTGCCGCTGGCCGCGGCGCGCGCCAACAAGATGCAAGTGCCGTTCGCGCCGGTGCGCCCGAAGTTCATCGGACGGCGCGTATTCAAGAACGTCGAACTGGCCTCGCTGGTGCCGTACATCGACTGGGGTCCGTTCTTCCAGACCTGGGACCTGGCCGGCCCCTTCCCCGCGATCCTCAACGATCCGGTGGTGGGCGAAGCCGCCTCCAAGGTGTTCGAGGAAGGCCAGGCGCTGCTCAAGCAGATCATCGAAGGACGCTGGCTGAGCGCGAGCGGCGTGATCGCGCTGCTGCCGGCCAACAGCGTGGGCGAGGACGACATCGAGGTCTACACCGACGACACCCGCGGCACGCTCGCATTCACCTACTACGGCTTGCGCCAGCAGGGCGTCAAGCCGGTCATCGACGGCCTGCAGCGTCCCAACCAGTGCCTGGCCGACTTCATCGCGCCCAAGTCGTCCGGGATCAAGGACTACATCGGCATGTTCGCAGTGACGGCCGGGCTGGGCATCGAGAAGCACGAGAAGCGCTTCGAAGCGGCGCACGACGACTACTCGTCGATCCTGCTCAAGTCGCTGGCCGACCGGCTGGCCGAAGCGTTCGCGGAATACCTGCACGAGCGCGTGCGCAAGGACCTGTGGGGCTACGCCAGCGACGAGAAGCTGGACGGGGCCGACATGATCGCCGAACGCTACGCCGGCATCCGTCCGGCGCCGGGCTACCCGGCCTGCCCCGAGCATACGGTCAAGGCCGACATGTTCAAGGTATTGCAGGCGGGCGAAATCGGGATGGAGCTGACCGAATCGTTCGCGATGTACCCGGGCGCCGCCGTTTCCGGCTTCTACTTCGCGCATCCCGAGTCGAAGTATTTCGTGGTCGGCAAGATCGGCACCGACCAGCTCGACGACATGGCGGCGCGCCGCAAAGTCGACAAGCAGGAACTGGCACGCTGGCTGGCGCCGAACCTCGACTAAAGCCCCCAGGGCCGGAGCCTGAAGCACAAGACGCGAGCCGCCGGCTCGCTTTTTTTTCCCCGCATTCAGGCAGTCGAGCGCGTGACCGTCTCGCTCCATGCAAAAGCGGCCATCTCGAATTCGATCAGCTCGTCGGTCGAAATGGCCAGCTCGCGCAACACCGGCAGCAACTGCTCGTGCCGTTCTTCCATGCGTTCCACGCATTCGGACAGGTGCAACAGCTGGCCGAGCAGGCCGGTACGGTGCAGCAGCGCTTCCGACACCTGCGCGGCGACGGGAATCTGGCTCAGGATCTCGGCCATGGGCAGGGAAAACAGGGTATCCATCAGGGACATGATGCCGACCGTGAATGCGGCGTCGGCGACGTTGACCTCGTGCGGGCACAGTCGCTGAGCCAGTAATTCAAGCAGGCGCCCGCGCGTGGTCGCGAGCATCAGCAGCGGCGTCATGCTGTGGCCGCGCTGGGCGGACTCGGCGTACAGCATGATCTGCAGCCAGCGCTGCAACTGGCGCCGGCCCAGGATCGCCACCGCCTGGCTGAGCGAATCGATACGGCGCCGGGCGCCCGCGGCCGGCGTGTTCACCAGGCGCAGCAGGTTGAGCGCGAGCGGCACGTCGCGCTTGACTGCGTTCTCGACCTCGGTATTGTCGGCTTCCGAGATGACCAGGGTCATCAGTTCCATCACCGACAGCTGCGATGGCGAAAGCTTGCGCCCGCTCATCACGACCGGCTTGGCAAAATAATAACCCTGGAAATAATCGAAATCGAGCTCGAGGCAGGCCTGGAACTCCGCACGCGTCTCGACCTTCTCGGCCAGCAGCAGTTTGTTGTCGCGCTTGAAGCGCGGCGCCAGTTCGCGCACTGCCGACGCCGGCATGTCGCGCAGGTCCATTTTCACGTAATCGACCATCGGCAGCAGCTTTTGCACGTCCTGCGAGGCGCTCACCACGTCGTCGAGCGCAAACTTGAAGCCGCGGCTGGCCAGGTCGGCCACGCGCCCAAGTATCGACGCGCTCGCCTTCACCGTTTCCAGGATTTCCAGCACCACCTTTTCACGCGGCAGGAACACGAAGATGTCGCTCTGAAGCACGGCGGCGTCGACGTTGACGAAGGCGAGCGAGTCGCCGATCACCCGTTCCAGCCCGAGCTGGGAAACATGGGCGATGACGGCGGCCGTGGCCGACAGGTCGGAATCGATAATGGCGGGCCCGGCCGAAGCGTTACGAAAAAGCAACTCGTACGCGAAGAGCGACTGTGTTCGGTCAAGAATCGGCTGGCGGCCCAGGTAAAAATCGCGCACCCGCAACTGCCTGGGACTGGACTCGCTGCTGGCAAGATCGTTCATCGGCGGCATTATTCACATCCTTAAAACGGGCACGGCGGCCCGAATTCGACATTAGCAATGCGTTAATGTACCCGATTCCTTTCACTTAATCTTTCTTTATGGATATTTCTTTGTAAAAACAGGTCTTACGCCAAGGAATCCTCGAGCGGCATGCCGTCCACGAACACCTTGAGTTCGCCCGGCGCGAAGCTGGTCCAGCTTTCGTTGGTGGTCAAGGGCTCGGTCACGATAATGGCGACCCGGTCCTGGGGCGTGGTGACCTGGGCGAAATCGACGCTCATGTCCTCGTCGGACAGGCTGGCGGTCAGGAAGGGGTGCTGCCGCACCACATAGCACAGCTTGCTTGAACAGTGCGCGAACAGCGCAGTGCCGTCCGACAGCATCATGTTGAAGCTGCCGTGTGCGGCGATGGCGCGCACCAGATCGGCCAGCGCCGCGCGCAGCAGCGGCAAGGCCGGCACATGGTCGCCGAAGCGCGCGCGCAGTTCCTGCAGCAGGAAGCAGAAGGCGAGCTCGCTGTCGGTGCCGCCAACCGGGCGGAACGGGCCGTTCAGGGTCGGGTTGAAATCGTTCAGTTCGCCGTTGTGGGCAAACACCCAATAGCGCCCCCACAACTCGCGCACGAAGGGATGGCAGTTCTCAAGCGCAACGTGGCCGTGGGTCGCCTTGCGGATATGTGCGATGACGTTCTTCGACTTGATCGGGTAGCGCTTGATCAGTTCGGCGACGGGCGACTCGACCGCAGCCTGGTGGTCGACGAAAAGACGCACGCCGGCCCCTTCGAAAAACGCGATGCCCCAGCCGTCATGGTGGATGTCGGTGCGCCCGCCGCGCATGGCAAAGCCGGTGAAACTGAAAACAATGTCGGTGGGGACATTGCAGTTCATTGCGAGAAGTTGGCACATGGCGCTAGCTTAGCACGAGCCGCGCCCGTACCCGGGCCGGCGCGCTCGCCGGCCGTGCGCGGCTCAATGCAGCAATACCGGCTGGCTCATCAGGGAATCGTAGGAGCCCAGGAAGTCGTCGATCTCTTCCATGGTCGGCTCGCTTGCGATCAGGTTGTTGACGTCGCGCCGGAACGATTGCGCCAGTTTGCCGCCAATAAATGCTTCGCGCCGGCCCGACTTGTCGACGATCTCATAGCCGCCAAAGCGCAGGGCCTCGAGGTTGTGGTCGACGCCGAACTCGACGACGCTGTACTGCTCGCTGTTGTAGATCATGTTCATGCTGACTCCTTGGCTCGATCAGACGGTTTGGCGAACCGGAACCGTCCTGTTTAAGACGGCTGACGTCCCACCAGCTTCAAGGCTGAGGTGGGGCTGTCCGGACCAAATTCAAGTGAGCAGGTCCGGTGTCAGTTCCAACAGCTGATCGTATGGCGGCGCCAGCAGCCACGATCGCAACTGATCAAGGTGCTCCCCGGCAGCCAGGGCGATGAACAGCCGTTCGGGCCGCTGGCGCAGGATGCGGTTTAATGTTACACGCAAAACCAGATTGCCGGTGCAGCACAGGCAACCGGGCGCGATCCGCTGCACTTGCAGCGAGCAACCAGGAGTGAGGATGGCATGGCCGTCGGGCAGGCCTTCGAGGATCGCCGCGCAGGCGCGGCCGGGGTC
>JBAQKU010000713.1:0-4090 GCA_049301315.1 Telluria sp.
GTGAAACGACTTTGCGCCGATGATAGTGCTGCAACCAGTGTGAAAGTAGGTTATCGTCAGGCTAGTTATATGAAAAAACCCCGGCAGATTCGTCTGCTGGGGTTTTTTTTCGTCCCGGGATTCGTCGGAACGCGCCGCTGTATAAAGTTTGCTTAAACGCACTACTGCCGAACCCATGGCGCGCAAAATCTTCTGACGATATCGCTTGGGAGATGACAATGAATCTTTCGCCAGACCAGGGCAAGCTGGGTGACAAGCTGATGGGCCCGGTTTCTGCCATCCTTGACCAGCACCGGGCAGAACTGCTTCCACTGCTTGGCAAGTCCGGGGAACTGTCGCAGGCGGCCTTGCGAAACGACGACACCGTCAGGACCGTGGCCACCTTCTGCTATGCATTGCTGCCAGGACTGGTACGGCTGGCGGTCAAGGAACCGGCCTTCATTTCCTTCGTGATGAACAACCGGGAAACGGTCCTGGAAAAATTGATCGCCCGCCAGGAGAAAATGCCAGAGTAGGCACAGCAATACGGGGTTGTGGCCCGCACCTGGCCCTGTTTGGTGTACTCCGGGCGCGTGATCATGCTACAGTATCAAGATCTTTTATGCGCCTACACGGTCCGAAATCTATCTGATGGACTACCATCAACTTGTAACACAGCGGCGCACGCACCCGGCCTGGCGCTTGCTTGCGGCCGATCACGCCCCCATGATCGCCAGCTTCCTGCATCACAGCTTCATCGCGCCCAACGTGCGAACGGTGCCGCGCCAGCAGCTCGCCTCCCAGCTCGACGACCATCTGTTTCATCTGCATGAAGCGGAAGGGGAGGTACTTTTTCCCAAACCGGCCGCCGCCTATCTGGACGACTGGGCCTCCGACGAGCGCGGCTGGCTGCGCAAGTATTACCCGAGCGGCCAGGACGAACCGCATTACGACCTGACCTCATCGACTGAACTGGCAATCGACTGGCTGCTCGGGCTTGGCAAGCGCAGCTTCATCGGCACCGAATCGCGTCTGATGACGGTGTTCGACCTGCTGCACCAGATCGTCGACGGGACCGAACTCAATCCGCGCGCGCGCATCGCCGAGCTGCAAAGGCGCAAGGCTGAGATCGACGCCGAGATCGCCCAGATCGCGCAAGGCCGTCTGGAGATGATGGAGCCCACCCAGATCCGCGAGCGTTTCCTGCAAATGGCCACCACGGCGCGCGAACTGCTGTCCGATTTTCGCGCCGTCGATCATAATTTTCGCACCCTCGACCGCGGCGTGCGGGAACAGATCGCTACCTGGGACGGCAGCAAGGGCGCCTTGCTGCAGGAAATCTTCGGCAAGCGCGACCTGATCGCCGACACGGACGAAGGCAAGAGTTTCCGCGCATTCTGGGATCTGTTGATGTCGCCCACCCGTCAGGACGAGCTCACCACCTTGCTCGGCAGGGTGCTCGCGCTCGATCCGGTGCGCGGGCTGGAGCCGGACGGGCGCCTGCAACGCATCCATTACGACTGGCTTGAGGCCGGCGAAGTGACGCAGCGCACGGTCGCGCGTCTGTCCGAGCAGCTGCGCCGCTACCTCGATGACCAGGCCTGGCTGGAGAACCGGCGCATCATGCAACTGATGCGCGAGATCGAGCAGAAGGCCCTGGCCCTGCGGGGCCAGATCGACGAACGCGCGTTCATGGAGATTGACGAAGCTGCACCCGGCATCGCGCTGGCAATGGACCGAACCTTGTTCAACCCGCCATTCAAGCCCAGGATCACGCAACAGATTATCGACGAACAGGGCGCAGTGATCCCTACCGATGCCCTGTTCGGGCAGGTCTACGTCGATCAGTTGCGCCTGATGTCCAACATCCGGCGCGCGCTTCAGACGCGCAAGCAGGTGTCGCTCGGCAGCCTGACCGCGGAATATCCCATCGAGCAGGGCCTGGCCGAGCTGGCGACCTACCTGAAGCTGGCCACCCAGGACATGCACAGCGCAATCGACGAGGAACATACCGAGCTGATCGACTGGACCGATCTCAACGGCAATCACCGCCAGGCAACCCTGCCGCTGGTGATTTACACTGCATAAATGAACGATCCACGCCTACACGAAGAAAACCGCCTGGGACAGTTGCTGATAGGCCTGTTCCAGGGCGTGCTGTACCGCGAACAGGACGCACCTCTGTGGCAGCCGCTGCTCGATTTGCAGGCCCGCGTGCGCGACTACTGCGCCACCATCGGCCTTGAGCTGATCCTTGACGAAGCGGAGGGCTATGCCTACCTGCGCCAGCGTGTGCCGGACGAGGGTGAGCCGGAACTTCCGCGCCTGATCCAGCGCCGCCAGCTCAGCTTCCCGGTCAGCCTGATCCTGGTGTTGCTGCGCAAGAAGCTCGCCGAGTTCGATGCAACCGGCGGAGACACCCGCCTGGTGGTCGGGCGCGAGCAGATCGCCGATCAGGTACGCCTGTTTCTGCCCGACACCGGGAACGAGGCGCGCCTGCTCGACCGCATGGATGCCCACATCAACAAGGTGGTCGAACTCGGCTTCCTGCACCGCCTGCGCGGGCAGGAACACCAGTTCGAGGTGCGCCGTATCCTGAAGGCCTTCGTCGATGCCCAGTGGCTCAGCGACTTCGAGCAGCGCCTGAGCGACTACGGCAAGCATGCGGCAGGCGACGAGGAGGCGTCATGAACGCCCAGCGCGAGCTCGACATGGAGACGCCTGTGCCCGACTTCGCCAGCGGCGGCGAGCGCGCCGGATTCCGCCTGCACCATTTCGAGGTATTTAACTGGGGCACCTTCCACGAGCGCGTATGGCGCTTGCACCCGGGCGGCGACAACATCCTGTTGACGGGCGACATAGGCTCGGGCAAGTCGACCCTGGTCGACGCCCTGACGACCCTGCTGGTGCCCGCGCAGAAGATTTCCTACAACAAGGCGGCCGGCGCCGAAGCGCGCGAACGCAGCCTGCGTACCTACGTGATGGGCCACTACAAGTCCGAGCGCGGCGACAGCGGCATGGCGGCGCGCGCGGTGGCGCTACGCGACCAGAACAGCTATTCCGTGATCCTGGGTGTATTCCACAACGAGGGTTTCGACCAGACGGTGACGCTGGCCCAGGTGTTCTGGCTCAAGGACGCGCGCGGCCAGCCCGAGCGCTTTTACATCGTGGCCGAGGGCAAGCTGTCCATCGCCGAGCACTGCGCCGGCTTCGGCAGCGACATCGGGCAGTTGCGCAAGCGCCTGCGCGGCATGGCCGGCGTAACGCTGCACGACAGTTTCCCTCCCTATGGCGCCGATTTCCGGCGCCGCTTCGGCATCGCCAGCGAACAGGCGATGGACTTGTTCCATCAGACGGTGTCGATGAAGTCGGTCGGCAATCTGACCGATTTCGTGCGCGAGCACATGCTCGAAGCGTTCCCGGTCGAGGCGCGCATCGACGCGCTGATCGCCCACTTCGATGATCTGAACCGCGCGCACGAGGCGGTGCTCAAGGCCAAGGCCCAGATCGAGCAGCTTACTCCGCTGACCGCCGACTGCGAGCGCCACGGCGAGCTGCTGCGGCAAGTCGAACAGTTGCGCGGCTGCCGCGAGGCATTGCGCCCGTGGTTCGCGCAGCTCAAGGGCGAGTTGCTGGAAAAGCGCATCGATCATCTGCAGGCGGAGCTGGACAAGCTGGTAAGCCGGCTGGCGCGCCTGCTCGAGGAAAAGCGCGGACAATTGCTGCGGCGCGACGAGATCACGCAGGCGATCGCCGCCAACGGCGGCAACCGGATCGAACAGATCAGGGCCGAGATCGCGCGTCAGCAGGAGGTACGCGAAGAGCGTTCGCGGCGCGCGCGCCAGTACGATGCGCTTGCCGCCAAGCTCGGCTTGCCGGGCGCTGCCGATGAAGGTTTGTTCAGCGCCAACCGGCGCGCCATCGAGGACGGGGAAGCGCTCTGCGTGGAGCAGCGCGACGAGTTCCAGAACCGCCTGACCGAGGCCGGCGTGACCCTGCGCGAGCTGGGACGCCAGCACGGCGAGCTGGCCGCCGAGCTGGCGTCGTTGCGCCGGCGCCGCTCGAACATTCCGAGCCAGATGCTGGCCGTGCGCGAGACGCTGTGTCAGGC
>JBAQKU010000714.1:0-9287 GCA_049301315.1 Telluria sp.
TGCTCATTGCGCGCAGCATATCGAGGCCGGTAACGGCGCTGGTGGCGTTCGCCCGCCGGCTCGAACGCGGCGATTATGAGCAGGGGCCGCCGGAAAACCGCACCGACGAATTGGGCGAACTGGCGTCGGCATTCAACCGCATGCGGCTGGCCATTTCGGGGCGCGAGCAGCAGATCAAGGCGCTGGCCTACAAGGATGCGCTGACCGGCCTGCCGAACCGCGTCCTGTTCAACGATCGCCTGCACCAGGCGCTGGGGGTCGCGAAGCGCCTCAACCATAAGGTCAGCGTCATGCTCATCGACCTGAACCGCTTCAAGGAGGTGAACGACAGCTTCGGCCACCACGTCGGCGATCTCCTGCTGCGCGAAGTCGGCCTGCGCCTGCGCAGTGCGATGACGCGCGCCTCGGACTCGGCGGCGCGTCTTGGCGGCGACGAATTCGCGGTGCTGCTGCCGGGAGCTTCCTCCGACATGGCCGAGGAAGCGGCCCGAAAAATCCTGCATGCACTGGAAGATCCGGTTCCCTTCGGGGACCACTTCCTGGATGTGGAAGGCAGCATTGGCGTGGCCACCTTCCCCGAGCATGGGGAAGACCTGAATGTCCTGATGAGCCATGCCGATGCGGCCATGTACCATGCCAAGCGCAGGCGCCTGGGATGCGCGGTCTACGAGCTGCGGCTCGACGCGCAGGCCGAAACCGACCGCCGCTTTTCCTTGTCCGGGGAACTGCGCCAGGCAGTGGAACGCGACGAATTCGTCCTCTTCTACCAGCCGCGCGTCACCCTGGCCGACAGCTTTGCCTGCGAAGTGGAAACGCTGGTGCGCTGGCATCATCCCGTCCGCGGTTTCCTGCCGCCGGACGACTTCATCCCGTTCGCCGAACAGACCGGATACATCTGCGAAATCACCCGTTGGGTCATGGACGCGGCGTTCGCGCAATCGGCCCGCTGGCGCGCCCAGGGCCTGCCGATCGCGATCTCGATCAACCTGTCGGTGCGCGACCTGCTCACCACGGCGTTCGCCGCGCGCTGCGCCGAACTGCTTGACCGGCATGCGGTTTCTCCCGACTGGTTCACGCTCGAGATCACCGAAAGCGTGATCATGGACGATCCGGAGCGCGCCCTCGAGACGGCGCACCAACTGCATGACATGGGTTTCAAGCTGTCGATCGACGACTTCGGCACCGGCTATTCCTCGCTCGCCCTGATCAAGAAGTTGCCCGTGACGGAACTGAAGATAGACCGTTCTTTCGTGATGAACATGGTCAGCGACGTGGACGACATGACCATCGTTCGCACGGTGATCGACCTCGCGCACAATATGGGCCTGCAGGTGGTGGCCGAAGGCGTCGAGTCGGAGCAGGCGCTCGACCTGCTCGCGGCGATGGGCTGCGATGTGGTACAGGGCTACTTCATCTGCAAGCCGGTGCCGTCCGACCAACTGCAGCAATGGCTGGCGCGTCGCCAGGAAGCGAACGCCGAAGCGCCGATGGCGGCGCCTGATTGCAAGGAGACAGCGATATGACAGCGCGCAAGCCGGTAATTGCGCTCATCCTGGCGTTGCATGCGAATGCCTGGGCCGGATGGCTTGACGAGGCCGGGCTCGAGCTACGCCATGACAACAACGTTTCGCGGGCGCAGCTCGCACAGGACATCAAGGGCGACAACGCGTGGCTCTTCTCAACTGCCGGCGGCACGGCGTATCAGCTTGCCGACGGCGGCAGGATCAAGCTGGCAGTCACGCTGACGGGGTCCGATTACCAGCGCTACGATGGGCTCGACAACCTCAATCTCGGCCTCCAGCTGGCCTACATCCGGAAATTCGGACTTGGCCCCTACGTCCCGGAACTGCATTTGTCGCTTTCGGCGAACCGCCTCGATTATCGGGACGCAATGCGCGACGGCTGGCTGAGCGCGGGAGAAATCGAGATCATCAAGCGGCTGTCCGAGCGGGCAAAGGTCAAGCTGGAGTATGTGGTGGAGCGGCGCAAGTCCGACCGGCTCGGCACCCGCGTCCTGCCTGAGATCGGCGCCGACGTACACGATCTCACCAGCCGCAACCTGACCGTCGGCGGCGAGTATTCGCTTCATCCGCAATACGTGCTGTCCGCAACCTACAGCAGGCGCGATGGGGACATCGTCTCGACCACGCTGCGCAACCTGCCGGTGTTTCTCGCGTCGAGCGCGATTGCGGCCGATCCGGTGTTCGGTCCCGAGCAATATGCCTACAAGATGAAGGCGCTTACCCGTGGCCTGACCCTGGGCGTGAGCAGGATCATCGGCGCACAAGCCTCGCTCACCCTCGGGTTCGAGCACCTGGACAGCCGCGGCCCCGATGGGATCGACTACACCTCGAACCTGGTTCGCGTCACCTATCTTCACCAGTTCTGAGCTGAGCAAACCATGAAAAACCATTCTCGCACGAAGAAAAACCGGGCGACCTGCGCTGCCCTCGCACTGTGCTTCGGCCTGGGCCATGGCGCGGCGCTGGCCGGTGAAATTCACGCGCTGGTGCGCGACAAGGCCGGACAGCCGGTTGCCGATGCCGTCGTGCTTGCCCTGCCGGCAAACCGGAGCGCGTCAGGCGCCGATGGCGCGACGGCGAGCATCATCGTGGACCAGGTCAACAAGGAATTCGTCCCCTACGTACTTCCGGTGCGGGTCGGAACCACCGTCAATTTTCCGAACAAGGACAATATCCGCCATCACGTGTATTCGTTCTCGCCGGCCAAGACTTTCGAGCTGCCGCTCTACCTCGGCAGCAGCGCAGCGCCGGTCCTGTTCGACAAGGCGGGGCCGGTCGCTCTCGGCTGCAACATCCATGACTGGATGATCGCTTATGTCTACGTCTCGGACAGTCCCTACTTTGCCAGGACCGGAGCCGATGGCAAGGCTATCCTGCGCGCAGTGCCCGAGGGCAGTTACACCCTGCGCACCTGGCATCCGCGCCAGCGCGGCAAGGAGGAAGAGACCGATCGCAAGGTCGCCGTGCCACGCAGCGGCACGCTCCAACCGGTCTGGGAAATCGCCCTCACGCCCGACTTTCGCATTCGCCGGGCGCCGATCCCGGGGCAAAGCGGCTACTGAGGCTGGTCCGGCAAACGCGGCGCCATCCACTGCCTTGGTAGCGGCTGGACTCATCCAAAGGACAAATCCGGATATGTTGAAAAAACGGGTGGCAGCGCCACCCGTTTTTTGCGCTGCATCCCGCAGCCTGCTTACCCGGCAGTTACCAGCTTAGCTTCAGGGTGTACTTGCCGCTGGTCGCGCCGGTGCCGCCACTGTAGTACTTGACGCGTACATAACGGGCAAAGGTCGAGGTGCCGGTATTGGTGACCGTCACCGTGTCGGTCAGGCCGGCGCCATTCTCGCTCGATCCGATCAGCGTGCCCGCGCTGTTGTAGACGTACAGGTCGTAGTCCGCGGTGCTCGCGCCCATGGTCAGGGTCGACGTCAGCGTCTTGCCGGCCGCCAGTTGCACCACGAAGTAGTCGGTGTCGGTCGTCGTGCCCATGTTGCCGTTGACGGTGATGCCGCTGGTGGTGACGGGATTGGCCGAAGCGGTCGTATTGTTCGACTCGGTCTCGTTCATCGTCAACGGGGGAGCCGCGCTCGCCGCCGTCACCGCGGCCGCGGCGTCGACGATGCCGGCGCCGCAACTGGTACAGGTGGCCGGGAACGCGCGCGCAGACGACTTCAGCTTGCTTTCGACTTCATCGACCGTGAGATTGACGTTCTTGGCCAGCATCAGCGCGGCAACGCCGGCCACGTGCGGGGTCGCCATCGAGGTGCCCTGGTAGAAGGCGTAGTTGTCGGAGACCGGAACGGTGCTGCCCGAATTGAGCGTGGACAGGATACCGTTGGCGGCCACGCTGGTGTCGCCGCCCGGTGCTGCAACGTCGACCACCGCGCCGAAGTTCGAATACCAGGCGCGCCCGCCCGAGCGGTTCACGGCCGCAACGGTGATGACGCCGGCGCAGTTGGCCGGATTCGAGTTGCTGGCGTTCGTGTTCTCATTGCCCGCCGCTACCACCACCACCGTGCCGCGCGAACGTGCGCTGTTGATGGCGTTTTGCGTGGTGGCGTCGCAGGCGCCGCCGCCGCCGAGCGACATGTTGATCACGCGCGCCTTGTTGGCATTGGCCGGAACCCCGGTCACCGTGCCGCCGGACGACCAGATGATCGCATCGGCGATGTCGGAGGTGTAGCCGCCGCATTTGCCGAGCACGCGGGCCGGGACGATCTTGGCGCCGTAGGCGACGCCGGCAACGCCGACGCCGTTGTTGGTCAGCGCCGCAATCGTGCCTGCCACGTGGGTGCCGTGCCAGCTCGAGCCCTGGTCCTGCGTCGGCGAGCCGGTGCCGCATTCGCCCGCGACGACCGCATCGCCCGGGTCGCTCGCATCGGTATCGCGCCCGCCCCCGTCGTTGGCGATGGTGGCGGTGCTGATGAAGTCATAACCTTGCACAATCTGACCGCTCATGTCGGCGTGCGGGCGATATCCGGTGTCGATCACCGCCACATTGATCCCGACCCCGGTCGACAGGTCCCAGGCCGCGGGCAGGCGCAGGCCGCCGGCGGTTTCGTAATAGTGCCATTGCTCGGTGTAGCGCGGATCGTTCGGCGTGAGCATCTTTTGCATCAGGCGGTCGGGCTCGGAGTACTCGACCGAAGGGTCGCGCAGAGCCAGCTCCTTGGCCAACGCGGTGACGTCGGCAACCGACATCTTGCGGTCGAGCTGGAGCACGTGCGCACCGGTTGCGATCGTGTGCAGCGCCCTCATGGACACGCCGAATTGCTGGCCGGCGCGCGCCACGAAGGCCATGCGTTCCAGGCCGATGGCCGGCACCCGCGCCGCGCTCTTGCCTGCCGCGGCGGCGTCCTTGTACTTGACGATCAGACGGTCGGTTTGATTGATGAAATTTTCGCTGGCCGGGTTCGCGGCCTGAAAATCGGGAGCACCGGCGAGCGCCGGCACCTGGGCTGCGACAACAATGAATGCTGCCGAACAGAGTCTCAACACTGACGAATGGATAAAGTCATGTTTCATATCGTTTCTTCTTTTCCGTAAAAAGAAAGGCGATGGAGGAAGGCGCCGGGGGTATTTTTTGAAAACCCATTTTTTTTCAAGCGCCGCTGATGTGCTTGCTCATAACAAGCTCTTGCGAGATTACGCGGGAAATGAGATTCAGCAATCAATTTCCTGTCGATTCTGCTTGTTTTGCAACAGTTGCGAACTCGATTTGATAAATATCAATGTTTTCCCAGGGGAATTAGACTTGGCAAAACATCAAAAAAAAAGGCGGTTGAGCCACCTTTTTTTGCTGCATGCCGCCGCTGTTGCCCGGCAATTACCAGCTTAGCTTCAGGGCGTACTTGCCGCCGGTCGCGCCGGTGCCGCCGCTGTAATACTTCACGCGCACGTAACGGGCATACGCCACCGTCCCGGTGTTGGAGGCCGAGACCGCGTCGGTCATGCCGGCGCCATTCTCGCTGTAGCCCATCAGCGAGCCGGAGCTGTTGTAGACGTACAGATCGTAATCCGCGCCGCTCGAACCCATGCTCAGGGTCGCGCTCAGCGTCTTACCGGCCGGCAACTGCACCACGAAGTAATCGTTGTCGGTGGTGGTGCCCATGTTGCCGTTGACGGTGGTGCCGCTGGTCGCCACGGCGTTCGCGTACGTGGTCGAATTGTTCGACTCGGTCTCGCTCATGCTTGGCGCCGTCACCACGCTCGTCGTGACATCGACCGCGCCGGCGGCATTGACGATGCCGGTGCCGCAGCCGCTGCAGCTGGCCGGGAACGCGCGCGCGGTCGACTTCAGCTTGCTCTCGACTTCGTCGGGCGTGAGGTTCGCGTTCTTCGACAGCATCAGCGCCGCAACGCCTGCCACATGCGGGGTCGCCATCGAGGTACCCTGGTAGAAGGCGTAGCTGTCGGAGCCCGGTGCGGTGCGGCCCGAGTTGAGGGTCGACAGCACGCCGCCATTCGCGTCGCCGCCCGGCGCCGCCAGGTCGACCACCGAACCGTAGTTCGAGTAGGGTGCGCGTCCGCCCGACCGCCCCACCGCCGCCACCGTCACGACGCCGGCGCAGTTGGCCGGGTTGGCGCTGCTGGCGTCCGTGTTCGAATTGCCCGCCGCTACCACAACCACCGAGCCGCGCGAACGCGCGCCGTTGATGGCGCTTTGCATGGAAGAGCTGCACGCGCCAGCGCCGCCGAGCGACATGTTGATCACGCGCGCCTTGTTGGCATTGGCCGGAACGCCGCTCACAGCACCGCCCGACGACCAGATGATCGCATCGGCGATGTCGGAGGTGTAGCCGCCGCATTTACCGAGCACGCGTGCCGGAACGATCTTGGCGCGGTAAGCGACACCGGCCACTCCGACCCCGTTGTTGGTCAGCGCGGCGATGGTGCCGGAAACGTGGGTGCCGTGCCAGCTCGACGACTGGTCCTGCGCCGGCACGCCGCTGCCGCATTCGCCCGCGATGATGGCATCGCCCGGGTCGCGCGCATCGGTATCGCGCCCGCCCCCGTCGTTGGCCATCGTTGCGCTGCTGATGAAGTCGTAGCCTTGCACGAACTGGCCGCTCAGGTCGGCGTGCGGACGATAGCCGGTATCGATGACGGCCACGTTGATGCCGGCGCCGGTCGCCTTGTCCCAGGCCGCCGGCAGGCGCAGCCCGCCATTGGTTTCGTAATAGTGCCACTGCTCCGGGTAACGCGGATCGTTCGGCGTGAACATCTTTTGCATGATGCGGTCCGGCTCCGCGTATTCGACGGAAGGATCGCGCGCCTCCAGCTCCCTGGCCAGGGCGGCGACTTCGTCGATCGACATTTTCCTGTTCAGCCCGAGCACGTGCGCCCCGGTCGCGATGGTATGCAGTGCCTTCATGGACACGCCGAACTGCTGGCCCGCGCGCGCCGCGAATGCCATGCGCTCCTTGGCGATGGCCGGCACATGGGCAGCGCTCTTGCCTGCCGCAGCCGCATCCTTGTACTTGACGATCAGGCGGTCGGTATCGTTGACGCCGTGTTGCGTCCCCGCTTGCGCAGGTAAATCGGGAACACCCGCACCGGCCATCAGGGGGCCGGCAACGATGACAGCCGCTGAACAAAATTTCAACAATGAGGGATAGATGGAATGCTTCATGTCGTTTCTTTAATTTCCGATAAACGATGGAGAAAGGCGCTTGCGGGTCCGCTATTGATTGCCGTTTTTTCCATGCCAGCGCCGCTGGCTTGCTTGCTTGGGTTCAACAAGCTCTGCAGATTACCGGGAAATAAAAATGCTCAACCTGAATTCCAATCGGATTCGGTTGTTTTGCAACACGCGGGGAGGGAATTTGAGGAAAACGATATTTTATTTTGCAAAAACAGAATTTTTCAGAATATATTTATTAATTGTTCAATATCGTCCGTCGTTTATAATAAATCATGAACGGCCTCTCCGGCCTCAGCCGCCAAGATATGCGCCGCCGTTCAGGTGGATGACCTGCCCGGTGACGTAGCGGCCACCGGGCCCGGCCAGCCACAACACCGCCGCGCCGATCTCGCCCGGCTGGCCGCGCCGTCCGAGCAAGGTCGAGCGCGACGCATGATGCTGCGGCGCCGGCGCGCCGGCCGTGCGCTGGGTATCGATCATGCCGGGCGCGAGACAGTTGACGGTGATGCCGGACGGCGCCAGCTCATGCGCGAGCGCGCGTGTCATGCCGACCAGTCCCGCCTTGGCGGTGACGACATGCACCCGGTGGCTGGCGCCGGTGTGGGCGGTGAGCCCGCCGATATTGATGACGCAGCCATTGGCGCCCGCCTGCAACAGCGCCAAGGCCGATTGGGTGCAATGGAAAGCGCCGTCCAGGCACACATCGAGTGCATGGCGCCAGCTGGCATGGTCGAGCCGGGCGAACTCGGCTTCGTCGCGCACGGCCGCGTTGTTGACCAGGATGTCGAGCCGGCCGAACGAGCGCTCGACCTTCGACAGCATGGCGTCGACCTGCGCGCGCACCGTCACGTCGGCCACGCACAGGATCGCGCGGCCGCCCGCCGCCACGATTTCATCGACCACCGACTGGCCCTCTTCGACACTGGTGCGTACGTTGACCGCCACCGCCGCGCCGGATCCGGCCAGTGCCAGCGCAATCGCGCGGCCGATGTTGCGGCCGGCGCCGGTGACGAGCGCAACTTGTTCATTCATGCTTGCATTGGACATGGTTCGGTTTCCTCAATCGCAGCGCAAGGCGTGCAGCTCGGTCCTGGGGCTTGCCAGCAGTGCGCCGACCGACTGCAGCAAGGCCTCGGCCTTGGGCGCAGCCAGGCCGCCGTAGGCGCAGTTGGCACGAAATTTCGTGACCAGGTCGTCCAGCGACAGCGGCTCGTCGACGCCGCCGCGGAAATGCCCCTGGCGCGTTTCCCGCACTTCGCCGTTATGCAAAGTCACGCGCAGGTGCCCCGTGAACCGGTTCGGGTAGGGATTGGCCGGATCGACGACGTAACGGATCTTGCCCGCCAGCGCGCGCACCTGCGGCGACATCACCACCGCCTCCTGGTAGTCGCCCAGACCCGCGTCGCCGCGCAGCAGGCCGACCGCGATCGCATACGGCACGCTGAACTTGGCGGCATAGCCGTTCGGCGGATTCTGCTTGTCGGCCAAGGGCTCCCACAAGCGGTGCACGATGCCTTCTGCCGTTTCGCATTCGATGCCGGCGATATCGTCCGGATTCAAACCGTCGGCCACCAGCTTGCGCGCGCAATCGATGTACGGATGCGCCATGGTGCCGCAGGCATAGGGCTTGAAGGCGATGCCGGCCGCCAGCCACTCGCTGCCGGCGCCGTCCAGCATCGCCGCGAAGTTGCCGTCGCGCCGGCGTGCAAACGCGTGGAAGAAGCCATGCTCGCCTTCGAACATGGTGCGCGGACCGACAAAGCCGGCCTGCGCCAGGCGCGCCGCGCGGTAACCGGCTTGCGCGGCCCAGCCCGGGTGCATGCGCTTGGTCCAGGCGCCTTCGGCCAGGTACTCGATGATCCCCGACGACATGCTGGCGGCGATTCCCATCGCGTCGACCAGCTGGCGCTGGCCCAGTCCCAGCGCGGCCCCTACCCCGGCCGCCGCACCGATCGCGCCGAACACCGCGGTCGGGTGAAAGCCGGCCTTGTGCACCAGTGTCGGCGCCACCAGGCACATGCGGCAAATGACTTCGGCCCCGACCGCGATGCCAAGCCCGAGCCGCGCGCCTGGCAGTCCATGCTGTTCGGCCGCCGCCAGCAGCGCCGGCACCACCACGG
>JBAQKU010000715.1:0-12980 GCA_049301315.1 Telluria sp.
CTGTTTTCCGGCCGGGTCGAACAGGGCCGCCTCGGCCAGCCCATCGATGGCGATCAGGCGCCAGCTGTCCTCGCCGCGGCGCCGCTCCAGCATCGCGCCCTGCGCTATATCGAAAAGCTCGAACGCAAGGTGCACCACCCCGCCGCAGCACTGGCCAAGGCTGGGGCCAAGGGCGAAGCGTTCGAAGTGGCGCTGCCTGCCGTCGGCCAGCATTGCGCGCGCGATTTCCCAAGCCCGCATTTCAAGATGGCCGCCGCCGATCGTGCCGAACTGGCTGGCGCCGGTCACGAGCATCCTGGTGCCCGGCTCGCGCGGGCCGGAGCCTTCGACGATCGCCACCGTGACCAGCACCGCCGGTCCGTGCCCAAACCCTGTGAGCCAGTCGTCCATCACGTCGCCTTCACTGCCGCTTCGACCGCGGCAACCGACCTGAGGATTTCTTCGCTGGTGGCCGGCGCATTGAGCGGCGGATTGACCTTGTGCCCGCCGACCGCCGACACCGCATCGCGGATCGCGAAGAACACCGAGAACGGCAGCAGCAGCGGCGGCTCGCCAACCGCCTTGGAGCGGTGGATGCTGTCTTCGACATTGCTGTTGGCGAACAGGCGCACCCGGAAGTCTTCCGGACAATCGGACACGCCGGGAATCTTGTAGGTCGACGGCGCGTGCGTCATCAGCTTGCCGCCCGGGTTCCACCACAATTCTTCAGTGGTGAGCCAGCCCATGCCCTGGATGAAGGCGCCCTCCACCTGTCCGATATCGATGGCCGGATTGAGCGACTTGCCGGCGTCGTACAGCGCGTCCGCACGCAGCAGCTTCCATTCGCCGGTCAGGGTATCGACCACGACTTCCGACACGGCCGCGCCGTACGCGAAGTACGAAAACGGATTGCCGTTCATGGTGTTCGGGTCCCAGTGCAGCTTGGGCGTTGCGTAGAAGCCGTCCGACCAGAGCTGCACGCGGGCCAGGTAGGCCGTTCTCACGATCTCGCAGAACGGCACATCGTGTCCGTTCACGGATACGAGGTTGCCGGCAAAGCGCACCGCGCCGGCCTCGCCGCCGTACAGCGCGACCGCGTGCGCGGCCAGGCGCTCGCGGATCTGGCGCGCCGCATCCTGTGCGGCCTTGCCGTTCAGGTCGGCCCCGGTGGACGCGGCCGTGGCCGAGGTATTGGCGACCTTGCTGGTGTCGGTCGCGGTGGCGCGTACCTGCGCCAGGTCGACGCCCAGTTCGTGCGCCACCACCTGCATCACCTTGGTGTTGATGCCCTGCCCCATTTCGGTGCCGCCGTGGTTGACGGTAATCGAGCCGTCCACGTACACGTGCACCAGCGCCCCGGCCTGGTTCAGGTGGGTCACGTTGAACGCGATGCCGAACTTGACCGGGGTGAGCGACAAGCCTTTCTTGAGCACCGGGCTGGTGGAATTGAAGGCGGCAATCGCGGTGCGGCGCGCACGGTACTCGCTGCTCGCTTCGAGTTCGGCCACCAGCTCGTGGATCACGTTGTCGAGCACGACCTGCCCGTACGGGGTCACGTTGCGCTCCTCGCGCCCGTAGAAATTGAGGCGGCGGATATCGAGCGCATCGCGCCCCAGGTTGCGCGCGATCTCGTCGATCACGTATTCGATCGCGATCGCGCCCTGCGGACCGCCGAAACCGCGAAACGCGGTGTTCGACTGCGTGTTGGTCTTGCCGCAGGCGGCGCGGATGTCGACATCCGACAGGTAGTAGGTATTATCGAAGTGGCACACCGCACGGGTCGCGACGGGGCCGGACAGGTCGGCCGAATAGCCTGCGCGCGAGATCATGTCGACCTTGGCCGCGACAATCTTGCCGCTATCGTCGTAGCCGACTTCGTAGTCGTAATGGAAGCAGTGGCGCTTGCCGGTAACGAGCATGTCGTCGTCGCGGTCGGCGCGCAGCTTGACCGGGCGCTTCAGCCTGGCCGCCGCGATCGCGGAGGCCGCCGCCCACAGCGCCGACTGCGACTCCTTGCCGCCGAAGCCGCCGCCCATGCGCCGGCATTCGACCACGATGTTATGCGATTGCACCCCGAGCGCATGTGCAACCACGTGCTGCATTTCGCTCGGATGCTGGGTCGAGCACAGCACCAGCATGCCCTTGTCTTCCTTCGGGATCGCGTACGAAATCTGGCCTTCGAGGTAGAACTGCTCCTGCCCTCCCACATACAACTGGCCCTTGACCGAATGCGGCGCGCGCTCGAACGCGCCCTGGTAGTCGCCGCGCGCCAGATGCATCGGCGGCAGCACGTACGCGCCGGCCGCCTTGGCCGCCTGCGGCGTCAGGATCGCGGGCAGTTCTTCGTAGCTGACCTTGGCCAGGCGCGCGGCGCGCCGTGCATTGTCGTGGGTGTCGGCCACCACGATGAAGATGGGCTGGCCGACGTACATCACGAGGCCGTCGGCCAGGATCGGGTCGTCATGGACGATGGGGCCGCAATCGTTGGTGCCGGGGATGTCGCCGACAGTGAGCACGGCAACCACGCCGGTGCTCGCGCGCACCGCGCCCAGGTCGATGGCGGTGATGTTCGCGTGCGCCTTGGCCGACAGGCCGAGCGCGGCGTGCAGCGTGCCTTGCACCTCGGGGATGTCGTCGGTGTAGGTGGCCTGCCCGAGCACGTGCAGGCGCGCCGATTCGTGCGGATGCGGTTTGCCGACTTCGCTCCACGCTGCCGTTTTCAATACTGGTGCTTGCGGATGTTTCATGGTTTCCTCTTCAAGCACGCACGGCGAACGCGTTCACGTCGGAGCGCGCCAGGGGCGCATCGCGGCGCGTCTCGAACCAGAAGCGGCGCAGCAGGTTTTGCGCCGCTTTCATGCGGTACTCGCCCGAGGCCCGCATGTCGCTCAGTGGCGCATAGTCCTGCGCCATCATGGCCATCGCGTCGGCTACTACCTCGTCGGTCCAGGGCTTGCCGATCAACAGCGCTTCGGTCCTGGCCGCGCGCTTGGGCGTTGCCGCCATGCCGCCGAAGGCGATGCGCGCCTGCGTCACGAGCTCGCCGTCGATTCGCAAGGCAAACGCGGCGCACACCGCCGAGATGTCCTGGTCGAAGCGCTTGGCCAGCTTGTAGGTGCGAAACTGCACGCCGGCCTGCGGCAGCGGCACCCGCACGGCCTGCACGAATTCGCCGGCTTGCAGGTCCTTCTTCTGGTAATCGAGATAAAAGTCCTCCAGCGCCAGCACGCGTTCGCCTGCTGCGCTGCGCAGCACCACCTGGCTGCCCAGGGCGATCAGCCACGGCATCGAGTCGCCGATGGGGGAGCCGTTGGCGACATTGCCGCCCAGGGTACCCGCGTTGCGGATCGGGAGCGAGGCGAAGCGCTGCCACATTTCGGACAGCTGCTCCGGATAGTGGCGGCACACGGCCTCGTAGGCGTCGTTAAGGGTGGCGCCGGCGCCGATGGTGATCATGCCGTCCGCTTCGCCGATCGTCTTGAGTGCGTCGACGTGGCCGAGGTAGATGATCTCGCCCAGTTCGCGCATCTGCTTGGTCACCCACAGGCCGATGTCGGTCGAGCCGGCCAGCAGCAAGGCGGCAGGCTTTTCGGCGCGCAGCCCGACCAGTTCGTCGAGCGTGCGCGGCGCGTGGAACTGCTGGCCGCCAACGCTGTAGGTGGCCAGTGCGCCGCGCTGGATCTGTTGCAACTGCGCGGTGAGGGCTGCGCGGTCGAAATCGACGCGCGGCAACTGCCCCATGCGCTCGGCGGCCTCGATGATGGGACGGTAGCCGGTGCAGCGGCACAGGTTGCCCGAGAGCGCGTCGTCGATCTCGCAGCGGGTCGGCTGCCTGCCGTCGTGCTTCAGGTACATGCCCCACAGCGACATCACGAAGCCCGGGGTGCAAAAGCCGCACTGGGAGCCGTGGCATTCGACCATGGCCTGCTGGACCGGGTGCAGCGCGCCGTTGTCCTGTTGCAGGTCTTCCACGGAGAACAGGGCCTTGCCGTCGAGGGTGGGGGTAAGCTGGATGCAGGAATTGACGGCCTTCAGTTCGAGCTTGCCGTTTTCGAGCGAGCCGATCACGACCGTGCAGGCCCCGCAGTCGCCCTCCGCGCAGCCTTCCTTGGTGCCGGTGCAATGCAGGTCCTCGCGCAAATGCTGCAAAATCGTCTGCGTGGGCGGCGCATCGGCCACCTCCCGCACTGCGCCCTGATAGTAATAACGAATCGGTTCTGACATTGTGGCCTCGGCTTTATCCTAGCTTGCAAGGTTAACACCCGTCATCCGGCGCCATATAACCGTTCAATGATGTCCGCTATCTCGATTTCACCATAATAGACTGCGTCACGCCGCCCCGCTCGGATGGGTCGCGCGCCAGTGGTCGGCGATGTCGATGCGGCGCGTGATCCATACCTTGTCGTGATGTTGCACATAGTCGAGGAAGCGCGCCAGCGCGGCGGCGCGTCCGGGACGCCCCGCCAGCCGGCAGTGCAGGCCGACCGACAGCATTTTCGGCCGGTTCAGGCCGTCCGGGTCGCCCTCGGCGTACAGCAGGTCGAAGGCATCCTTCAGGTAGTCGAAGAACTGGGTGCCGGAATTGAAACCCTGCATCGCGGCAAAGCGCATGTCGTTGGTGTCTAGCGTGTAAGGCACCACCAGGTGCGGCTTGACCGCCTGGGCCCCGCCGGCATCGGTGTATTCCACCTGTTCCCAGAACGGCAGGTCGTCGCCGTAGTAGTCGGAGTCGTAGCTGAAGCCGCCGTGCTCGACCACCAGGCGGCGCGTGTTGGGCGAGTCGCGGCCGGTGTACCAGCCTTGCGGCGCCTCGCCGGTCAGGTCGCGCAGGATCTGGACCGCTTCATCCATGTGGGCGCGCTCGGTCGCGGCGTCCACGTTTTGGTAGGAAATCCATTTCAGGCCGTGGCAGGCAATTTCGTGGCCGAGCTGGCGGAAGGCGGCGAGCGCCTCGGGATTGCGCTTGAGCGCCATCGACACCCCGAACACGGTCAGCGGCAGGCGGCGCTCCTCGAACATGCGCAGCAGGCGCCACAGCCCGGCGCGCGAACCGTACTCGTAGAGCGATTCCATGCTCATGTGGCGCATCGGGAAGGCAGCCGCGCCGATGATCTCGGACAGGAAGGTCTCGGACGCGGGATCGCCATGCAGCACGTTGTTCTCGCCGCCCTCTTCGTAGTTCAGCACGAATTGCAGGGCGATGCGCGCCTGGCCCGGCCATTGCGGGTGCGGGGGCGTGCGGCCGTAGCCGATCAGGTCGCGCGGGTAGTTGTCGTAGGTAGTCATCGATGGGCAGGTGGGATGGCGGGTATATCTCTCATCATATATTGCCTCGCGCACAAGGGTATATGATCTGCGCAATACGCAGCCTCACCCTGGACATATAGGAACGACGATGGGAAAACTCAGCACGCACGTGCTCGACACCACGCAAGGCAGGCCCGGCGCGGGCGTCAGGATCGAACTGTACGCAGTCGGTGCTGGCGGGCGCACCCTGCTCAAGACGGAAACGACCAACCAGGACGGCCGCTGCGGCGCCCCCCTGCTGGAAGGCGACGCGATGCGCCCTGGCCAGTACGAGCTGGTGTTTTGCGCCGGCGACTATTTCGCCGCCCAGGGCGTGAGCTTGCCCGAACCGCGCTTCATCGACCGGGTCACCATCGCCTTCGGCATCGCACATGCCGACCAGAACTATCATGTGCCGCTGGTGATGACGCCCTGGTCGTATTCGACCTACCGCGGCAGCTAGGCCCGTCCAGCCGAACAGTGCCTCGGGGCTAAAACTTGCTATTCTTGGCACTCCAGTCAGGAGAGCACATGTCCTTGCACATCGTTCACTTTATCGGTCCAATCAACCACAATGCCGTGTGTACGATCCGCAACCTGTGCCTGCAGGCATTGCAGAGCGGCGCCAGCGAGATCGAACTGCACATGTCTACCGAGGGCGGCAACATGACCGCCGGCTTTGCCCTGTACTTCTTCCTGAAGTCGCTGCCGCTGCCGCTCACCACCCACAATATCGGCAGCGTGGAGTCGGTCGGGGTGGTCATTTTCCTGGCGGGCGGGCGGCGCTATGCCTGTCCCGGCACGCGCTTCCTGGTCCATCCGCTGCACTGGGGCTTCGGCAACCTGGTGGCGGCCGACCATTCGCGCGTAAGCGAATGGCGCGACTGCCTCGACTTCGACGCCGAGCGCTACGCCTGCATCTTCGAAGAGGCCACCCGCGGCGCCGGGGGCCAGGACGACATCCGCACCAACCTGACCGGCAACGCCCGTATTTTCAATGCCGACCAGGCCTTGGCCGCCGGCATCATCCACCAGGCGATACAAGCCCGCCTTCCGGCGGCGGGCGCGACCTCGCACTGGTGGAACGGCTAGTTCTGGCCAAACTTGCAAGGACGGCGGGCTTGACTTAGAATTCGTAGCTCTGCGGTGGCGTCTGCCACCGGACCATCCTGGGCCCGGCCCACTCCCATGCCAACCAGCTTCCCCCTGCACGATTTTTTACGGTGACCCTTGGATACCGTGCCGCTTTGGGTGCTTTTTCTTGCACTTTTCCTACTTATTCTCGGCTCAGCCTTTTTCGCCATGGCGGAAACGGCGCTCATCGCGGCCAACAAGCATCGCCTGCGCCACCTGGCCAAGCGCGGCAGCAAACACGCCGGAACCGCACTGTGGCTGCTCGAGCGCACCGATAAGCTGCTCTCCGTTATCCTCATTTGCAACACCCTGATCAATGCGCTCGCCACCGCGCTGGTGACCGCCATGGCCATCATGTTCTTCGGGCAGGAGGAAAGCGTGATCACGATCGCCACCGCCGCCGTGGCCTTCCTGCTGATCGTGTTCGGCGAAATCTCGCCCAAGGTGATCGGCGCCAGCTATCCCGAGCGCATCTCGCTGTGGGCCAGCATCATCCTCAAGCCCTTGATGACGGTGGTCAAGCCCGTGACCTGGTTCGTGAACCTGTTCGTCGCGCTGGTGCTCAAGCTGTTCCGGGTCAAGGCCGGCGAGCATTCGCACCTGCACCGCGTCTCGCCCGAGGAACTGCGCTCGATCGTGCTCGAGGGCGGCAATTTCATTCCGCAAAAACACAAGAGCATCCTGCTCAACCTGTTCGACCTGGAGACCATTTCGGTCGAGGACATCATGACGCCGCGCTCGCAGGTCGAGGCGCTCAACCTGGCCGTGCCGGTCGAGGAAATCGTGCACCAGCTCACCACCTGCTACCACAACAAGCTGCCGGTGTACGAAGGCGAGATCAACCAGATCGTCGGCATCTTGCATGTGCGCAAGGCGGTGGCCTTGCTCAACGAGGAGGAGGAACTGACCGTGGAGCATTTCCGCGAGCTGCTCAGCGCCCCTTATTTCATTCCCCAGGACACCGGCGTGTTTACCCAGCTCCAGTACTTCCAGGAGAACAAGGAGCGCCTGGGCATCATCGTCGACGAGTACGGCGAGGTGCAGGGGCTGGTCACGCTCGACGATATCATTGAGGAAATGATCGGTGAATTTACGACATCGGTTCCGGGCGCCGCGCGCAGCGAGACTTTCGGCTGGGATGTGCAGGGCGAATGCCTGCTCGACGGCGGAACGGCCTTGCGCGACATTAACAAGCGGCTCGGCCTGACCTTCCCGCTGGACGGCCCCAAGACCCTCAACGGCCTGATGCTCGAGCAGTTGCAGGAGATCCCGGATGCGCCGATCAGCCTGAAAATCGGCGGCTGCGTGATCGAGGTGGTGCAGGTCCAGAACCAATCGATCAAGGTGGTAAAGCTCAAGCGCGCCGGCGGCAAACGTTACAGTTGAGGTGCTTCGCGCCCGCCTTGCGCAGGGCAATGCCATTTCGACTACGTGGTACGGGCGCGTCTCGCACGACGACAAACACTTTACAAATGTCATGCTCGAAGGCATGATCGACCACAGTTCGCCGATACAGTTCATTCTGGGCCGGCGCGTTTGTCGTTCATCGGCTCCTTTTACCCCCGTGTCCATATGGCAGCAGTCCTCCCTACCCCGACCTCAGGCACGCCAATGTCGGGCTTGGCCCGTGCGCTGGTGCAGGCCGGACGCCTGACTGCGGCGCAGGCGGACACGCTGCAAAAGAAGGCCGCGGCCGACAAAGGCCAGTTCATCGACACCCTGCTCGCCGCCGGCAGCATCGACGCACGCGCGCTGGCCGCGTTCTGCGCCGAAACGTTTGGCTATCCGCAGATGGACCTGCAGGGCTTCAACCTCGATGCGCTGCCGGCCAAGGCGATCGACGACCGCCTGATGCAGGCCCAGCGCGTGATCGCGCTGGCCAAGCGCGGCAACAAGATGTCGGTGGCCATTTCCGACCCGACCAATATCCAGGCGCTCGACCAGATCAAGTTCCAGAGCGAATCGTCGGTCGAGCCGGTGATCGTGGCGCACGACGTGCTGCTCAAGCTGCTCGCGGCGATCAGCAAGACCGCCGAGCAGAACATCAACGAGATGATCGGCGACGAACAGGACATCACCTTCGCCGAAGAAGAACCGGTGACCGTTGCCGATACGGGCGCCAACGACATCGAAGACGCGCCGATCGTCAAGTTCCTCAACAAGATCCTGATCGATGCGGTCAACATGGGCGCCTCGGACATCCATTTCGAGCCGTTCGAGAAGTTCTACCGGATCCGCCTGCGCATCGACGGCGTGCTGCGCGAGCATGCCCAGCCGCCGATCACGATCCGCGACAAGCTGGTCTCGCGCATCAAGGTGCTCGCCAAGCTCGACATTTCCGAAAAACGCGTGCCTCAGGACGGCCGCATGCGCCTGATCTTGTCGCCGGTCAAGACCATCGACTTTCGCGTGAGCACCCTGCCGACCCTGTTCGGCGAAAAGACCGTGATGCGTATCCTGGACGCGACGCAAGCCCAGATGGGCATCGACGCGCTCGGCTACGACCCGGATCAGAAAGAATTGCTGCTCGAGGCCATCCAGCGCCCCTACGGCATGGTGCTGGTGACCGGCCCGACCGGCTCGGGCAAGACGGTGTCGCTGTACACCTGCCTGAACGTGATCAACAAGCCGGGCATCAACATTTCGACCGCGGAAGACCCGGCCGAGATCAACCTGCCCGGGGTCAACCAGGTCAACGTCAACGACAAGGCCGGCCTCACCTTCCCGGTCGCGCTCAAGTCCTTCCTGCGCCAGGACCCGGACATCATCATGGTCGGCGAGATCCGCGACCTGGAAACGGCCGACATCGCGATCAAGGCGGCCCAGACCGGCCATATGGTGTTTTCCACCCTGCACACGAACGACGCGCCATCGACCCTGACGCGCCTGATGAACATGGGCGTGGCGCCGTTCAACATTGCCTCCTCGGTCATCATGATCACCGCGCAGCGCCTGGCGCGGCGCCTGTGCACCTGCAAGAAGCCGGTCGAGACCAGCCGCGAAGTGCTGCTGGCGGCCGGCTTTCGCGAGGAAGAACTGGAAGGCGACTGGCAGCCCTACGGGCCGGGCAGCTGCGAGCGCTGCCTGGGCGGGGGCTACAAGGGCCGGGTCGGCATCTACCAGATCATGCCGATTACGTCGGCCATCGAAAAGATCATTCTGTCGCACGGCAACGCGATGGAGATTGCCGCGCAGTCCGAGCTGGAAGGCGTGAAATCGCTGCGCCGCTCCGGCCTGATGAAGGTCAAGCAAGGGCTGACCAGCCTGGAAGAAGTGCTCGGGTGCACCAACGAATAGGAAGAATATGGCAACGTCACAAATGAAAGCCGCGGCCGGCACCCAGGTCAAGGAAATCGTCTACGCATGGGAAGGCAAGGACAAGTCCGGCAAGACCGTACGGGGCGAACTGCGCGCCGGAGGCGAAGCGATCGTCAAGGCGACCTTGCGCCGCCAGGGCGTGATGGTGACCAAGGTCAAGAAAAAGGTCCACCGCAGCGGCAGGAAGATCACCGACAAGGACATCGCCCTGTTCACGCGCCAGCTCGCGACCATGATGAAGGCCGGGGTGCCGCTGCTGCAATCGTTCGACATCGTCGGCAAGGGCCATGCCAATCCATCGATGGCCAAGCTGATCCTGGACCTGCGCTCGGACATCGAGACCGGTACCAGCCTGAACAATGCGTTCCGCAAGTACCCCCTGTATTTCGACCCGCTGTTCTGCAACCTGGTCGGGGCCGGCGAACAGGCAGGCATCCTGGAAGACCTGCTGACCCGGCTTGCCATCTACAAGGAAAAAACCATCGCCATCAAGGCCAAGATCAAGTCGGCCCTGATGTACCCGGTCTCGATCCTGGCGATCGCGTTCGTGGTCACCGCCATCATCATGATCTGGGTGGTGCCTGCCTTCAAGTCGGTGTTCTCCAGCTTCGGCGCCGACCTGCCGGCCCCGACCCTGATCGTGATGTCGATCTCGGAATTCTTCGTGGCCTGGTGGTGGCTGATCTTCGGCGGCCTGTTCGGCTCGATCTACTTCTTCTTCCAGTCATGGCGCCGTTCGCTCGAAGTGCAGCGCTTCATGGACATCGCCCTGCTCAAGGCGCCGATCTTCGGCACGGTGATCCGCAAGGCCACGATTGCACGCTGGACGCGCACGCTGGCGACCATGTTCGCGGCCGGCGTGCCGCTGGTCGAAGCGCTCGACTCGGTCGGCGGCGCCTCCGGCAATGCGGTCTACCTGGACGCGACCAGGAAAATCCAGAACGAGGTGAGCACCGGAACCAGCCTGACGGTGGCGATGCAGAACGCCAATGTGTTCCCCAGCCTGGTGACGCAGATGGTGGCCATCGGCGAGGAATCGGGCGCGCTCGATTCCATGCTGGGCAAGGTCGCCGACTTCTTCGAAGAGGAAGTCGATGAAGCCGTGGCCGGCCTGTCGTCGCTGATGGAACCGATCATCATGGTCATTCTCGGCGTACTGATCGGCGGCCTGGTGATCGCCATGTACCTGCCGATCTTCAAGCTGGGCGCGGTGGTCTGAGGCTGCGCTTGCAGGGTGCGGGCGTCGTTGCGCCACTAACACCAGAAAGACCAGAAAGCCGCCTTAGGGCGGCTTTCTTCATTGTGCGCCTGAGACGGCAATTCATGTGTAGCTATGCGCTGTAAAGGCAGGAACGCTACTCTGTAGAGAAGCCGCAAATCTCATCGAGGATTTCCAGCGCTTTCGCCAGCGCCTCGGTATGTCCACCCCCCCATGGATGAGGACTGGCGTTGCGCGCCTTCCAATCGAACGATTTCGGCTGATTTGTGACAACGTAACCCACCTCGTCTTTTGGACCTTGCACAGCAACAGCAAAAGGATTGGTCTTGTGTCTCTCAGCATGCGTCATCGGAAAGCCGATGACGATGCCGGTTTTCTGATTAAATTGCTTCGTAGAGACAACCAGGAGAGGATGAACTCCCGGCATTTCGGTCCCAGCGTGAGGAGTATGCTGGATATAGATAATCTCGGATCGATCAGGAACCCAGCCAGCAGGAGTCATCAAATGATCTCCTCACCCACAGGAGCGCTCGTTGCCATGAGTTCCCCACCATGAAGTTCCAGGCTAAACGCCTGCAGCATGTCGTTCAATGATTTCTTTTTCACAGTAGTCTCGATGACAATGCGTCCAGGTTCGGCGATGATACGAACGGGCGTCCCTTCGGCCACGCCAGCCGCCTTCGCCACCGCCTTATTGAGGCGGACGGCGAGGCCATTTCCCCACTGGTTGATCGATGCGTCTACAGCTTTTGCCACCATGATATTTCCCTTTTATTGAAGCGCCGTATACACACTGTATCAACGCCCGGATTACGTGTCAACATCGTTGATACTTTTTTAGTTGGTCGCAAGCTCTACCAGCCTGTTGCCTCGTCCTTCCGCCATGCTTGCCAAATCGTCTATACTGCGGGCGGCCTCCTCGTGAGCGACGACCTGAAACGCACACCGCCCGATCATGCGAATAGATAAAGACCCCGTCATTTCCGGACCGGCCCCGAGCGTGCGCATCGTGCCGCGCTCCGACCATCCGGTCTACCGCCCCGACATCGACGGCCTGCGCGCACTGGCGGTGCTGTCGGTGGTCGCCTTCCACGCCTTTCCGGACCTGATCGCTGGCGGCTTCGTCGGGGTCGACATCTTCTTCGTCATTTCCGGCTTCCTGATCTCGAGCATCATCATGCAGGGCCTGGCGCAGGGCACTTTCAGCTTCGGCACGTTCTACGCGCGCCGCATCAGGCGCATCTTTCCGGCCCTGGTCCTGGTGCTGGCGGCCTGCTCGCTGTTCGGCTGGTTCGCCCTGTTCCCCGACGAATTCAAGCAGCTCGGCAAGCACATGCTGGGCGGCGCCGGCTTCGTATCGAACTTCGTGTTGTTCAACGAGGTGGGCTATTTCGATACCGCGGCCGCAACCAAGCCCTTGCTGCACCTGTGGTCGCTCGGCATCGAGGAACAGTTCTACATCGCCTGGCCGGTGCTGCTGTTGCTGGCCTGGAAGTGGCGCCTGAACCTGCTGGCGGTGAGCGCGGTGCTCACCCTGCTGTCGTTCGTGCTCAACGTCGCGGGCCTGGCGCACTGGCCCAACGCCACCTTCTACTTGCCCGCCAGCCGGGTCTGGGAATTGTGGATCGGCGCCACGCTGGCCGCCTTCCTGCTCAAGCCACCCGCGCCCGGCGCCGCGCAGCTGCCGCGCGCGCTGCTGGCCTGGTCCGGCTTGGGACTGATCGCGCTGGCGCTCGTGCTGGTGACGAAAGACGCCAGCTTTCCCGGCTGGCCGGCCCTGCTGCCCACGTGCGGCGCAGCATTCCTGATCGCGGCCGGTCCTGGCGCGTGGCCGAACCGGGTGCTGCTGTCGAACCGGGTGATGGTGTGGTTCGGGCTGATCAGCTATCCGCTTTACCTGTGGCACTGGCCCTTGCTCTCGTTCGCGCAGATCGTCGAATCGGGACTCCCGCGGCCAGCGATCCGCGCCGGCGCCGTGCTGCTCGCCATCGCGCTGGCGTGGCTGACCTACCGGCTGCTGGAGCGGCCGCTGCGCCGCGTCAGC
>JBAQKU010000716.1:0-4559 GCA_049301315.1 Telluria sp.
GCCCACGCGCGACCACTGGGCCTGCGCCTCGTCGTGGATGACGGCCACCAGCGGGCCGCGCACCTCGACCGCGAAATCCCAGCGCGGCGCAGGCAGGCGCCGCGCGGTGTCGTAGTCGCACAGCCAGTCGTCGTTGATGTTGATGCCTCCCACGAAGGCCACCTCGCGGTCGACCACGACGATCTTGCGGTGGGTGCGCGTGACGCCGCGCTTGAACCAGGGATTGAAGACGCGATAATTCACGCCGGCCTCGGCCAGGTCGATGCCGAGCCGGGTAGCGATCTTGTGGCCGGTCCCGAACCAGTCGGTGATGACGTGCACTTTCACGCCGCGCAGGGCGGCGCGCGCGAGCGCCTGCTCGACCGCGACGCCGGTGTCGTCGAGCGCGAAGATATAGGTTTCGAAATAGATGTCGTAGCGCGCCTCGTCGATGGCGGCGATCAGCGCGGGGAAGAACTCGGTGCCGTTTTGAAGCAGCTTGACGTCGTTGTAGGCAATAAAATTGACCGAGCGCATCGTTCCCTCAGGATGGGTTGCGAACGGACCTCATGCGAGCGTGAGGTTGGCCACGATGGGCGCATGGTCCGATAACTTTGCCCATAGGCTACCATGCAACACTTGCGCGGTCTCAACCTTGAAGCCGCGCACGTAAATGCGATCGAGCCGGAACCACGGCAGCGCGGCCGGAAAGGTGCGTGCCGGCACGACTTTCGCCTTGCGCCCGGCCAGCGAGCGCACCAGGTCGCCAAGCGCCGAGCGCGAACCGAGTTCGTCGAACACCTCGACCACGCCGAGCGCCTTGCGCAGCTTGTCGCTGAGCGTGTTGCGCCAGTCGTTGAAGTCGCCGGCGATGATGACCGGTTCGGCGTCGGGGGCCGAGGCCATGACGGCCTCGATCAGCGCTTCGGTCTGGCGTCCGCGGCCCGACTCGAACAGGCCCAGGTGCACCACGTAGCAATGCACCTTGCCGCGTGGCGTTTCCAGCACGCAATGCAGAATGCCGCGCTGTTCGTAGGCATGGTCGGAGATGTCCTGGTTGCGCGTGTTGGCGATCGGATAGGTGCTCAGCAGTGCGTTGCCGTGATGGCCGTGGTCGTAGACCGCGTTCATGCCGTAGGCGGAATGGTGCGACTCCCCCGCAAAAAATTCGTGCTGGGCCTGCTCGGGCCAGTGCCGGTGGCCGCGGCTGGTCTCGCCGAACTGGGCCGAATAGTGGTCGTGACGGCCCTGCACCTCTTGCAGGAACACGACCTCGGCATCGAACAGGGAAATCGCCTTCTTCAGCGCAAGCACGCGCGGGGTGCTGCGGATCGAGGAAACCCCCTTGTGGATGTTGTAAGTTGCTACGCGAATCTTCATGGGAACATTCTAACCTCATCACGCTGCAAACTCGCGCACCGCAACCGGACACTAGCCGACGTGGCGCGGCAGTTGCAGGATGGCTTCGGCGTTCGAGGAGGAGAAGCAGCGCTCGGCGGCTTCAAGGTGGGGCAGCCAGGCGTAGCGCAGGTGCTCGCGCGGGGCCAGCACGATGGGGGTGCTGCGCGGCACACACACGCTGAAGACGTGCTCGGTGTTCCTGGTGACGCCGGGGGCGTAGCGGTGGCGCCACACCGGGTAGATTTCATATACGTTGGACAGGTGCCAGTCGTGCAGGCGGATCGCGTTGCCGTCGGCGACGATGCCGGTTTCTTCGAACAGCTCGCGCGCGGCGGTGTGTTCCAGCGCTTCATCGGCGCTGTCGAGCGAGCCGGTGACCGACTGCCAGTAGCCGGGGCGGTCGGCGCGCTCGATGAGCAGCACCTCGAGCTCGGGGGTGTGAATGACGACCAGGACGGATTCGGGGATCTTGTGGGTCATGTCGGAACAGGAACGGTGTCTGCAGGCCGCGGACTTCGTACGTGAAAGCGGGGTCGGAGTGATTTTTCGTCATGACGCGCGACGAAGTCGCGGCACTGCCGCGACGAGAACTCCGACCCCGGTTTCACTGCGCCGCAGGCGACTCGGACCTTACGCCACTTTCGGTTCGGCCCCGCGCAGGCGGATGTGCAGTTCGCGCAGTTGCTTCTCGTCGACCTCGGACGGGGCGTTGGTCAGCAGGCACTGTGCGCGCTGGGTTTTCGGGAAGGCGATCACGTCGCGGATCGAGTCCGAACCGGTCATCATCGTCACGATGCGGTCAAGGCCGAACGCCAGGCCACCGTGCGGAGGCGCGCCGTACTGCAGCGCGTCGAGCAGGAAGCCGAACTTGAGCTGCGCTTCCTCGGCGTCGATCTTGAGCGCGCGGAACACCTTGCTCTGCACTTCCTCGCGGTGGATACGAATCGAGCCGCCGCCCAGTTCCCAGCCGTTGAGCACCATGTCGTAGGCCTTGGCGATGCAGGCGCCGGGATCGGTCTCGAGCATGTCTTCGTGGCCGTCCTTGGGCGCCGTGAACGGATGGTGGGTGGCGGTCCAGCGGTCCGATTCCTCGTCGTAGTCGAACATCGGGAAGTCCACCACCCACAGCGGACGCCAGGCGTCGTCGAACAGGCCGGCCTTCTTGCCGAAGTCGGAGTGACCGATCTTCACGCGCAGCGCGCCGATCGCGTCGTTGACGACCTTGGCCTTGTCGGCGCCGAAGAAAATCAGGTCGCCGTCCTGCGCGCCGGTCTGCTCGATGATCTTGGTCAGCGCGCTGTCGTGCAGGTTCTTGACGATCGGCGACTGCAGACCGTCACGGCCTTTCGCGATCTCGTTGACCTTGATGTAGGCCAGGCCCTTGGCGCCGTAGATCGCCACGAACTGGGTATAGGCGTCGATCTCGGAACGCGGCATGTTGCCGCCTTGCGGCACGCGCAGGCCGACCACGCGTCCGCCGACCATGTTGGCGGCGCCTGCGAAGACCTTGAAGTCGACGTCTTTCATCGCCTCGGTCAGGTCGGTGAAGGCAAGCTTGACGCGCATGTCCGGCTTGTCCGAACCGTACATGCCCATCGCGGTGGCGAAATCCATCACCGGGAACGGGTTGGGCAGGTCGATGTCCAGGGTGTTCTTGAAGACGATGCGGATCATGTCCTCGAACAGGTCGCGGATCTCCTGCTCGGTCAGGAACGAGGTCTCGCAGTCGATCTGGGTGAATTCCGGCTGGCGGTCGGCGCGCAGGTCTTCGTCGCGGAAGCACTTGGTGATCTGGTAGTAGCGGTCGAAGTTGGCGACCATCAGCAGCTGCTTGAACAGCTGGGGCGACTGCGGCAGCGCGAAGAAGTTGCCGGCGTTCACGCGCGACGGCACCAGGTAGTCGCGCGCGCCTTCCGGCGTGGACTTGGTCAGCATCGGGGTCTCGATGTCGATGAAGCCGAGCGCGTCGAGGTACTTGCGCACTTCCATCGTCACCTTGTAGCGCAGGCGCAGGTTGTTCTGCATCTGCGGGCGGCGCAGGTCGAGCACGCGGTGGGTCAGGCGGGTGGTCTCGGACAGGTTGTCGTCGTCGAGCTGGAACGGCGGCGTGACCGAGGGGTTCAGCACTTCCACCGCGCTGGCGACGACTTCGATCTTGCCCGACTTGAGGTTCTGGTTGACGGTGCCCGCGAGGCGGTTGTTCACCACGCCGGTGATGCGCAGGCAGAACTCGTTGCGCACCGCTTCGGCGGCCTTGAAAACGGCCGCGTTGTCCGGATGGCAGACGATCTGCACCAGGCCTTCGCGGTCGCGCAGGTCGATGAAGATCACGCCGCCATGGTCGCGGCGCCGATGCACCCAGCCGCACAGGCTGACGGTTTGGCCCAGCAGTTCTTCAGTGGTGAGGCCGCAGTAGTGTGTACGCATTGAGGACATATTTTTTCAGTATAGGTTGGTTATTCAAGGGCCGCCGGAACAGCGCGCCTTAGTCTTTGAGCGGCAGGTGCTCGGGGGCGACCACACCCATCGAGACGATGTACTTGAGCGCCGCGTCCACGCTCATGTCCAGTTCGATTACACGGCTGCGCTCGGTCATCAGGAAAAAGCCGGAGGTCGGGTTCGGCGTGGTCGGCACGTAGATGCTGACGTAATCGCCCACCAGGTGGTTGCGCACGTCGCCGCCCGGCACGCCGGTCAAAAAGCCGATGGTCCAGCAGCCCGGGTGCGGGTATGGCAGCAGCACCGCCTTGCGAAACGCGTTGCCCGACGAGGAAAACAGGGTGTCGGACACCTGCTTGACGCTGCCGTACAGGGAATTGACGACCGGAATGCGGTGCAGCAGGCGTTCCCACAGGCGCACGATGTAATTGCCGACCAGGTTGTTGGTCAGCAGGCCGGTCAGGAAGATGATCGCGATCGTCAGGATCGTGCCGAGTCCGGGAATGTCGAAGCCGACCAGGGTGCGCGGCTGCCAGCGCTCGGGCACGATCAGCAGGGACTGGTCCATGGTGCTGATGACCAGGTTGAGTACCCACATCGTGATGGCGAGCGGAACCAGAATCAGCAATCCGGTAATGAAATATTTACGCATCGATCTCTCGGTTATTGTTAGTGGCGCGGCCGGCCGCCGCTTCCCCTGCCGTGCTCAGCTGGTGCTGGTGGTGGTGCTGGTGCTGGGG
>JBAQKU010000717.1:0-3424 GCA_049301315.1 Telluria sp.
GGCCCACAGCGCCGTCAGCAGGCAGGCCGCGGCCAGCCCGGCCGCATGCACGCGGGTGCGCCAGCGCCACGCCAGCACCAGGAACAGCAGCAGGAAGCCGGATGCGGCAATCGCGTGGCTGACGCCGACGATGGTGGCCGACATCAGCGGCTGCCCTTGCCGAACACCACCACCTGGACCGTGTCGATCAGGATCAGGAGGTCCAGGAACAGGCTGTTGTTCTTGACGTAGTACAGGTCGTACTGGAGTTTTTCGATGGCGTCCTCGATCGATGCGCCGTACTGGTAGCGCACCTGGGCCAGCCCGGTCACGCCCGGCTTGATGCTGTGGCGCACGTTGTAGTAGGCCACCTCGCCATTCAACTGCTCGACGAAATAGGCGCGCTCGGGGCGCGGGCCGACGAAGCTCATCTCGCCCTTGAGCACATTGAGCATCTGCGGCAGCTCGTCGATGCGCAGCTTGCGGATGATGCGTCCGACCCGGGTGATGCGCGGATCGTTGGCGGCGGCCCAGGTCGGGGTGCCGTCCGATTCGGCGTCGCGCCGCATGCTGCGGAACTTGAGCACCTTGAACACGCGCCCGTCGCGCCCGACCCGTTCTTGCTGATAGAACACCGGCCCGCCGTCCTCGAGCAAGATGGCGAGCGCGCTGGCGAGCATGACCGGCAGGCTGAGCAGCGTGATGAGCGCGCTTGCCAGCAGGTCGACCATGCGCTTGGAGCTGGCGCGCAGAAAACTCTGGTCGAAGCCGCCGCCGAAGATCAGGTAGCTCGGCTGGAGCGAATCGATCCGGATCTGGCACGCTTCGCGCTCGAAGAAGGTGGCCGCGTCGATCACCTTGACCCCGCCCAGCGCGCATTCGAGCAGCTGGCGCACCGGGAAGGCGCTGCTGCGCCGGTTGCTCACCGTCACCACGATCTCGCTGGCCTCGTATTTTTGCGCCATCGTCAGCAGCGATTCGCCCACCGGCAGCAGGCAGGCGGCCGGGACGCAGTTTTCTTCGCCGGGAATCGGCACGCAGCCGACCACGTTGAACTGGTGGAAGCCGAACTTGCTGCCGGCCAGGTCCATGCATTCGCGCGCCAGCGGCCCGCCGCCGACAAAAATGAGGCGCGCCTCGAGCAGGGCCGACTCGGCCGACTTGAACACCACCAGGCGCGTGAGCACCACCCCGGCCGCCCCGAGCGCGAAAATGACGCTGCTGATGCCGCGCCCGAAATAGATCTCGGGCCGGATCGCGATCAGGACGCTCAGCAGCGCGAAGCCGAGCGCGAACGAAGGCATGATCCGGATCAAGGTGGTGCGAATTCCCTCCCTGGAACTGTGCTGGTACATGCCCAGCGCGCTCATGCTGAAGATGATGACGAGCGCGAAGGTCAGCGAGGAAAGGTACAGGTTATCGGCGCGGAAACGCCCGGCCGCATCCGAAAACCAGAGCGCGGAGGCCAGGCTGGCCGAGGCAAGCAACATCAGCAGTTCCAGAAGCAGCAAAATAAATGCCATTTTGGACACGTAGTGATTAAAGATGCGTATCACTTCTCCTCCGGGCAAAAGTCAGGCTGCCCCGGCGCGGGCGCAGGAACGGCTACTCCATGATGCCGGCTCTTGTAAAACAATCATTGACTCGGGACAAGCGAGCGGCGCCATTTGTGGTGGTGCTGACACGCCCCGGGCAAATGGACTATAGTGATGCTTCTGAACAAATCACATTACATGCCATGAAATTTGATGTCGCTATTGTCGGCAGCGGCCTGGCCGGTCTGTCGGTCGCCCTGCATCTGGCCCAAACACGTACCGTTGCCATCATTTCAAAACGCGCGCTGCAAGACGGCGCCAGCGACTGGGCCCAGGGCGGCATCGCCGCCGTGCTCGATTCGGGCGACAGCCATGAACAACACATCGCCGACACCCTGGTCGCCGGCGGCGGCCTGTGCGACGAGGCCGCCACGCGCTACATCGTCGAACACGGCCGCGAAGCGATCGAATGGCTGATTGACCAAGGAGTGCCGTTCACGCGCGACCCCACCGCCGAGCTCGGCTTTCACCTGACCCGCGAAGGCGGGCACAGCGCGCGGCGCATCATCCACGCCGCCGACGCCACCGGCCACGCGGTCCAGGTCACGCTGGAAGAAAAAGTGCGCGCCCATCCGAACATCACCCTGTTCGAACACCACTGCGCGATCGACGTCGTCACCTCCGACAAGCTGATGGGCAAGAAAGTGCACAGCGGCGCGCCGCACGCGCCGAGCCAGCCGCGCTGCCACGGGCTGTACGTACAGGACGAAAAGAGCGGCAAGGTACTCACCTTCGAGGCCGAACACACTGTGCTGGCCACCGGCGGCGCCGGCAAGGTCTATTTGTACACCACCAATCCCGACACCTCCACCGGCGACGGGATCGCGATGGCCTGGCGCGCCGGCTGCCGCGTCTCGAACATGGAATTCATCCAGTTCCACCCGACCTGCCTGTACCATCCGTATGCCAAATCGTTCCTGATCAGCGAGGCCATGCGCGGCGAAGGCGGCATGCTCAAGCTGCCGCCCGAAGCGGGCGCGGCGGCCGGGACGCGCTTCATGCCGATGCACGACGAGCGCGGCGAACTGGCCCCGCGCGACGTGGTCGCGCGCGCCATCGACTTCGAAATGAAAAAGCGCGGCCTCGACTACGTGCACCTGGACATCAGCCACCAGAGTCCTGAATTTCTCAAGGAACATTTTCCGACCATCTACGCGCGCTGCCTGGAGCTGGGCATCGACCTGACGTCCGAACCGATTCCGGTGGTGCCGGCGGTGCACTTCACCTGCGGCGGCATCGTCACCGACCTGGCCGGACGCACCGACATCCCGGGCCTGTACGCGGTCGGCGAGACCGCCTGCACCGGGTTGCACGGCGCCAACCGCCTGGCCAGCAATTCGCTGCTCGAATGCCTGGTGATCGGGCGCGCCTGCGCGCACGATATCGCGGAGCAGCAAAAGGTCGCCACGCCGGAACTGCCGGCCTGGGACGAGAGCCGGGTCACCAACGCCGACGAAGAAGTGGTGATTGCCCACAACTGGGACGAGTTGCGCCGCTTCATGTGGAACTACGTCGGCATCGTGCGCACCACCAAGCGGCTCGAGCGTGCGCAGCACCGCATCGCGCTGCTCAAGGAAGAGATCGACGAGTACTACCGCAACTTCCGGATCACGCACGACCTGCTCGAGTTGCGCAACCTGGTCGACGTGGCCTCGCTGATTGTCAACAGCGCGCTGTCGCGCCACGAGAGCCGCGGCCTGCATTTCAGCCGCGACTACCCCGACACCCTGCCCAAGGCGCTGCCGAGCGTGCTGACGCCGCCGCGCCGCTAGGTTTTTCGGTGCACAGCGAAACATCGAAGAATCGGGGTCTGTCCCCGCTTTCTCGTTTTTGACAAATCGGGGACAGAC
>JBAQKU010000718.1:0-8684 GCA_049301315.1 Telluria sp.
CGCCTGCACACAGGCGTTGAAGCGGCGCGCGAACGGTCCGCCGTCGGCGACAACCTGCGCACCGGCGGGCACATCGGGCATCGGCAGCCCCGGATCGCCCAGGGTGATGACCTCGACCCCCGGCACCTGCACCAGGTCGGCCAGCAGCGCGCGCAACATCATCTCGCCCTGGTGCCTGAGCGCAGGCGGCAAGGCGCGCTGGGCCGGGCCGCCGCCCGACGCATAGTCGAATGCAAAAATTTTCAAGGCTGGCACCTGACGACCTTTCTGTGCAATTTGTTCGGGCAAGCCTAGCGGGTCCTGCCTTCATCCTTGACCAGCGTGAGCGTTTCTTCCATCACGGCCGGCTCTTGCGTGGTGCGCAACTGGTAGACGCGGCCGGGAACCTGCTCGCTCAGCACAAACACATAGCGCTTGCCCACGTATTTTTCGAAGCGCGCGTGCAGCGGGTCGTCGCGGTACGGTTCGATACTGACCTCCTGTCCGGTGAACGCCTTGCCGCCATAGGTGAAGCCAATGCTGCGCACCTGTGCGCGCTCGGCCAGCGCCAGCCGGATCCGCTTGCGGAAGTAGTTTGGCGCACCGCCTGCCAGGCGCTTCATCTCGGCGATGTCGCGTTCCAGGAAGCCGAGCAGCACCGGGTTTCCGCGCGGGTTGTCGGCGTCTGGCGTGGGGCGCTTCCTGCTGCCGGAAAGGAAGTCCATGGTGAGCTGCGCGCTGCCGTCCGGCTTGACGGCGGCGACATCGAGATACACATGGTCTTCAAAACCCGGTTCGGCCGTGCCCGCCTTCTTGTAGACGTAGCTCAGGCGCGCCGGCGTGCGCAGCTGGCGCAGGTGATCGGTCTGGAACAGCAGCGTCTCGGCCGCCGAAATCGCCTCGGCCGCGCCAGCCTGCGCCGCGCCCAGGCAGAGGGCCGCGCCCAGCACGGCCACCCCGGCCCTCCAGCTGCGCAGCATCACAATGGCTGCCCCCGTGCGTCGAGCAGCGGCACCGCGTACTGCCTGAGGATGGCGGCGATCTTGTCGCGGTTCTTGCCGAGCGCCGCGTCGATACGCTGCTTGAAGTCCTTCTCGCCGAAGCGCACCGCCATCGCGATGTCGAACTCGAACTGCATGCCGGGGTGCGCCGTCAACGGCAGCGCCACGATGGGCGCCGCGGGGCCCGACTGCTGCGCGAAATAACCGGCGATCGGCCCCCAGATGAAGGCCATATCGATTTTTCCGCTGGCCAGGTCCTTTTCCACCATTTCGCCCGGATACTGGTCGGCATCGCCGCTTTGCGGCTGGTAGGACACCATCTGTCCCATCATGCCGTTCTGCAGCAGCCAGTCGGCCACCGGCGACTGCCCGAAGACGCCAAGGCGCAGCGCGCCGCGTTTCTCGGCGCTCAGCGTGAGCAGGTCTTCGAGCGTGCGCACGCCATCGAGCCCGCCGCCCTTCACGTACGCCATCGCGTAGGTGGAGCGATAGTAGGGCCCGGTCGTGATGCCCATGTCGAAGCCGCTCGCGACCCCGGTGATCAGGTCGCATTTGAAGCGCTCGGTACCGGGCACCTTGGCGCGCAGCGTGTTGCGTATGAATCCCATGCGCTGCGGGTACCAGGTGTACTCGATGTCCCAGCCCAGCTCGTCGGCGAGCAGGGCCGCGATGCGGTTTTCGAATCCTTTCAGGTCGCGGTTCGAGAACGGCAGGTTGTTGGGGTCCTGGCAAACGCGCAGCACCTGGCGCGCCGCTTCGTCCGCCTGCGCCGTCGATGCGGCAAGGCAGGCGGCAACGAGCAGTGCGCGTGCCCCGCGGGCGGCGGGCCGGCTCATTTGGCGATCTCCTGCAACCGGCCCGGCTTGATTGCGCCGTCGGAGCGGCCCTTCAGGTAGGCGTACAAGTGGTCGATGTTCTCGACGACCTGCTTGCTGCCATCGAAGTTCGGCATGCCCAGGTTGATCCGGCCATGCAGCACCGTATTTTTGAACTCGTCCTTGGTGAGCACCTTCAGGCTTGCCACCAGCGACGGGCCGACCAGGCCTTCCTGCTGCGCGCCGTGGCAGCGTTCGCAGGCCATCGCGCGCCAGGTGCGCCAGCCGTTCAGCGTCTGGGCGTCGACCGTGTTGCCATCGACAACCTGGTAGGGCGTCTGCGCCGCGGCGCCCGAGGCGGACGCGGCAGCCATCCATACGCCGGCTGCCAGTACGATCAGTGCGTGTGTTGTTCGTGTCTTCATGTGGCCCCCTGAGGCAGGTGGAATGATGCCGGCAGCGGCGCCGGCATCATGGGGTTGGCGCAGCGTGCGCTGCGCGGGAGAGTTACTTGCCTGGCAGTGCGAACACGGTCAGCACGCCACCCAACTCGGTGTAGTGGGCCAGGTCCTTGTAGCCGCCCACCGCACCCAAGCCGTCGGTGGCGTTTTGCAGCCCCGCCGCCAGACCGATGCCGGCCCAGCCGCCGATACCCGAGAGCACGCCGATATACTGCTTGCCCTTGTATTCCCAGGTGTTGACGTTGCCGATGATCCCGGACGGGGTCTTGAACTTCCACAGTTCCTTGCCGTTCGTGTCGACCGCCTTCAGGTAGCCTTCGAGGGTGCCATAGAACACCACGTCGCCGGCGGTCGAGAGGGCGCCGCTCCATACCGAGAATTTTTCAGGCTTGGACCAGACGATCTTGCCGGTCCCCGCATCCCAGGCGATGAAATTGCCCATGCCGCCGTGACTGCCGGGAGCCGGATACATCGACAGCGTCGAACCGACATACGGCTGGCCGGCGGTGTACTCGACCTTGAACGGCTCGTAATCCATGCACACGTGATTGGTCGGCACATAGAACAGGCCTGTCTTGGGCGAGTAGGTGGCCGGCTGCATATCCTTGCTGCCCAGCGCCGCCGGGCAGATGCCCTTCGAGTTCACGTCCGGCCCGTTCTTGTCGGTGCTGTGCGCGGCCACCACCTGCGGACGGCCGCTCTTCATGTCGACGTGGGTGGCCCAGTTCACGGCCGGATCGAATTTCTCGGCCACCAGCAGCGCGCCCGAGACCCGGTCCAGCGTGTAGCCGAAACCGTTGCGGTCGAAGTGCACCAGCGCCTTGTGCATCTTGCCCTTGACCTTGACGTCGGCCAGGATCATCTCGTTGACGCCGTCGTAATCCCACTCGTCGTGCGGCGTCATCTGGTAGGCCCACTTGGCCTTGCCGGTGTCGAGGTCGCGCGCGAAGATCGTCATCGACCACTTGTTGTCGCCCGGCCGCTGGCGCGGATTCCAGGTGCTCGGGTTGCCGGTGCCGTAATAGACCAGGTTCAGCGCCGGGTCATAGCTGTACCAGCCCCAGGTGGTGCCGCCGCCGATCTTCCATTGGTCGCCCTGCCAGGTCTTGAGCGACGAATCCTTGCCGACCGGCGCCATCTTGCCGTCGGTCCAGGTCATGGTGGCGGCCGGGTCGATCAGCATCTCGTTGTCCGGACCGGTGCTGAACGCCTTCCAGACTTCCTTGCCGGTGTTGATGTCGTAGGCGGTAATGCGCCCGCGCACGCCGAATTCGCCGCCGCTGATCCCGGTCAGGACCTTGTCCTTGAAGATATGCGGTGTATTGGTGTTGGTTTCGCCGATCTTCGGATTGCCGGTCTTGACCTTCCAGATTTCCTTGCCGCTTTTCGCGTCGAGCGCGACCAGCGTGGTGTCGGCCTGCTGCAGGAAGACTTTTCCGTTGGCATAGGCCACGCCGCGGTTGACCACGTCGCAGCACATCACCGGGATCACGGCCGGGTCCTGCTTCGGCTCGTACTTCCACTTGATGCGCTGGTCTTCCAGCGCGATCGCATACACCTTGTTCGGGAACGGGCTGTGCACGTACATGGTGTCGCCGATGACCAGCGGACCGCCCTCGTGTCCGCGCAGCACGCCGGTCGAGAAGGTCCACGCCACCTGCAGGTTCTTGGCGTTATCCTTGTTCACCTGTTTGAGCTCGCTGTAACGCTGGTTGGCCAGGCCACCTGCCTGCATGGCCCAGTTCTTGGGATCCTTGCTCAGTTTTTCCACATCCGAATCGGCCAGCGCAAACGCGGGCGCCACGGCCAGGGCCACATAGGGGACCCAGCGTTTCAAGCTTGTTTGAAATGACATGTCAACGTCTCCTGATAATTTTTATGAATCCGAAACTACTTGACCCTGCAACGTCCGGGGCTGAGTGGTGGGTGTTGCCAAACGAATAGAGAGCATGGAGCGTGCCAGCGGCCGCCGGCATCGGAGGGCCGAACGCGTGCATGGCGCGCCTGTTCTGGTTCCAGAACAATCGGCAAGGAGGACTGTGTCGTTTCCGTATCGGTGGGGCTCTTGCGGGGACGGCGCGGCACTGGCCGCGCCCGGTCGATGGCGCTGCTTATTGAATGAAGCAGGCCTGCTTGGCGTCGCTGCGGATCGTCTTGTACTTCTTCACCATCTGCTTGACCGAGTCGGGATCGCGAAATTCGGCGCCGCGCTCGCCACCGAGGCCCTGGTTGCGCTGCGCCGTCGACAGCTCCACGTATTCGTCATAGGGAAGCGTCTTGGCGATATGGTCGACCACGCAGGAACACTTGTACAAATACTCGTGCTTTCCGCCGTTGTCTTTCATACATTCAAGAACGTACTCAACCCGGTCCGTGGTGGGAAAATCGTTCGCGTACGCGGCCGGCATGGCGGCGATCAACAACAGCAGCAAGCCTGACTTTTTCATCGTTTTCTCCAATTCCTTGGTTGGCCAAGCGCGCACGCGCGGCGGCGACGCGTGCGCTGGAGGCAGCATGTTTCATGCCATTGATTGACTTGGCATCAGATTAACCTGAAAATTGCTCGCATGAACAGCACTGTTACCAGGCAATCGAGTACCTGCACCATCGACATCGTGGTCTATCCCGGCTTCAAGGCGCTCGAGGCGATCGGGCCCCTGAAGGTGTTCGATTACGCCAATACGCATCTGGGAAAGCGCGCCCTGCCCGGCCGCTATCAGGTCTGTATCGCCTCGACCCAGCTCGGGATGGTGCAGTCGGACACCATCATGTCGCTGCAGGCGACCAAGAAAATCAACGCCCTCGCCCTGCCCGACATGGCGCTTGTGGTGGGCGCGCACGAGATCGAAAAGGCGCTGGAACATTCGCCTGAGATCGTCGAATGGGTGGCCGCGGCCAGCCCCAGGATCAAGCGCCTGGCTGCCCTGTGCACCGGCAGCTTTTTCCTGGCCGAAGCCGGTGCCCTGGACGGCAAGCGCGCCACCACGCACTGGAGCGCGGCCGAGCGGCTCAGGCAGCGCTATCCGGCGGTCACGGTGGACGCCGACGCCATCTTCGTGCGTGAAGGCAATATCTGGACCTCGGCCGGCGTCACCGCAGGGATCGACCTGGCGCTGGCGCTGGTCGAGGACGATTTCGGGCGCGAGATTGCGCTCGAGGTGGCGCGCGACCTGGTGGTGTACCTGAAGCGCCCCGGCGGGCAGTCGCAGTTTTCGATTCACCTGTCGAGCCAGATGACCAGCCACCCCAAGTTGCGCGGCTTGCAGGACTGGATCCTGGCGCACCTCGATCAGGACCTGAGCACGCCCGTTCTGGCGCAGCGCCTGGCCATGAGCGACCGCAACCTGAACCGGGTATTTCAGCGCGAAACGGCAGCCAGTCCGGCCGACTTCATCGAAACGGCGCGCTTCGAACTGGCGCGGCGCCTGCTGGAAGACAACAAGGCCTCGCTCAAGCTGATCGCCGCCAAGAGCGGGTTCGGAACCGAGGAAAAGATGCGCCGCGTATTCCAGAAACGGCTGGGAATCACGCCGCGCGCGTATTGCGAACGCTTTTCCAGCACGGTGTGCGTGTAAGGGTGCCGGCAGGCACCCTTCTTCCCTAGCGCAGCACCCCGGCCGCCTTGGCGGTGTGGGTCGCGATCGCGTCCATCAACGGCGGCGACAGGCAATCGTAGGGGGCCAGCCCGATCTCGGCCAATCGCGCCCTGACCGCGCCCATGTCGTCAGGATTGGCGCCCGACTCGATAATGGACGACACGAAGGCGGCGAACTGCGGCGGCTGCCACCCGGATTCGCTCGACAACTCGGTGTGGATGAAGTCCAGCCCGAAGAACGGATGGGCGGCGTTTTCGATGCGCCCGTACATGTGGACGCCGCATTCCTTGCAGGCGTGGCGCTGGATGGTCGCCGCCGCATCGACCGTGCGCAGCTTGTCGGCATTGGCCGTCACCGCCACCTTGTCGCGCGCGACCACCGCCACCTGCGAGAACAGCGAGCCGGCCGGCTTCCAGCACTTGGTGCAGCCGCACACATGGTTGTGCGCGCATTGCGATGCCACCGAGACGGTGACCTTGTCGCTCACGCATTTGCACGAGAGAGTGCCGCCGGCAAAATCGGCGGCCGCCGGCTTGAGACCGGCATCGACTGCCGGATGAATGTGGACACTGCTCATGATATCTTCTCCATTCGTATTGGTATTGACGTGGTTTGCCGGCGCAGGCTGGGGCTGCGGCGGCGCTTGAACAGTGTTTTCCCAGCATGAGACGGGTGCAGCCCGCCACGCAGGCGCGTGGCACTACTGTTTCAAATGAAACGCGATATGCTGTTCCACGAAGGTGGAAATAAAATAGTAGCCATGGTCGTAGCCCTGGTGCAGGCGCAGCTCGAGCGGCTGCCTTGCCTTCTTGCATGCTTGTTCGAACACGCCCGGAAACAGCTGTTCGTCCAGGAATTTATCGGCCAGGCCCTGGTCGATCAAAATGCCCTTCGGGAATGGGGTGCACATGTTCTGCATCAGGGCGCTTGCATCGTAAGGCAGCCAGTCCTGCACCTTGGCGCCCAGATAGCCCGAGAAAGCCTTTTTGCCCCAAGGGCAATGGCTCGGCGCGCAGATCGGTGCGAACGCCGAGACCGAGCTGAATTTATCGCGATTGCGCAGCGCCAGCACCAGAGCGCCGTGCCCGCCCATGGAATGGCCGAAGATCCCGACGCTTGACGCATCGACCGGAAATTCGCGCAGCGCCAGGCCATACAACTCGAGCACGTAGCTGTACATGCGGTAATGCGTGCTCCATGGCGCCTCGGTGGCGTCGACATAGAAGCCGGCCCCCTGCCCGAAATCCCAGCTCTGCGCTTCGCCCGCGATGCCGGCCCCGCGCGGGCTGGTATCGAGCGTGACCAGGATCGCGCCCCGCTCGGCGGCGACGCGCTGCGCGCCGGCCTTGATCATGAAGGTCTCTTCGGTGCAGGTCAGGCCGGCCAGGTAGAACAAGGCCGGCAGCGGCCCCCTGTGCGCCTGCGGCGGCAGGAACACCGAGAAACGCATCGGCAGGCCGATCGCCTCCGACTGGTGCGAGTAAAAGCGCTGCACGCCGCCGAAGCAGGCGTGCTCGCTGATCAGTTCAAGCGCGGCCATGGCGTCAGTACAGCACGACCGAGCGGATCGATTCGCCGCTTTTCATGAGGTCGAAGCCCTCGTTGATGCGCTCGAGCGGCAAGGTATGGGTGATCAGGTCGTCGATATTGAGCTTGCCCTCCATGTACCAGTCGACGATCTTGGGCACGTCGGTGCGCCCGCGCGCGCCGCCGAACGCCGAGCCTTTCCACTGGCGCCCGGTAACGAGCTGGAACGGACGGGTGCTGATTTCCTGTCCTGCCGCCGCCACCCCGATGATGAAGGACTGGCCCCAGCCCTTGTGCGTGCACTCGAGCGCCTGGCGCATGACGGTGGTGTTGCCGATGCATTCGAACGAATAATCGGCCCCGCCGTCGGTCAGCTGCACGATGTGATCGACGATATTGTCGACTTCGTTCGGGTTGACGAAATGGGTCATGCCGAACTTGCGCGCCATCTCGATGCGGCGCGGATTGATGTCGACCCCGATGATCTTGTCGGCGCCGACCATCTTGGCGCCCTGGATGACGTTCAGGCCGATGCCGCCCAGGCCAAACACCACCACGTTGGCGCCCGCCTCCACCTTGGCCGAAAACACGACCGCGCCGACCCCGGTGGTGACGCCGCAGCCGATATAGCAGGCCTTGTCGAACGGCGCGTCGCTACGGATCTTGGCCAGTGCGATTTCCGGCACCACGATGTAATTCGAAAAAGTCGAGGTGCCCATGTAATGGAAAATGGGTTTGCCATCGAGCGAAAAACGGGACGTTGCATCCGGCATCAGGCCGCGTCCCTGGGTCGAGCGGATCGACTGGCACAGGTTGGTCTTGCGCGACAGGCAAAATTTGCATTGGCGGCATTCCGGGGTGTACAAGGGAATGACGTGATCGTCCTTCTGGAGCGTGGTCACGCCCGGGCCGACCTCGAGCACGATGCCGGCGCCCTCGTGTCCCAGGATCGAAGGGAAAATGCCTTCCGGATCGGCTCCCGACAGGGTGTAGTAATCGGTATGGCAAATGCCGGTCGCCTTGATCTCCACCAGCACTTCACCTGCGCGCGGGCCGGCGAGGTCGACTTCCTCGATCGTCAGCGGCGCCCCGGCTTTCCATGCGATAGCAGCTCTCGTTTTCATTTTTGTCCCCGTTCTAAAAAATCATGAGGCAATTATGATAGGTGAAAACGAAAGAAGGTGATCCGGGGCGCAGATTGTCCGAAAATGAGGCTTGCTCGTCCCAATTTGCGCAAGCCAGCGGGAACCACCGGCCCGCCGCGCGGCCTACCCGCCCGTTTCGGCGCGCGCCAGCGCCGTGCGC
>JBAQKU010000719.1:0-10060 GCA_049301315.1 Telluria sp.
GCGCGACCTCGGCCAGCTTGCGCCCGTCGACCGCCGACAGGTTGTCGAATCGCTGATCCGCCTTGGCCCAGGTGCGCTGGCCGCCGATGAAGGCGCGGCCGTCGATTTTCAAGGCGCTGGCGCGCTCGTTCCATAGTGTCGTTGGCATGCTTATCCCCTATCTCAGAAAACTCACACGCCCGCGCACGGGTCGAACGTGTTGATGGCAATAGCATAGCCGACCCGGCGAATTCCGGTCGCGAATGCGCAGAACGGGGTTATTTTGATTCTCGCCAACCGAACAAGACCCCCGATTACGGCAGGCCCTGAATCTCGGCTGGCGGAATTTCTTACGCGGCGCTAACTGCCCATTGAGGCGCGCACACCAGGTCTGCACTCGCTTCCGGCAAAGCCAATCTTTCCTGCTGACTCATGTCGAACCGTGGCATCCGGATGCTTTGTTCCGAGAGGGAATCGAACCACAGATTCGGACTACAGTAACGAGGGTCGCTCGGCCAATGAAGGCCCCGTTTCCCGTATGCTTCCAGGATATCGAAGGTGTCGTCGAGACAGTTCCGCCCGCGTGGAATGCCGGTGCCGCGAAAATCTTGTTTACTGCACCAGACGGCCTTTGCATAAGCATTGTCTGGATTCGGCGCTTCACTGGCCAAGACCTTGTAATGATCATAAGGCAACGATTGACCGACCGAATTGCGGTGCGCATCTGTGAAATGCCGCACTTGTGTGAATGCGCGCAGAAGGTCATTTTCGTTGTAGCGTTCACACCAGGCGCCCTTTGCCGTGCTGGGCTGATTGAAATTGCCGGACGGGTTTTCCGTTGCACCGCAGATGACGGTGCCGTCCCCGAGCTGGAACGCCCAACCGACATGGCCGCTTGATAAATTGCCTGCACCAAAACCACTTAACCGGCGAAACACATAACACTTGTTCATCGCAGTCTCCTTATGTTTTGACCAACAATTCGTGAATCGATTTTTATCCTGCCGTTTGTTTTCGTTCCTCACTCCAAGACCCTCATTGCGCCGCAAGACACGCGGGCGCAGCGGGCTTCTGAGCGTATAGGGGAATGCGCCAATATTCCTTGACTACGGTAATGATTTCACAAATGGCAACTAATCGGATTCAGGCCTGGCCGCTGCCTGGATCTGTTGCTGGCGCAGCCGTGCGGCGCGCGCCATCATGATGCTGGCGACGATCACCCCGACCGACACCACCAGGATCGTCAGCGCGGCAACGGCATTCACGCGCGGGTCCAGCCCCAGGCGCGCACGCGAAAAAATTACCAGCGGCATGGTCGTCGAACCGGGCCCGGACAGGAAGGCCGACAGCACCACGTCGTCGAGCGAGAGCGTAAACGTGAGCAGCCAGGCCGAGGCCAGCGCCTGCGTGATATTGGGCAAGGTCACCAGGAAAAACACCTGGTGCGCGCGGCAGCCGAGGTCCATCGCCGCCTCTTCGAGCGACTTGCTCATCTCCTGCAGGCGCGATTGCACCACCACTGTTGCGTACGCCATCCCGAGCAGGGTGTGCCCGATCCAGATCGTGAACATGCCGCGCTCGGGGAAGCCGAACACCTTCTGCACCGACACCAGCATCAGCAGCAGCGACAGCCCGATGATCACTTCGGGCATCACCAGCGGCGCGCTGACCATGCCGGAGAACAGAACGCGCCCGGCGAAGCGGCGGTAGCGGTTCAGCACGAAGGCGGCGAAGGTGCCCAGCACCACCGCCGCGGTCGCGCTCATCACGGCAATCCTGAGCGAGAGCGCGAAGCCGCCGATGATCTCGCTGTCGCGCAGCAGTTCGGCATACCACTGGGTCGAGAAACCGCTCCACACCATGTCCTGGCGCGAGCTGTTAAAGGAAAACACCACCAGCACCACGATCGGCAGGTACAGGAACAGGTAGCCGAGCGAGAGCCAGCCGCGTCCGAACCAGCGTTGAATGAAGGTTTGCCCGTTCATGCCAGCGCCTCCGCTTCCTGCTGCGCCTTGTACCTGTTAAACAGCGCCATCGGCACCAGGATCAGCAAGATCACCACCACCGCCACCGCGGACGCCAGCGGCCAGTCGTTATTGGTGAAGAATTCGTCCCATAGCACCTTGCCGATCATGAGCGTCTCTGGCCCGCCCAGCAGTTCCGGGATCACGTATTCGCCCACCGCGGGAATGAACACCAGCATCGAGCCGGCGATGATGCCGGCCTTCGAGAGCGGCACCGTGATGCGCCAGAACGCCTGCAGCGGCGTCGCCCCGAGGTCGGCGGCTGCCTCCAGGAAGCGCAGGTCCATCTTCACCAGGTTCGCATACAGCGGCAGGATCATGAACGGCAGGTAGGCGTACACCATCCCGATCACGAGCGAGAACGGGGTGTTCATCATGTGCAGCGGCTCGCCGGTCACGCCGAGCCAGAGCAGCAGCTTGTTCAGGATGCCGTGGTTGGCCAGGATCCCTTTCCAGGCGTAGATGCGCAGCAGGAAGGAAGTCCAGAACGGCAGCATCACCAGCATCATCAGGGTCGGGCGGATGGCCGGGCGGGCGCGTGCCATGAAGTAGGCGAAGGGATAACCGATCAGCAGGCATAGCGCCGTCGTGATGGCTGCGTACTTGAGCGAACTCAGATACGTCAGCAGGTACAGGTCGTCCTGCGCGAGGAACAGGTAGTTCGAGATCTTGAGCTTGAGGTTGACGAAGCCGTCGGCATACGTGAGCAAGCTGCCGAACGGGCTGCCGGCGCTGTCGGTCTCTGTCAGGCTCATGCGCGCCACGATCAGGAAAGGCAGCAGGAAGGCGAGCACGAGCCACCCGAACGGCAGCGCGATGACGGCGTGGCGTGCGCCCAGGGACTGGAGCAGTTTTTTCATGCCGTCAGCACCATGATGTCGGCGCCGTCCCACCATGCGTGGACGCGCTGGCCGCGTTCCAGGCGCGACTGTTCGTGCCGCGCGGCGTTGGTGCGCGCGGCCTTGAGCTCCATGCCGCTGTCGAGCCGTATCTGGTAGCGCGTCTCGTTGCCGAGGTAGGCGATCGAGGCGATTGCGCCCTGCACGCAGTTGTAGCCGTGTTCACGGCTTGACGCGCGCTGCTGCGGGGTCGGCGCGCTCAGCTGCAACGCGATCTTTTCGGGCCGCAGGGCGAGCGCGACCTGCATGCCTTGGACGCCGCTGATGCCGTGGCTGACGTAATGGCGGCATTCCGCGCTTTCCACGACCACATGGTCGGCTGCATCCTCGGCCACGCGCCCTTCGAACATGTTGGCGCTGCCGATGAAGTCGGCCACGAAGCGGCAGTTCGGGGTCTCGTAGATGTCGCCCGGCGCGCCGACCTGCAGGATGCGCCCTTCGTTCATCACCGCGATGCGGGTCGCCATGCTCATCGCCTCGTCCTGGTCGTGCGTGACCATCACGCAGGTCACGCCGACCTGCTCGATGATGTTGACCAGTTCCACCTGGGTGCGCTCGCGCAGCTTCTTGTCGAGCGCGCCGAGCGGCTCGTCGAGCAGCAGCAACTGCGGCCGCTTGGCCAGGCTGCGCGCCAGCGCCACGCGCTGCTGCTGCCCGCCCGAGAGCTGGTGCGGCTTGCGCTTGCCGTAGGCGCCAAGCTGGACCAGCGCCAGCATGTTCTCGACGCGCTCGGCCACCTCCGCCTTCGGCAGGCCGTCGCGGCGCAGCCCGAATGCCACGTTGTCCCATACCGACAGGTGCGGGAACAGCGCATACGACTGGAACATCATGTTGATCGGGCGTTCGTAGGGCGGCACGCCGACGATGTCCTGCCCGGCCAGCGTGATGGACCCCGCGTTCGGCCGCTCGAAGCCGGCCAGCATGCGCAGCAGGGTGGACTTGCCGCAGCCCGAGCTGCCCAGCAGGGCGAAGATTTCGCCCTTGCCGATCGCGAGCGAGACGTCGTCGACGGCGCGCACGCCGTCGAATTCCTTGACCAGGTCGCGAATCAAAAGAAAGGGCGGCGCGGCGGCGCCAGGGTGTGCAAGCGTCATAGGATGATGAAGGAATGGGCAAAACCGCAATTTTATCGCGCAAGTGCCGCCGCGGCGTCAAAAGTCGCAGCCGGCCCTCGTAACGCTGTCGTTCAGCCCATCAAGCCCCTGGCCTGCAGCTCTGCCAGCGTGGCATCCAGGCAAAACCTGATCTTGTCGATCATTTCATCGATCTGCTCCTGGCTCGTCACCAGCGGCGGCGCAATGATCATCCGGTCGCCCACGGCGCGCATGATCATGCCGTTGTCGAACATGTGGCGCCGGCACACCATTCCCACCGCGAGAGCGGGATCGAACGGTTCGCAGTCGTGCACCCGGGCGGCCTTCCTGCGCACCAGGTTCAGGCCCGCGACCAGACCGACACTGTCGGCGTACCCCACCAGCGGGTGCTCGGCCAGGCTCGCGAAGCGGTCCTTGAGGTAGGGACCGGTTTCCAGCGCCACCTTCTCGACCAGAGCTTCCTCGAGGATGATGCGGATGTTTTCCAGCGCCGCCGCGCAGGCCACCGGGTGTCCGGAATAGGTGAAGCCGTGATTGAAGTCGCCGCCCTTGGCAATGAGCACGTCGGCCACGCGGTTTCCCACCAGCACGCCGCCGAGCGGCACATAGCCGGACGTGACGCCTTTCGCAAAAGCGATCAGGTCGGGCTTGATCCGCATGAGCTCGGAGCCGAACCATGCGCCCAGCCGGCCGAAGCCGCAGATCACTTCGTCGGCGATCAGCAGGATGCCGTACTTGTCGCAGATGCGGCCGATTTCCGGCCAGTAGGTCGCGGGGGGAATGATCACCCCGCCCGCACCCTGTATCGGTTCGCCGATGAAGGCGGCCACCTTGTCGGGGCCCACTTCCAGGATCTTCGCCTCCAGCCAGCCGGCCGCCTTGAGGCCGAATTCGTCCGGCGTCATGCCGCGCCCGGCCGCCACGTAATTCGGCTCGCCGATATGCACGATGCCGGGAATCGGCAGGCCGCCCTGCGCGTGCATGCCTTCCATGCCCCCCAGCGATGCGCCGGCCACCGTGCTGCCGTGGTAGGCGTTGTGGCGGCTGATGATGGTGTGGCGGTCCTTGAAGCCCATCAGGTCCCAGTAGCGCCGCACCATGCGCACGATGGTGTCGTTGGCCTCGGAGCCGGAGCCGGTGAAGAACACGTGGCTGAACTGGGGCGGCGAGATTTCCACCAGCAGCGCGGCCAGGCGCACCGCAGGCACGTTGGTGGTGTTGAAGAAGCTGTTATAGAAAGGCAGCGTCTGCATCTGGCGGTACACCGCCTCCGACATGCTGGTGCGCCCGTAGCCGATATTGACGCACCACAGGCCGGACATCCCGTCGATCAGCTTCTTGCCCTCCGAATCCCACAGGTAGATGCCGTCGCCGCGCACCATCACGCGCGCGCCCGTGGTTTTGAGCTCCTGGTGGTCGGTGAACGGATGCAGGAAATGCGCCGAGTCGAGCTGCTGGATCGCGCGCGTGTCGACCAGCTCCTTGAGCGGCGCGACCGTTGCGGCATCTGGTGCCAGTATATTTGCTGCCATGACCGAACCCCAATCTGTGAGTGAACCGGCTTACACGTGAAGCAGCAAATGCTCGCGTTCCCACGGGCTGATGACGGTCATGAACTCCTGGTGTTCAAGGTCCTTGATCGCCGCATACACGTCGATGAAACGCTCGCCCAGCACCGTGCGCAGCTTGTCCTCGGCGCGCAGCAGGTGCAGCGCCTCGGGCAGGCCCTGCGGCAGCTCGAACGGCATGTCGTAGGCGCTGCCGGTCATCATCGGTGTCGGTTCGAGCTGCTCGGTCATGCCGAGGTAGCCGCAGGCCAGCGTCACCGCCAGCGCGAGATAAGGGTTGGCGTCGGCGCCGATGATGCGGTTCTCGACGCGCCGGTCCTGCACGCCCGACTCGGGCACGCGAAAGCCCACGGTGCGGTTGTCCAGGCCCCACTGGATGTTGATCGGGGCGGCGGTATGGCGCACGATGCGGCGGTACGAGTTCACGTAGGGCGCGACGATCGCCATCGCCGAGGGCATGTAGCGCTGCAGCCCGGCGATGTAGTGCTTGAAGATGGGGGCGGCCGCGCCGTCGGGGGTACTGAAGATGTTCAGGCCGGTGGTGGCGTCGACCACGCTCTGGTGCACGTGCATGGCCGAACCGGGCTCGCCCGCCATCGGCTTGGCCATGAAGGTGGCGTACATGTCGTGCTTGAGCGCGGCTTCGCGCAAGGTGCGCTTGAAGAAGAACACCTTGTCGGCCAGGCCGAGCGGGTCGCCGTGCAGGAAGTTGATCTCCATCTGGCCGGCGCCGATTTCGTGGATCAGGGTGTCCACGTCCAGGTTCATCAGTTCGCAGTAGTCGTAGATGTCCTCGAACAGCGGATCGAACTCGTTGACCGCGTCGATGCTGTAGACCTGGCGGCTGGTTTCGGCGCGCCCGCTGCGTCCGATCGGGGGTTTGAGGGGCAGGTCGGGATCGATATTCTTGGCCGTCAGGTAGAACTCGAGTTCGGGCGCCACCACCGGCCTCCATCCCTTGTCGGCATACAGCTTGAGCACCCGGCGCAGCACCGTGCGCGGCGCGAAATCGACCAGCTTGCCGTCGGAGAAATAGCAGTCGTGGATCACTTGCGCGGTCGGGTCGACCGCCCACGGCACCATGGTGATGGTGGTCGGGTCGGCCTTGAGGATCATGTCGCGGTCGGTGGTTGAAATCGCGCGGTCGTAGGGGCCGTCATCGATCGGGTAATTGCCGGTCACGGTCATGCCCAGCACCGCTTCCGGGATGCGCATGCCGCGCTCCTGCGTGAATTTCACGCGCGGCAGGATCTTGCCGCGCGCAACCCCGGTCAGGTCGGGGATCAGGCATTCGATTTCGGTGACCCGTTTTTCATTGAGCCACAAATCCATGTCGGTGTAGGTGAAGTTCTCGCGAATTGCCATGATGTTCTCTCTGTTGTCTTGCTCAAACACGGGGCCGGGCGCGCGCCCCTGTGTGCCATGTAACCGAGGTTGGCAAGCGCAGCTAGGGAACGCGGCTCAGGGCCCATTTTTCGCAGTTTGTCATACGGATTTCCCGCGCTGCGCGCTGTATTCGCGGCAGGCCACGCCGAACGCGTGAAACATCTTCATCGAGTCCGGGTTTTCGGTGATGCGCCATTCCGGATGCCACTGGACGGCAAGCGCGAAGCCGGGCGCGGCGGGCACCGAAAACGCCTCCACCAGGCCATCTTCGGACAGCGCCTCGATCTCCAGGCCGGGCGCCAGTTCGTTCACGCCCTGGCCGTGCAGGGAATTGACCCCGATCTCGCGCGCGCCGACGATGCGCTCCATCAGGCCGCCCGGCGACAGAACCACCTTGTGGGCCGGGCCGTACTGCTCTTCGAGCGGGGCTTCCGGGTTTTCGCGGTGATCCATCTTGCCTTCGACGCGGTGCACGGCCTGGTGCAGGCTGCCGCCAAGGGCCACGTTCATTTCCTGGAAGCCGCGGCAGATCGCGATAATGGGAACGCCCTGCCTGAGGGCGGCGCGGATCAGCGGCAAGGTGGTCGCGTCGCGCGCCGGGTCCTGCGGCAGCTCGGGATTGAGCACGTCCTGCGCATAATGGCTGGGATGCACGTTCGATGCCGACCCGGTCAGCATGATGCCGTCGCAGGCGGCCAGTACGCTGTCGAAGTCGGCAGCCTCGGCCAGCGCCGGCATGATCAAGGGCGCACAGTCGGCGCCGAGTACGACCGCGTCGATGTATTTGTACATGACCGCGTGGTACGGATGGATTCCGATCTGGCGCGAGCAGGCTGGGACGATAACGATTGGGCGGCGCATGACGGTCTCACAATTGTCGTTGTTGACGCATTCGGTTCAATCATAAATGCAATTGCATCCAAATGCGAGTAGCTGTTAATCCAGATCAAACAAAAGGCTTCTAGCTCACGGAAGCGCGATTGATCTGTTAGTAAATGCGGGACGCCGTGTCCGCTTCATTAGAGCTTACCGGCAACTTCAAAAACATGCCAACACACAAGACGCCGCGCTGCGCGAGCGCTGCCGGCCATGATTGAGAAAAAGGGCTACCATGAAGCATTACAAATGACTTTTGAACAGGACTGCGAGAATGCCATGCTGAACTTGAAAGACCCTTCCCTGCTGCGCCAGCAATGCTTCATCGATGGCGAATGGTGCGATGCGAACGACGCCACCACGATTTCGGTGATCAACCCGGCCACCGGAGAAAAGCTGGGCACGGTGCCCCACATGGGCGCGGCAGAAACGCGGCGCGCGATCGATGCGGCCAACGCGGCGTGGCCCGCGTGGCGCAAGAAGACGGCCAAGGAGCGCAGCGCCATCCTGCGCAAATGGAATGACCTGATGCTCGCCAACGCCGACGACCTGGCGCTCATCATGACGGCCGAGCAGGGCAAGCCGCTGGCCGAGGCGAAAGGCGAAATCGGCTACGCCGCCTCGTTCATCGAGTGGTTCGCCGAGGAAGCCAAGCGCGTGTCGGGCGACACCTTGGCCTCGCCGTGGGGCGACCGGCGCATCGTCGTTACCAAGGAGCCGATCGGCGTGTGCGCCGCGATCACGCCGTGGAATTTCCCGGCTGCGATGATCACGCGCAAGGTCGGCCCTGCCCTCGCGGCCGGCTGCCCGATCGTGGTCAAGCCGGCCGAGCTGACCCCGTTTTCCGCGCTGGCGCTTGGCGTGCTGGCCGAACGCGCGGGCCTGCCCAAGGGCGTGTTCAACGTGATGACGGGCGACTCGCGCGCCATCGGCGGCGAGATGACCAGCAACCCGGTGGTACGCAAGCTCAGCTTCACCGGATCGACCGAGGTGGGACGCATCCTGATGCAGCAGTGCGCGCCGACCGTCAAGAAGCTGTCGCTCGAACTGGGCGGCAATGCGCCCTTCATCGTGTTCGACGACGCCGACCTCGATGCCGCGGTCGAGGGTGCGATCGCCTCCAAATACCGCAATACCGGCCAGACCTGCGTGTGCGCGAACCGTGTGTACGTGCAGGACGGCGTGTACGAGCAGTTCGCCGAGAAACTGGTGGCCGCGGTCGCGAAGCTGAAGGTGGGCAATGGCCAGGACGCGGGCGTGACGCAGGGCCCGCTGATCGAGGAAAAAGCCGTGCTCAAGGTCGAGCAGCACATCGCCGACGCGCTGTCCAAGGGCGCGCGCGTGCTGGCCGGCGGCAAGCGCCATGCGCTCGGCCACGGCTTCTTCGAGCCGACCGTGGTTGCGGACGTGACCGCGAGTATGAAATTTGCTGCGGAAGAGACCTTCGGGCCGGTCGCGCCGCTGTTCCGCTTCAAGACCGAGGAGGAAGTGATCGCGCTGGCCAACAACACCGAGTTCGGCCTGGCTGCGTATTTCTATTCGCGCGACATCGGACGCGTGTGGCGCGTGGCCGAGGCGATCGAGAGCGGCATGGTGGGGGTGAACACCGGCCTGATTTCAAACGAGATCGCGCCCTTCGGCGGCGTCAAGCAATCGGGCCTGGGACGCGAGGGCTCGAAGTACGGGATGGACGACTATCTCGTCATCAAGTACATCTGCATGGGCGGGATCTGATCGGGTTTGTTGACATCCTCCCCTCCCTGAAGAGGCTGTCGCAAAAGGGTCGGTAGAGCCGCGTTAGCACCTTCACCACCGTCGTTCCCGCGGAGGCGGGAACTCATGCACTGCATGACTTCCCCCTAATTTCGCCGCGTCACAGCGGCTAAATGGGGTTCCCGCCTGCGCGCACTGCTGTCCGGAATAAAACCGTTGACATTGTCGACGTGCGCACTGCCAAAGGGCTTCTCGCCTAACCTTCAACCCGAGACTTAAACTTGTCGTTCCCGCGAAAGCGGAAACCCCATTTGCAAGCAAAGTGGTGGGACGCACCTATCCACTGGGCGCATATATTGGGTTCCCGCTTGCGCGGGAACGACGTGCAAATGTCAACGGTTTTATTTGGGGCAGCAATGGGATGTGTCGGGACCTGTGGGAGCCGGCGCAGCCGGCGCCAATGAAAAAAGGGCGGGTCCGGCCGAAGCCGGGACCCGCCCTTGCCGAGGCAGAGGCGACGC
>JBAQKU010000720.1:0-34405 GCA_049301315.1 Telluria sp.
GAACAGGCCGCCGTGGCGGCGCTGCTGGCGCAGGACGTGGGCGCGAACGGCGACGCGCACGCGCTGGCGCACCGGCTGGTGGCGGCAGTGCGCGAAAAACGCACGCGCGCTTCCGGCGTCGATGCGCTGATGCATGAGTTTTCGTTGTCGTCGGAAGAAGGCGTGGCACTGATGTGCCTGGCCGAAGCACTGTTGCGCATTCCCGACAGCGAGACCGCCGACCGCCTGATCGCCGACAAGATCAGCAAGGGCGACTGGCGCAAGCACCTGGGCGAATCGCCTTCCCTGTTCGTCAACGCGGCCACCTGGGGCCTGCTCATCACCGGCAAGCTGGTCGCGACCAGCAGCGAAACCGGGCTCGGTTCCGCCCTGACCAAGCTGATCGGAAAAGGCGGCGAGCCGCTGATCCGCAAGGGCGTGGACCTGGCCATGCGCATGCTGGGCAACCAGTTCGTGACCGGCCAGACGATCGCCGAAGCGCTCGAAAACAGCCGCCCGAATGAAGAGCGCGGCTATCGCTATTCCTACGACATGCTGGGCGAGGCCGCGCTGACCGAGCTCGACGCGAAAAACTACTACGCCGCCTACGAACAGGCGATTCACGCGATCGGCCGCGCCTCCAACGGGCGCGGCATCAAGGCCGGGCCGGGCATTTCGGTCAAGCTGTCGGCGCTGCACCCGCGCTACAGCCGCGCCCAGCATGCGCGCGTGATGGACGAACTGCTGCCGCGCGTGCGCAGCCTTGTGCTGCTTGCCAAGAAATACGACATCGGCCTGAACATCGACGCGGAAGAAGCGGACCGCCTTGAAATCTCGCTCGACATGATGGAGGCACTGGCCTTCGACCCCGAACTGGCCGGCTTCGACGGCATCGGCTTCGTGGTGCAGGCCTACCTGAAGCGCTGCCCGTTCGTGATCGATTTCCTGACCGACCTGGCGCGCCGCAGCGGGCGCAAGTTCATGGTGCGGCTGGTGAAGGGCGCCTACTGGGACGCCGAAATCAAGCGCGCACAGGTGGACGGCATGGCCGGTTACCCGGTCTATACGCGCAAGGTCTACACCGACGTGTCCTACCTGTGCTGCGCCAAGAAACTGCTGGCCGCCACCGACGTCATCTACCCGCAATTTGCCACCCACAACGCGCACAGCCTGTCCGTCATCCACACCTGGGCCATGCGCCAAGGCGTGAGCGATTTCGAATTCCAGTGCCTGCACGGCATGGGCGAGACCTTGTACGACCAGATCGTCGGCAGCGACAAGCTGGGCATCCCGTGCCGCGTGTACGCGCCGGTCGGTTCGCACGAAACGCTGCTCGCCTACCTGGTGCGCCGCCTGCTGGAAAACGGCGCCAATTCCTCGTTCGTGAACCAGATCGTCGACGAAAGCGTCGCCATCGAATCGCTCATCGCCGACCCGTTCGAAGCGGCGCGCGCACTGGGCGGAGCGCCGCACCCGGCCATTGCATTGCCGCGCGACCTGTTCGGAAATGAACGCAAAAATTCTTCCGGCATCGACCTGGCCGATGAAAACGTGCTGCGCAAACTGGCGGGCTCCCTGGCCCAATACCGCAACTGGACCGCACGCCCGCTGATCGACGGCACCACCCCCGCCGGCGCCGCGCCGCAAGCTGTCGTCAACCCGGCACAAGCGCTCGACATCGTCGGCTACGTGAGCGAATCCACGCCGGACGACGTCGACACCGCGCTCGCCAGTGCGGCGGCCTATGCGATGGACTGGCAAACCACCGCGCCGTCGGGCCGGGCCGCCGTCATTGCGCGCGCCGCCGACCTGTTCGAACAGCACGGCGACGAGCTGATGGCGCTGGCGGTCCGCGAAGCCGGCAAGTCGCTTCCGAATGCGATTGCCGAAATTCGCGAGGCGGTCGACTTCCTGCGCTACTACTCGGCCCAGGTGCACGCCACCCAGAACCTGCTGGCACTCGGTCCGGTCGCCTGCATCAGCCCATGGAATTTTCCGCTCGCGATCTTCACCGGGCAAATAGCCGCCGCGCTGGCCGCCGGCAACGTGGTGCTGGCCAAGCCGGCCGAACAAACGCCTCTCATCGCGTATCGCGCGGTCCAGTTGTTGCATGAAGCCGGCATTCCGGCCGGGGCCCTGCAACTGCTGCCCGGCCGCGGCGAAACGGTCGGCGCCGCGCTGTGCGACGACGAACGCATCAAGGGCGTGATCTTCACCGGGTCGACCGAGGTCGCGCATCTGATCAACCAGACCCTGTCGCGGCGCGAGGTAAGGGAAGCGTGCGATATCGCCCTGATAGCCGAAACCGGCGGCCAGAACGCCCTGATCGTCGATTCCTCGGCCCTGCCGGAGCAGGTGGTGCAGGACGTGATCAGTTCGGCCTTCGACAGCGCGGGCCAGCGTTGCTCGGCACTGCGGGTGCTGTTCCTGCAGGAGGAAATCGCGGACAAGACGATTGCCATGCTTCGGGGCGCGATGCAGGAACTGCGGATCGGAAGCCCGGACCGTTTGTCCACCGATATCGGCCCGGTGATCGACGCGCAAGCGCAGCAAGTCCTGCTCGCGCACATCGAGCGCATGAAAACGACCGCCAGGAGCTGGTTCGCGCTGGAGCTCGATCCGGAACTGCAGGCGCAGGGCACCTTCGTGGCCCCGACCGTGTTCGAAATCGGCGCATTGTCGGAACTGACCCAGGAAGTATTCGGCCCGGTCCTGCACATCATCCGCTACAAGCGCGCGGAGCTGCCCAAACTGGTCGATTCCATCAACGCCAGCGGTTTCGGCCTCACGCTCGGGATTCATTCGCGCATCGATGAAACCATCAACCACATTGCGTCTCGCGCGCACGTGGGCAATATCTACGTGAACCGCAACATCGTCGGCGCCGTCGTCGGCGTGCAGCCATTCGGCGGCGAGGGCAAGTCCGGCACCGGGCCGAAAGCGGGCGGACCGCTCTACCTGAAACGCCTGCAGCGCGGCGCCGCGCCGCTGCTGCAGCACGAGCGCCACGCCACGCCGGGCCTGGACGCATTGCTGGTGTGGGCCAGGACCCATGGCCATGCGCGCGTCGTGACGCTGGCCGAACAATACATGCGCACCACCCTGACGGGCGCCACCCTGACCCTGCCGGGGCCGACCGGCGAGCGCAACACGCTCGCCTTCGTGCCGCGCGGTGCAATCCTGTGCGCCGCCGCCGATATCGGCGTGTTGCTCAACCAGCTGGCCGCTGTCCTTGCGACCGGAAACCGGGCTGTCGTGGTGGCCCGCTCGCGCGAGGTGATTCCGGAAGGCCTGCCGCCGGAAGTGAAGGACCGGATCGAATTCGTCGGCAACGTCGACGCCTGCGAGATTGCCTTCCAGGTGGCGCTGGTGGAAGCGGCCCTCGCGCCCGGCCTGCGCCCCGTGCTGGCGGCGCGCACGGGCGCCATCGTGGCCATGGTCAGCACCTCGGAGGTCGGGGCGATTCCGCTGTGGCGGCTGGTTGCCGAACGTGCTCTTTGCATCAATACGACCGCGGCTGGCGGTAACGCAAGCCTGATGACGCTCGGTCTGTAATTATAGAAATGATTCGCCAGCCCAATTCGAGGGCTGGCGGCCTTAGCGCAGCAAACATGGGAGATTAATATGAAAGTAGGCGTTCCAAAAGAAATCAAGAACCACGAGTACCGGGTTGGCCTCACACCACCCAGCGTTCGCGAGCTTGCTGCGCGCGGCCATCAGGTGCTGGTTCAACAAAACGCGGGCGGCGAGATCGGCCTTTCCGACGAGCAGTACGAAGCCGCCGGTGCCACCATCGTCGCTACGGCCAAGGAAATTTTCGCGCACGCCGACATGATCGTGAAGGTCAAGGAGCCGCAGCCTGGTGAATGCGCCATGCTCGGCGACGGCCAGATCCTGTACACCTACCTGCACCTGGCTCCGGACCCGGAGCAGACCGCAGCGCTGGTCAGGTCGGGCGCCATTTGCATCGCTTACGAAACCATCACAGGCGCAGGCGGCGGGCTGCCCTTGCTGGCGCCGATGAGCGAAGTGGCCGGGCGCATGGCAATCCAGGCCGGCGCGGCCCACCTTGAAAAGTCGAAGGGCGGCATGGGCTTGCTGCTGGGCGGCGTGCCCGGCGTGGCGGCCGGCCATATCGTCATCATCGGCGCCGGTGTGGTCGGCACCAACGCGCTGCAAATGGCGGTTGGTACTGGGGCCCGCGTCACCGTGCTCGACAAGAGCATCGAGCGCCTGCGCCAGCTCGACCTGGTGTTCGGCAACCGGATCTCCACGCTGTACTCGAACGCACATGCGATCGAGGAAGCGGTGCTCTCCGCCGACCTCGTCATCGGTGGTGTGCTCGTGCCCGGCGCCGCGGCGCCCAAGCTGGTCACGCGCGACATGATTTCGCGCATGAAGGCCGGCGCGGTGGTGGTCGACGTCGCCATCGACCAGGGCGGCTGCTTCGAAACGTCGCACGCAACCACGCACGCCGATCCAACCTTCATTGTCGACGGCGTGGTGCATTACTGCGTGGCCAACATGCCAGGCGCCGTTGCGCGCACGTCGACCTTCGCGCTCAACAACGCCACCATCGGCCACGCAATCGCGCTCGCCGGCAAGGGCTGGAAAAAAGCGATGCTCGACGATCCGCACCTGAAGAATGGCCTGAACGTCTGCCTTGGCAAGGTGACCTACGCCGCTGTGGCGCAGGCGCTGGGCTACGAATACGTGGCGGCCGACTCCATGCTCACCGCAAACAGTTGATCGAGGGAAATTCTTGCGTCAACGCAAATTGTTTTGGTGAAACATGATGGACAATCCAAGGGACTGCGGCACAGGGTCGCGGTACCTAGGAGGACGACATGAATACGAAAGCGAATGCGAGTAACGATTACCGCTACACCCTGGTCCAGAGAAACGGGCCGCAGCCCATGCGCATTCATGGCACGCGGCACGATGTCGTGACTGAATTCAAGGTGGCGAATGCGCTGCTGTATGCGCACAAGCATGGATCGCTGGCGGCGGCCAGGCACCTGGCAAACAACGGCGTTCCTTTGAACCTTGCACGCAAAGTGCTGCTGAGAACGTCGTGGAGGTCCACCGACCACGCCAACAACGACGCCGAGCCTGCCGACGTCGCCGACCGTTTGCGCGAACGTGCGACCGCTTAAGCTTTACCCTCGAGCAGCAGGTCAGGCCAGCAGTGCGCGCCGTGCAGCGCTACATGTCCGCTTTTTTGCGATGATCGTTCAAATTCATGCAAAAGCGTTTGACAATGTGGAAGGCATAACGTGCCGCGACTGTTTTTACGAAGCGCATGAAATCGGTTGCCGCATCTTCGTTCGCGTTGTCGGAAATGGTTCGGATGACTGCAAACGGGATGCCGAGCTCGAAACAGACCTGGGCCACCGCCGCCCCCTCCATTTCGACTGCCAGCAACCCCGAAAGTGATGAATTCAATTGCGCCAGGTGCGAACGGCTGCTGACGAACTGGTCGCCGCTCGCCACCAGTCCACGGTGCACATTGGGTTGGCCGAGGCGGAAATCACGACGTTCGTCCGCGTCGATCACGCCGGCAAAGTCCTTGTCGAAGAAATGACCGGCAGCACTGAGGAGCTGCTCGCTGAGGTCCACATCGGACAGGAAGTGCGATTGTCCGGTCAAGGGCACCTCGAAACGAGGGAACAAGGGGCTGCTGTCCATGTCGTACTGGACCAGGGAATCGGCAATCACGATGTCGCCGACATTGATCGCTGCATGTCCAGCGCCGGCGACGCCGGTGAACACGATGTGGGTAACTTCGAACTTCTCCACAAGCATGGTCGCGGTCATGGCAGCTGCGACCTTCCCAATACGCGACAGGACGCACACAGCGTCGATTCCCCATAACTGGCCTACCGAGTAGTCGCGCATGCCGTGGATGAGCTTGGCGGGCCCTTGCATGGCCTCTACCAGGCCTTGTTGTTCTTCGTGGAGGGCGCTGATGATTCCTAAGCGCATTTTTTTACTCGAAGTCATTGGTTCTGGAGGCTCGTTTTTGGGTTGCGCACGTTTTTTTGCCCGTTTACTGTTTTATAGAACAAGTATGTATACAAAAATAGTAGTGATAGTAAACGACGATTTTTCTGTGGATAAGTCAAGGAAACCCAAGCCCACCAAGGAACTACGGCAATTTGAAGTCCTTGGACAATCATTGTATCGGGCGGGGACTGTTGTTGGACAAAAAAGTGGCTGTGGAGAAAAAAGATACTTCTTCACATCTCATCCTGTGGATATCCAGTGAGTTATCCACAGACGCTCAGACTTGGGATCATCAAGAGCACTGCACTTTTTTTGAGCAAGCGTTCGAGTCGCGATTTTTAGTTTTGCAAAAAAGATTTTTTGAACACGAATTTCAAAACGACAAGACACGGCTTTTTCCAACGTTCGCGGCTCGTGGGTTTACTCTGAAAAGTATGTATACAAGCTTAGTAGTAGTTGTTAACAGGTCCTTGTTTCTGTGGATAAGGCAACAAAGCGTTGAAAAATCAATGACTTGAAAGCCGTATAACTGCGGTGCGGAGTCTGTATGCCTGAGGAACACTTTCTGGATAAAAACTGGAGTGTGAATAAAATGAACCTTATCCACAAATCGTGCCTGTGGATATTCAAGGGTTTATCCACAGGCTGTTTGGCTGACCGTCCTCGCTGCGCTCTGGTAAGCTTGTCGGTATCGTATTGACGGAGGACTACATGGACCTGCACGCACTGTTCAAATTCCCCATCGTTCTGGCTCCCATGGTTGGTGGCGCCTCTACCCCGGCTTTGGCTGCGGCCGTGTCGAATGCCGGCGGTCTGGGTTCGCTCGCCTGCGCGCTCCTGACGCCCGAGGGCATCACCGAACAAGTAGCGCAGCTGCGCGCCCTGACTGACCGGCCTTTCCTGCTCAATTTCTTCGTGCAGGAAGCGCCGTCTCCCACGCCTGGCGAGCTGGCCCACGCCGCGGAACTGCTGCGTCCGATCTGGGAAAGCCTCGGGTGGGACGCGCTGCCGATGCCCAAGCAATGGTGCCAGGACTTTGCCCGGCAATTCGAGACGCTGATCGAGCTGCGCCCCGCCGCAGCCAGTTTCACCTTCAATATCCTGACCGAGTCACAGGTCGAGCGTCTGCACTCGGCGGGAATCTTCGTGATCGGTACCGCAACGACGGTACAGGAGGCACTGGCGTGGGAAACGGTCGGCGCCGATGCGGTGGTGGCTTCCGGAACAGAGGCGGGCGGTCATCGCGGTACCTTCATCGGTGCCCAGGAAGATGCGACGATGAGCACGCAGGAACTGTGGCCGGCGGTCGCCGAGGCTGTAAAGATTCCGCTGATTGCGGCCGGAGGCGTCATGACCGGAGTCGATATCAACGAAGCGCTGGCCTTGGGTGCCGAGGCGGTGCAAATGGGTACGGCTTTCCTCGTGTGCGACGAATCCGGCATTCATCCAGCCTACAAGCAACGCCTGATCCTGGCCGGAAATACACCGACCCGCCTGACCCGCGCCTTTTCTGGCCGTTATGCGCGCGGCCTGGTAAATCGTTTCATGGAGCAAATGGAAGATGTCGAGACGCTGGTTCCGGCGTATCCTGTGCAAAACGCCTTGACCGGCAGTATTCGTGGCGCTGCCGCTGCCAGTGGCGATACCGAACTGATGTCGCTATGGGCCGGCACGCAGGTGGGACGCGCGCGTGCAATGCCGGCGGCGCAGCTGATGCAAACCCTGGTCGCTGAAATGCGCACCAACTAAAGGAGTACCGCTTGGAATCAGCTGGACAATACGACTACATCATCGTTGGCGCCGGTACCGCCGGTTGTGTTCTGGCGAACCGCCTGACGCGTAACAAAGACGTCGATGTCCTGTTGCTGGAAGCGGGCGGAAAAGACGACTATCTCTGGATCCACATTCCCGTTGGCTATTTGCACTGTCTCGGCAATCCGCGTACCGACTGGCTGTTCAAGACCGAAGAGGAAGCGGGGCTGGGCGGGCGTGCGCTGATATATCCGCGCGGTAAAGTGCTCGGTGGCAGTTCTTCAATCAACGGCATGATCTATATGCGCGGCCAGGCCAGCGACTATGACCGTTGGGCCGAGGCAACCGGCGACGCCTCTTGGCGCTGGGACAAGGTATTGCCCTTGTTTATGAGAAGCGAGGATTATCACGGCGGCAGCGACGCAGTCCATGGCGCAGGGGGCGAGTGGCGCGTGGAAAAACAGCGCCTGTCGTGGGAAATTCTCGATGCCTTCCGTGACGCCGCGGAACAGACAGGTATCCCGAAAATCGACGATTTCAACAGCGGCGACAATGCCGGCTGCGCCTATTTCGACGTCAACCAGAAGCGCGGCATCCGCTGGAACACCGCGAAGGCTTTCCTGAAGCCGGTGGCGGGGCGCCCCAACCTGACCATCATGACTGGCTGTCATGTGGAAAGGCTGATGATCGAGCATACGGAACAAGGCAAGGTGTGCCGGGGAGTCGAGTTCAGCGGCGGCGGAAAGGCCTGGAGCGCCACCGCGGAGCGGGAAACGGTGCTCACCGCGGGGGCCATCGGCTCGCCCCACATACTGCAACTTTCCGGGATCGGTCCGGCTTCGGCCTTGCAGCAATGCGGCATTACCCCTGTGCTCGACGCGCCGGGGGTTGGCGAAAACCTGCAGGATCATTTGCAGTTGCGCATGGTCTACAAGGTGACGGGGACCAGGACACTGAACACCATGGCCGCCGGCTGGCTGGGAAAAATGAAGATCGGCCTCGAATATGCAATGTTCCAGAGCGGTCCGATGTCGATGGCGCCGTCCCAGATGGGTGCGTTCGCCAGGTCCGACCCTGGCCAGGCCACGCCCAACCTGGAGTATCACGTGCAGCCTTTGTCGCTGGATAAATTTGGCGATCCGCTCCATGGGTTTCCCGCCTTTACCGCCAGCGTATGCAACCTGCGCCCGACCTCGCGCGGCCATGTCCGCATTGCCTGCAACGATTCCTACGCGGCGCCCAAGATCACGGCCAATTACCTGAGCACGCCGGAGGACAGGAAAACCGCGGCGGCGGCACTGGCCCTGACCCGCCGCATCGTGGCCGCCCCGGCGCTGGCGAAGTTCTCTCCACAGGAGTTCAAACCGGGCCCGGACTACCGCACCGAGGACGAACTGGCGCACGCGGCCGGTTTGATCGGTACCACGATTTTTCATCCGGTCGGCACTTGCAAGATGGGGCGCGCCGACGATCCGATGGCGGTCGTCGACAGTCAGTTGCGCGTGATCGGGGTAGGCCGGTTGCGGGTGGTGGATGCATCGGTGATGCCGAACATTACATCCGGGAACACAAATTCGCCAACCTTGATGATCGCCGAGAAAGCGGCCGAGATGATGATGGCCCAACCGGTGCGGGCCTTGGAAAAGGCCAAGGCTTCCAGGGTTTGATTGCGCGCAGATCCGAGGGCATGGTAGTTATACTGTATTGTGACAAAAATCTGTTGTGTGTATTATCTGGCAAATAAGTTCTCAAAGCGGTATGAAAATTATATTCTGGAGACGCAATGACAGACGTCATCTTGGAAACGAGAAACTTGACGAAAGAGTTCAAGGGATTTACAGCAGTTAGCGACGTAAATCTGAGCGTACAGCGCGGCCATATCCATGCGCTGATCGGTCCGAACGGGGCTGGCAAGACGACTTGCTTCAACCTGCTGACCAAATTTCTGGTACCCACGTCGGGCCAGATCCTGTTCAACGGGCGCGACATTACTCAGGCCAGGCCGGCCCAGATCGCGCGCATGGGTATCATCCGCTCGTTCCAGATTTCCGCGGTCTTTCCCCACTTGAGCGTACTGCAGAACGTGCGCATCGGCTTGCAGCGCGAATTGGGTAACTCCTTTCACTTCTGGCAAAGCGAGCGCTCGCTGTCGCGCCTGGACGACCGGGCCATGCAGCTGCTCGCCGAAGTGGACCTGACCGAATTTGCCGACACCATCACCGTCGACATGCCCTATGGACGCAAGCGCGCGCTCGAGATCGCGACCACGCTGGCGATGGAGCCGGAACTGATGCTGCTCGATGAACCGACCCAGGGGATGGGCCATGAAGATGTGCACCGGGTCACCGAATTGATCAAGAAGGTGTCGGCCGGTCGGACTATTCTCATGGTGGAACACAATATGAGCGTGGTAGCTGGTATTTGCGACAAGATCACGGTCTTGCAGCGCGGCGCCATGCTGGCCGAGGGCAGTTATGCCGAGGTCTCCAGGAATCCCCAGGTGATGGAAGCCTACATGGGAACCACCGACGCTGCACTGGAAGGAACGCATTGATGACGAGCGCGCTTGAAATCACCAATCTGCAGGCCTGGTACGGCGAGTCGCACATCTTGCATGACATTAATCTTTCGGTGAAAGCCGGCGAAGTGGTGACGCTGCTGGGGCGCAATGGCGCAGGGCGTACCACCACCTTGCGCGCGATTATGGGACTGACCGGTGCCCGCACCGGCTCGATCAAGGTCAACGGGACCGAAGCGATCGGGCTGCCGACCCACCGCATCGCCCACCTGGGGATCGGCTATTGCCCCGAGGAGCGCGGTATTTTCTCCTCGCTCTCGACCGAGGAAAACCTGATGCTGCCGCCCGTCCTGAGCGGGGGCGACAAGGGCATGTCGGTGCAAGAGATCTACGAGATGTTTCCGAACCTGCTCGAACGCAAGAACAGCCAGGGCACGCGGCTCTCGGGCGGCGAGCAGCAGATGCTGGCGGTGGCGCGCATCCTGCGCACCGGGGCGCGCCTGCTCTTGCTTGACGAGATTTCCGAAGGACTGGCCCCGGTGGTGGTGCAGGGCCTGGCCCGCATGATCAAGACCCTGAAGGCCAAGGGCTACACCATCGTGATGGTGGAACAGAATTTCCGCTTCGCCGCGCCTCTGGCGGACCGGTTTTATGTGGTCGAGCATGGTCGTATCGTCGAGACCTTCGCTTCGTCCGAATTGAACGCCAAGATGCCGGTACTGACCGAGCTGCTGGGCGTGTAGGGACTGGTTCAACTTGCTACAACATCCTTCCAACGGAGACAAAATGAAACGTAAAGCAATCGCCGTCGCAGCTGCCGCAGCATGCGCAATGGGCATGTCTTTTTCGGCCCAGGCCCAGATCTCGGGCAACACGATCAAGATCGGGATGATCAGCGACATGTCGGGTCTGTATTCCGACGTCGACGGCCCGGGCGGCGCCGAGGCTATCAAGATGGCTATCGCGGACATGGGGGGTGCGATCGACGGCAAGAAGATCGAATTCGTCTCGGCCGACCACCAGAACAAGGCCGACATTGCCGCCAGCAAGGCGCGCGAGTGGTTCGACCAGCAAGGCGTCGACATGCTGATCGGCGGCACCAATTCGGGCGCCAACCTGGCCATGGCCAAGCTGGCGGCGGAAAAGAAGAAGGTGTTCATTTCGATCGGCGCGGGTTCTGCCCAGCTGACCAATGAAGCCTGCACCCCGTACACCGTGCACTATGCCTATGACACCGTGGCGCTGGCGCGCGGCACCGGCGGCGCGATCGTGAAAAAGGGCGGCAAGAGCTGGTATTTCATGACCGCCGACTATGCGTTCGGCCAGTCGCTCGAGAAAGATACGGCCGACGTGGTCAAGGCCAACGGCGGCACCGTGCTCGGCAGCGTGAAGCACCCGCTGTCGGCGTCGGACTTCTCGTCCTTCCTGCTGCAGGCGCAGGCATCGAAGGCGCAGATCCTCGGCCTGGCCAATGCCGGCGGCGACCTCATCAACGCGGTCAAGGCGGCCAACGAGTTCGGCATCACCAAGTCGATGAAACTGGCCGGCCTGCTGGTGTTCATCAACGACGTGCACACGCTCGGCCTGAACACCACCCAGGGAATGTACCTGACCACCGGCTGGTACTGGGATCTGAACCCGGAAACGCGTGCCTGGGCCAAGCGCTATTTCGCCAAGATGAAGAAAGAGCCGTCGATGCTGCAGGCGGGCGATTATTCTGCCGCCATGACGTACCTGAATGCGGTCAAGGCGACCGGCACCGACGACGCCGACAAGGTCATGGCGTACATGAAGAAGACCAAGATCAACGACATGTTCGCCAAGGGCGGGGTGATCCGTCCGGACGGGCGCATGGTGCACGATATGTACCTGATGGAAGTGAAGAAGCCGTCCGAATCGAAATATCCATGGGATTACTACAAGGTGGTGCAGACCATCCCTGGCGACCAGGCCTATGTCACCAAGGCCGAGTCCAAGTGCTCTCTGTGGAAATAAGCTGAGCCGCGCCTGGCGTACGGGTGCGTTCGCGGCGTCGCCTGCATGGGCGGCGCCGTTCTTGATATTGTGATCGCCGGCGTTGCCGGTGTCTTTTGTACTGTGATGCCATGGAAATATTCGGCGTTCCCCTGCAGGCCATGATGAGCCAGCTGCTGCTGGGCCTGGTCAACGGCTCGTTCTATGCCATGCTCTCGCTTGGCCTGGCCGTTATTTTCGGCCTGCTCAATGTGATTAACTTCTCGCACGGCGCGCTCTACATGATGGGCGCCTTCCTGGCCTGGATGGGGCTGAGCTACTTCGAGCTGAATTATTGGGTCATGCTGGTCGCAGCTCCTCTGCTGGTCGGCGTGTTCGGCGTGGTGGTCGAAAAAACCATGCTGCGCTGGCTCTACAAGCTCGACCATTTATACGGCTTGCTGCTCACCTTCGGCATCACCTTGCTGCTGGAAGGGTTATTCCGCTCCTTCTTCGGCGTATCCGGGCAGCCTTATCCGGTGCCGGACTTGCTGGCCGGGGCGACCGACCTCGGCTTCATGATCTTGCCCAACTACCGCGCCTGGGTGGTGCTTGCCTCGCTCAGCGTCTGCGTGGCGACCTGGTTCGTGATCGAAAAAACCAAGCTCGGCTCTTATCTGCGCGCCGGTACCGAAAACCCCAAGCTGGTCGAGGCCTTCGGCATCAACGTGCCGCTGATGGTTACCCTGACCTACGGCTTCGGCGTCGCGCTGGCCGGCTTCGCGGGCGTGCTGGCCGCTCCCATCATCAACGTCACCCCGCTGATGGGCTCGAACCTGATTATCGTGGTGTTCGCGGTCGTCGTGATCGGCGGCATGGGATCGATCATGGGCTCGATCCTGACCGGTCTCGGCCTGGGGGTAATCGAAGGCATGACCCGGGTGTTCTACCCGGCAGGCTCGGAAGTGGTGGTGTTCGTGGTCATGGTGATCGTCCTGATGCTGCGTCCGGCCGGCCTGTTCGGCAAAGAGAAGTAGCACTGCCTCGCATAGAATTGGAGCAAGAAAGATGGACAGAAACATGACCAGGAATATCGGCTACCTGATTGCGCTAGCCATCGCGCTGGCCGCCCCTTACATGGCTTACCCCGTGTTCCTCATGAAGTTGTTGTGCTTCAGCCTGTTTGCCTGCGCGTTCAATTTGCTGATCGGTTTCACCGGCCTGCTCTCGTTCGGACACGCGGCATTTTTTGGCTCTGCCGGTTACGTGACCGGCGTCATGTTGCGCGACCTGGGAATGCCGCTCGAACTTGGCATTCTGGCCGGCGTTGCCGGCGGCGCCCTGATCGGCCTTGTGATGGGCGCCCTGGCGATTCGCCGCCAGGGAATCTATTTCTCGATGATCACGCTGGCGCTGGCGCAGATGGTGTATTTCGGCGCGCTGCGCACACCGCTTACGGGCGGGGAGGACGGCTTGCAGGGCGTGCCGCGCGGTAAGCTGCTCGGCATGCTGGACCTGCAAAGCGACCTCGTGATGTACTACGTGGTGCTGGCCATCGCGATCGCCGGCTTCGCGCTGATCGTGCGCACCGTGCATTCGCCGTTCGGCCAGGTGCTCAAGGCGATCAAGGAGAACGAACCGCGCGCCATTTCCCTTGGCTACGACGTCGACAGGTACAAGCTGATGGCCTTCGTGCTGTCGGCCGCGCTGGCAGGGCTGGCAGGAGCCACCAAGACGGTCGTGCTGGGCTTCGAGACGCTGACCGACGTGCACTGGACCATGTCGGGCCTGGTGATCCTGATGACCCTTGTAGGGGGCATGGGGACGATGGCCGGCCCCATCCTCGGCGCGGTCATCATCATCACCCTTGAGAACAAGCTGGGCGACGTGGGCACCTTCCTGGTGAACACCACCGGCATCGAATGGTTCTCGACCCTGGGCGAGTCGGTAGGCATGGTGACGGGCATTATTTTCATCGCCTGCGTGCTGCTGTTCCGCCGCGGCATCGTCGGCGAAATCGGCGCCCTGTTCGCCGCCGCCGGCCGCAAGAAGCCGGCCTGACAATCGCGCCGGGCGTCCTGCCCGGCGTTTTCTCCACACCCTCGATCCTGCCACGCCCGATTTGGTGCGCCGCAACAATAATGCCGCCTGCGTGCCGCAGAGGCCCGGCAACAAATCAAACGAGTTCTTCCGTACAATATGCGCCTGGGTTGTCTGGCGTATTTTTTGTTCGGGATGTCGATGATTGATTTTGCGGTACTCGGGGCGGCGGCCTTTCTTGCGGGACTGGTCGATGCGGTCGTCGGCGGTGGCGGCCTGATACAGATTCCCGTGATGTTCTCGGTGTTCCCGAAGGAAGTGCCGGCGACCCTGTTCGGCACCAGCAAGCTGGCCGGCATTTTCGGGACCAGCGCGGCCGCGCTCAATTACGCGCGCCGGGTCAGGGTGGCCTGGAGTGCAGCAGCGCCCGCCGCCGCCGCCGCCTTCGTGCTGGCATTCGCCGGCGCCTACACCGTCACCCGGATTCCGCCCGATTTCGTGCGCGCCTTGCTGCCCTGCGTGCTGGTGGCCGTCGCCGTGTACACGTTTACAAAAAAAGACTTCGGCAGCATCCACGCGCCGGTCCACAGCGGCATGAGCGAGAAAGTGGCCGCGGTCGGCATGGGCGCCTGCATCGGTTTCTACGACGGCTTCTTCGGCCCCGGCACCGGCAGCTTCCTGATGTTTCTGTTCGTACGCTTCTTCGGCTTCGATTTCCTCAGTGCCTCGGCGGCGGCCAAGATCGTGAACGTGGCGTGCAACATCTCGGCGCTGATGTGGTTCGGATACAGCGGGCATCTGCTGTGGCAGCTCGGGCTGTTGATGGCGGTGTGCCAGGTCGCCGGTTCGCTGGTCGGGACGCGGCTGGCAATCCGGCACGGCAGCAAATTTGTCCGGAAGCTGTTCCTGGTTGTCGTATCGCTGCTGATCGTCAAGACCAGCTACGACGCCATCATCACGTGGTAGGGGGGCGTTCCACGTGGAACATTTGCGTGGATGTCTGCCAGTCCCGACGACGTTCCACGTGAAACAATCGTTGTCGGTTGCTACCCTTATCTGGGCGCAACAGAGTCGATGAGGCAAAAAGACTCTATAATCTGGCCTCATATCCTCGCATTACACTTCCATCATGCTATTTCCTACTGAATTCGATGTCATCGTTGTCGGCGGCGGCCATGCCGGCACCGAGGCCGCCCTCGCTTCTGCCCGCATGGGCCAGAAGACCTTATTACTAACTCACAACATCGAGACGCTGGGGCAGATGTCCTGCAACCCCTCGATCGGCGGCATCGGCAAGGGGCACCTGGTCAAGGAGGTGGACGCGATGGGCGGCGCGATGGCGATTGCGACCGATGAGGCCGGCATCCAGTTCCGCATCCTGAACTCGTCCAAGGGGCCGGCCGTGCGCGCCACCCGTGCCCAGGCCGACCGTATCCTGTACAAGCAGGCGATCCGCTCGCGCATCGAAAACCAGCCGAACCTGTGGCTGTTCCAGCAGGCCGTGGACGATCTGATGGTGGAGGGCGGCCGCGTGGTCGGCGCCGTCACCCAGATCGGCCTGCAGTTCCGTGCGCGCGCCGTGGTGCTCACGGCCGGTACTTTTCTTGACGGTAAAATTCACGTCGGCCTGCAGCACTACTCGGCCGGCCGCGCCGGCGATCCGCCCGCGATCTCGCTGTCGGCGCGCCTGAAGGAGCTGAAGCTGCCGCAAGGGCGCCTGAAGACGGGCACGCCGCCGCGCATCGACGGGCGCAGCATCGACTTTTCCGTCATGGCCGAGCAGCCCGGCGACCTCGATCCGGTGCCGGTGTTCTCGGTCATGGGCACGGCTGGCATGCATCCGCGCCAGGTGCCGTGCTGGGTGACGCATACCAATGCGCAAACGCACGACATCATCCGCGCCGGGCTCGACCGCAGCCCGATGTACACCGGCGTCATCGAAGGGGTCGGTCCGCGCTATTGCCCGTCGATCGAGGACAAGATCCATCGCTTTTCAGGCAAGGAGTCGCACCAGATCTTCCTCGAGCCGGAAGGGCTCACGACCAACGAGTTCTATCCGAACGGCATTTCCACCAGCCTGCCGTTCGACGTGCAGCTGGCGCTGGTGCGCTCGATGAAGGGCATGGAAAACGCCTTCATCCTGCGCCCCGGGTATGCCATCGAGTACGATTATTTCGACCCGCGCGGGCTGAAGACTTCGCTCGAAACCCGCGCGGTGCAGGGCCTGTTCTTCGCCGGCCAGATCAACGGCACCACCGGCTACGAGGAGGCTGCGGCCCAGGGTATGCTCGCCGGCATTAACGCCGCCTTGCTGACCAAGGAGCGCGACGCCTGGGTGCCGGGGCGCGCCGAAGCCTACCTGGGCGTGCTGGTCGACGACCTGACCACCCAGGGCGTCGCCGAGCCGTACCGCATGTTCACCAGCCGCGCCGAGTACCGCCTGAGCCTGCGCGAAGACAACGCCGACATGCGCCTGACCGAGATCGGGCGTGCGCTCGGCTGCGTGGGCGACGCCCAGTGGGCCGCATTCGAGTCCAAGCGCGAAGCCGTGGCGCGCGAACTCGAGCGTTTGCGCTCGACCTGGGTCAACCCGCGCATTCTCGCCAGTGCCGAATCCGAGCGCGTGATCGGGCAGGCCATCGAACGCGAATACTCGCTGGCCGACCTGCTGCGCCGCCCCGGCGTCGAGTACGGGAAGCTGATGAGCATGTCCGGCGTCGATGGCCAGGCGCTGGCCGGACCCGGCGTGAGCGACGGCGCGGTCAAGGAGCAGGTCGAAATCCAGCTCAAGTATGCCGGCTATATCGAGCGCCAGGCCAAGGAGGTGGAGCGGCATGACCACTACGAAAACCTCAAGCTGCCCGAGCTCTTCAACTACCTCGAGATCGGCGCGCTGTCGATCGAGGTGCGCCAGAAACTCGACAAGCAGCGCCCGGAAACGCTTGGACAGGCATCAAGAATTTCTGGGGTGACACCTGCCGCTATCTCGCTTTTGCTGGTACATTTGAAGAAACGCGGCGCGAAAGGCTTCGCCACCCTGAACGAGGAGCTGGCGCAATGAAGCGTTTCGACCGGCCGGTGCTGGCCCAGGTTCTGGCCGGCGGCATCGAGCAACTGAATCTGGACCTGGACCAACAGCAGCACGAACAACTGCTCGACTACCTCGCGCTGCTGTTCAAGTGGAATTCGGTGTACAACCTGACCTCGGTGCGCGACCCCATGCAGATGGTCACGCATCACCTGCTCGACTCGCTGGCCGCGGTTCCGGCCTTCGCCAAAGCGGTGAGCGTACTCGATGTCGGGGCGGGGGGCGGACTGCCCGGAATCGTACTGGCCATCGCGCGCCCGGCAATGAAAGTGGCGCTGATCGACACGGTACACAAGAAGACGGCTTTCCTGACCCAGGTGAAGGCCGAGCTGGGATTGACCAACGTGACCGTGCATACGGCGCGCGTGGAGCAGTTGCAGGTGCCTCACAAGTTCGACGTCATCACATCACGCGCTTTTGCCGACCTGTCGGACTTTGTCAACTGGTCGGGGCATTTACTGGCCGAGGGCGGTCAATTCATCGCCTTGAAAGGGGTGGCGACGCCGAGCGAGCACGAGGGCCTTCCGCCGGAGTGGAAAGTGAGCGAATTGAGGCCTTTGCAGGTGCCGGGGCTGCAGGCGGAGCGTCATCTGGTGATCATCGGGAAAACCCAGAAAACAGGGTAAATCATATAAACCGTATAAATGGTTTATATCATGCGTACTATACAAATCGAATAAACGATTTCGATAGTATAAATGGTATAAATCGTTATTGTTGCGTCTACTATAAGAAGATACATGGCCAAGATATTTTGCGTTGCAAACCAAAAGGGCGGAGTAGGTAAAACCACCACCAGCGTCAACCTGGCAGCGGGCCTGGCCAAGCTGGATCAGCGCGTGCTGCTGGTCGACCTTGACCCGCAGGGCAACGCGACCATGGGGGCGGGCATCAACAAGGCGGGCCTGAAGGCGTCGACCTACGAGGTGCTGCTGGGCGAGGCCGACGTGAACACGGCGCGCCAGCGTTCCGAGTCGGGCCGCTTCGACGTGCTGCCCTCGAACCGCGAGCTGGCCGGCGCCGAAGTCGAAATGGTGGAGCTCGACCAGCGCGAGCGCCGCCTGAAGGACGCACTGGCGCTGGTCGACGGCGAGTACGACTTCATCCTGGTCGACTGCCCGCCTGCGCTCTCGATGCTCACCCTGAACGGCCTGTGCGCCGCGCACGGGGTGATCATTCCGATGCAGTGCGAGTACTACGCGCTCGAGGGCCTGTCCGACCTGGTCAACACGATCAAGAAGGTGCACGCCAACCTGAACCCGGACCTGAAGATCATCGGCCTGCTGCGCGTGATGTTCGATCCGCGCATGACGCTGTCGCAGCAGGTCTCGGCCCAGCTCGAGCAGCACTTCGGCGACAAGGTGTTCCAGACCATCATCCCGCGCAACATCCGGCTCGCCGAAGCGCCCTCGTACGGGGTTCCGGGCGTGGTGTTCGACCCCGCCTCCAAAGGCGCGCAGGCGTATATCGCCTTCGGCGCCGAGATGGTAAAACGAATCAAGACAATGTAAATCAGCGTAAGAAAGTACCAAACAGATCATGGCTACCAAAAAACTCAAAGGCCTCGGCCGCGGCCTCGACGCACTGCTCGGCGGCGACGGCGACCTGAACGGCGCCGACGCCGGCACCCCATCGACCCTGCCGGTGTCGCAGCTGCAGGCCGGCAAATACCAGCCGCGCACGCGCATGGACGAGGGCGCGCTGAACGAACTGGCCGCCTCGATCCGCACCCAGGGCATCATGCAGCCGGTGCTGGTGCGCCCGGTGGGGCAGGCGGGCCGTTACGAGATCATCGCCGGCGAACGGCGCTTCCGCGCGGCCCAGCTGGCCGGGCTCGACCAGATCCCGGTGCTGGTGCGCGACGTCGACGACCAGGCCGCCGCCGCCATGGCGCTGATCGAGAACATCCAGCGCGAAGACCTCAATCCGCTCGAGGAAGCGCAGGGCATCGGCCGCCTGATTTCCGATTTCAACTTCACCCACGAGCAGGCCGCAACGGCGGTGGGGCGTTCGCGCAGCGCGGTGTCGAACCTGCTGCGCCTGATGAACCTCGCGGCCCCCGTGCAGACCATGCTGATGGCCGGCGACATCGACATGGGCCACGCGCGCGCACTGCTGGCGGTCGATGCGGCCAGCCAGATCACGCTGGCCAGCCAGGTGGTGGCAAAGCGCCTGTCGGTGCGTGAAACCGAAAAGCTGGTCACGCGTGCGATGGAAGAGCAAACCAATCCGGCCGCGCCGCGCCAGAAGGAAAAGTCGGGCGACATCGTGCGCCTGGAAGAGGAGCTGTCCGACAAGCTTGCCACCCCGGTGTTATTCAAGATGGGCAGCAAGGGGCGCGGCCAGATGATCATCGATTTTGCCGATCTCGATATCCTGGACGGCGTGCTGGCCCGCCTGCGCGCATGAATCAACCGGGGCGGGCCGGCATGGCTGTTCCGCTCCGGGTCGAAATATCATACAAAATTCGGTAATTCGCGCCCTGTTAAGTAAACAATTTGGTGAGCCCGGCGCCCGACAGCGGTGCGGAGCACCCGCATATCGTGGTATTTCAACACAAGTACGCCCCGTCGTAGTGCGGCAACGTTTGACGACGATAAGCATAAACCCTTATAATCCCGTCGATTCACGTAATTCCTATACCCGTATCACGGCAAATCACATGGCTGGCGCGAAGAAGAAAACATGTTGCGCATAGTCTCCCTGCAAGTAATGGCAACCGTAGTCGCCGGCGCAATCGCCGCACTGCTGGGGGGATGGGCCGCGATGTTTTCGGCGGTGCTGGGCGGATTGTGTTGCGTGGTCCCGAATGGCTTGTTCGCTCTGCGCCTGTTTGCCAACGCACAGCGGCTCGGCGCGGCAAACCCGATGACGTTTTTTTTCGGGGAATTTATAAAGATTGCATTAACGGTTGCGCTGCTTGGCGCGACCGCTTGGCTGTACCGCGATTTGAACTGGCTGGCGCTGATAGGCGGCTTCGTCGTGGCACTCAAAAGTTACATAATCTTATTGTTTAGGCATCAGAAATGACAACTGAAATTGCGGCGGGAGCAGCACAAACGGCGGCCGGGCACGCTCCGACCTCCGGCGAATACATCAAACACCACCTGGGCCATAACGCATCGGCCGAACAGACCTCGGTGATCGACTTCAGCATCGTTCACTACGATACCCTGTTCTGGTCGATCACGCTGGCGGTGGTCGCCGCCCTGTTCCTGTGGATGGCGGCACGGCGCGCCACGCCAGGCGTCCCCGGCCGCTTCCAGGCCATGGTGGAAATGGTCGTCGAACTGGTCGAAGACCAGTCCAAGGCCATCGTGCATGGCAACCGTTCGTTTATCGCCCCGCTGGCCCTGACCGTGTTCGTCTGGATTCTCCTGATGAACTCGATGGACTTCCTGCCGGTCGACCTGTTCGCCAGCGCCTTCCGCGCCTTGGGCATCCATGGCGCCAACGGCCACGAACCGTTCTTCCGCGTGGTCCCGACCGCCGACCTGAACGGCACCTTCGGCATGGCCCTGGTCGTGTTCGGCGCGATGATCTATTACAACGTGAAGATCAAGGGCCTGGGCGGCTTCGTGCACGAGCTGTTCTGCGCGCCGTTCGGCTCCCATCCGGCACTGTGGATCTTCAACCTGGGCCTGAACATCATCGAATTCGCAGCAAAAACCGTCTCCCTCGCAATGCGACTGTTCGGAAACATGTTTGCAGGCGAATTGATCTTCTTGCTGATCGCCCTGCTCGGCGCTACCTGGGTCGGCATGACCACCCAAAGCGTCCTGTTGGCTGGATTGCAAGTTGCGGCCGGTTCGATATGGGCAATCTTCCATATTCTGATCGTGTTGTTGCAGGCTTTTATTTTCATGATGCTGACGCTGGTGTACATCGGCCAGGCGCATGAAGGTCATTAAAAAGCATTGTTGACCAGCCGCGGATCAGGGGTGCTCACCACCCTGATCCCGGTTGAAGTAGGTTCGAAGTATTTTTGTATCTTTGTTTTTAACTTTTCTATTTTTTGATTATCTAAGGAGTTTTTGATGACTAACATCGCTTTCGTAGCACTGGCTTGCGGCTTGATCATTGGTTTGGGTGCTATCGGTGCATGTATCGGTATCGGCATCATGGGCGGTAAGTTCATCGAAGCTTCGGCACGCCAGCCAGAACTGATGAATACCCTGCAAACCAAGATGTTCCTGCTGGCTGGTCTGATCGATGCGGCGTTCCTGATCGGTGTTGGTATCGCGATGATGTTCGCGTTCGCTAACCCATTCACTGGCTGATCGCTGATTCTCATTTAGCCGGGCTGGCGATTTTGCCGGCCCGGCCTACGTCATTCTGAGAAGGAAACTGCTGTGAACTTAAATTCAACGATGTTCGTGCAGGCCATCGTGTTCCTCATCCTGGCCGGCTTTGTCGCCAAGTTTGTATGGCCGCCGCTGATGGGCGCACTGGACGCACGCGCAAAAAAAATCGCCGAAGGCCTGGCTGCCGCCGACCAAGGCAAACTGGCAATGGCTGCCGCTGAAAAACGCGTGCAGGTCGAGCTGGCCAGCGCACGCGACGAAGGTCAAAAGCGCATCGCCGACGCTGAAAAGCGGGCCCAGATGGTTGCCGACGAAATCAAGGCAAACGCCCAGGCTGAAGCAAACCGCATCATTGCGCAAGCCAAGGCCGACGCCGACCAGCAAGTGACCAAGGCACGCGAAGAACTGCGCTCACAAGTGGCCGGTCTGGCAGTCAAAGGCGCAGAGCAGATCCTCAAGCGCGAAGTGAACGCATCGGCCCACGCCGACCTGCTGTCGCAACTGGCTGTCGAGCTGTAATCATGGCTGAACTCGCAACCGTCGCCCGTCCTTACGCCGAAGCGCTGTTCCGCGTCGCCCAAACCGGCGACCTCGCAGCCTGGTCCACCCTCGTGTCGGAACTGGCACAGCTTGGCGCCCACCCTGATGTGCAGGCATTTGCCCGCAACCCGAACGTGTCGGACGCCCAGATCGCCGACGCGTTCGCGTCGCTGGTCAAATCGCCCCTGACGGCTGAAGCGAACAACTTCATCAACATGTTGATCGAAAACGGCCGCGTTTCCCTGCTGCCTGAAATCGGTGCCCAATTCGCTGTGCTCAAAAATGCACAGGAAGGCGCCGCCGACGCCGACATCACGAGCGCGTTCGACATCTCGCCCGCCCAGGTCGCAGAACTGGTAAAGACGCTGGAAAAGAAATTTGGCCGCAAGCTTAACCCAACGGTGACGGTGGATCCGTCGCTGATCGGTGGTGTGCGCGTCGTTGTTGGTGATGAAGTGCTCGATACCTCGGTACGCGCCAAGCTGCAACAGATGCATGTTGCGCTCGCGTCGTAAGGGAATCGCACGGACCGCCAGCGGCTTCGCCCCTTGCTCTACGCATCAAGAAACTATTAGGAGTTAGCATTATGCAACTTAACCCATCTGAAATCAGCGAACTGATCAAGAGCCGGATTCAAGGCCTCGAAGGTTCCGCTGAAGTTCGCAATCAAGGCACGGTTATCTCCGTAGCCGACGGTATCTGTCGCATCCATGGTCTGTCGGACGTGATGCAGGGCGAGATGCTGGAATTCCCGGGCAACACGTTTGGCCTGGCGATGAACCTGGAGCGCGACTCCGTCGGTTCCGTCATTCTCGGCGCCTACGAGCACATCTCCGAAGGCGACACGGTCAAGTGCACCGGCCGCATCCTGGAAGTGCCTATCGGTCCTGAACTCAAGGGCCGCGTGGTCAACGCGCTCGGCCAGCCGATCGACGGCAAGGGCCCGATCAACGCCAAGCTGACCGCCCCGATCGAAAAGATCGCTCCGGGCGTGATCGCCCGTCAGTCGGTGTCGCAGCCAATGCAGACCGGCCTGAAGTCGATCGACTCGATGGTGCCTATCGGACGCGGTCAGCGCGAGCTGATCATCGGCGACCGTCAAACCGGCAAGTCGGCTGTTGCGATTGATGCGATCATCAATCAAAAAGGCCAGAACATGACCTGTATCTACGTCGCCATCGGTCAGAAGGCGTCGTCGATCAAGAACATCGTTCGCTCGCTGGAAACGCACGGCGCGATGGAATACACGATCGTGGTCGCGGCATCGGCCGCCGAATCGGCAGCGATGCAGTACATCTCGCCGTACTCCGGTTGCGCCATGGGCGAATACTTCCGCGACCGCGGCGAAGACGCACTGATCGTCTACGACGACCTGTCCAAGCAAGCCGTTGCATATCGCCAGATCTCGCTGCTGCTGCGCCGTCCGCCAGGGCGCGAAGCCTACCCTGGCGACGTGTTCTACCTGCACAGCCGCCTGCTCGAGCGCGCAGCGCGCGTGAACCCCGACTACGTCGAGAAGTTCACCAACGGCGCCGTCAAGGGCCAGACCGGCTCGCTGACCGCACTGCCGATCATCGAAACGCAGGCGGGCGACGTGTCCGCATTCGTTCCGACCAACGTGATTTCGATTACCGACGGCCAGATCTTCCTGGAGACCTCGCTGTTCAACGCCGGTATCCGTCCCGCGATTAACGCCGGTATCTCGGTGTCGCGCGTCGGTGGCGCCGCCCAGACCAAGGTCATCAAAAACCTGTCCGGCGGTATCCGTACCGACCTGGCGCAGTACCGTGAACTGGCTGCGTTCGCGCAGTTCGCTTCGGACCTCGACGAATCGACCCGCAAGCAGCTCGACCGTGGTGCGCGCGTGACGGAATTGCTCAAGCAAGCCCAGTACTCGCCGCTGCCGATCTCGCTGATGGCCGTGTCGCTGTTCGCAGTGAACAAGGGCTACTTCGACGATATCGAAGTCAAGAAGGTATTGTCGTTCGAAGCTGGCCTGCACGGCTACATGAAGACCAAGCAAGCTGCCCTCCTGGCCACGATCGAAGAAACCAAGCAACTGGACAAGGATGGCGAAACAGCCATGGCTGCCGCTGTTGCTGATTTCAAAAAATCCGGCGCATTCTAAAATCGTCCCTTGCGGGACAGAGTCAAGCGCAGCGACACTCTGTCCCCAACCGATCAAGATGCGAAGGCGCCCGCTAGCGCGGCGCCAAATGCATAAGGAGTAAGGACTCATGGCAGTAGGCAAAGAGATACGAGGCAAGATCAAGAGCGTAGAGAATACGAAGAAGATCACCAAGGCGATGGAAATGGTCGCCGCGTCCAAGATGCGCAAGGCGCAGGAACGGATGCGGGCCGCCCGTCCCTACAGTGACAAGATTCGTAATATCGCCTCTAATCTTGCAACTGCGAATCCAGAATATACGCACCCCTTCATGGCGCAAGCCCACGGGGAGCCTGTGAAGGCGATTGGTTTCATCGTTGTCACGACCGACAAGGGTCTGTGCGGCGGCATGAACACCAATATCCTGCGCCTGGTGACGCAAAAGTCACGCGAGCTGGAAGCGGCTGGCAACAAGATTGAAGCAGTTGCCATTGGCAACAAGGGTTTGGGTTTCTTGAATCGGGTTGGCGTCAAGGTGGTATCGCATGCGATCCAGATCGGCGACACCCCGCACCTGGAAAAGTTGATCGGGCCAGTCAAGGTCATGCTCGACGAGTACCAGGAAGGCAAGCTCGACGCAGTCTATATCTGCTACACCAAGTTCATTAACACGATGAAGCAAGAGCCGATGGTGGAACAGCTGCTGCCGCTGTCCTCCGACAAGTTCGAAGGCGACAAGGGTAATCACTCCTGGGATTACATCTACGAGCCGGAAGCGCAGACCGTGATCGATGAACTGCTGGTGCGCTATGTGGAAGCGCTGGTGTACCAGGCGGTCGCTGAAAATCTCGCATCCGAGCAATCGGCGCGGATGGTCGCGATGAAGTCGGCAAGCGACAACGCCGGCAGCGTCATCGGTGAACTGAAGCTGATCTATAACAAGACGCGTCAGGCTGCAATTACCAAAGAACTCTCTGAAATCGTCGCCGGAGCGGCCGCGGTTTAATCCTTGTCGTGGGATAGAGTCTAGCGCAAGCAAGTAAAGCGCGCCTCTGTCCCCGACTGACATGCATTTAACTATATTGAAGGAACGAACATGGCTGATGGCAAAATCGTTCAGTGTATCGGCGCTGTGGTGGACGTTGAGTTCCCACGCAATGCAATGCCGAAGATTTTCGACGCACTGAAAATGGCGGGCTCCGAACTGACCCTGGAAGTACAACAGCAGCTGGGCGACGGCATTGTCCGTACCATCGCGCTGGGCTCCTCCGAAGGTCTGCGTCGCGGCATGACAATCCAGAACACCGGCAACCCGATCATGGTTCCGGTCGGCAAAGCGACCCTTGGCCGCATCATGGACGTGCTGGGCAACCCGATCGACGAATGCGGTCCGGTAAGCCACGAAAAAACGGCATCGATCCACCGCGTCGCTCCTGCGTACGACGAACTGTCGCCGTCGCAAGACCTGCTGGAAACCGGCATCAAGGTGATTGACCTGGTGTGCCCGTTCGCAAAAGGCGGCAAGGTCGGTCTGTTCGGCGGTGCAGGCGTGGGCAAGACCGTGAACATGATGGAACTGATCAACAACATCGCAAAAGCGCACTCGGGTCTGTCCGTGTTCGCCGGCGTGGGTGAGCGTACTCGTGAAGGTAACGACTTCTACCACGAGATGGCTGACGCCAAGGTTGTCGATCTGGAAAACCCGGAGAACTCGAAAGTGGCGATGGTCTACGGCCAGATGAACGAGCCGCCAGGCAACCGTCTGCGCGTGGCGCTGACCGGCCTGACGATCGCCGAATCGTTCCGTGACGAAGGCAAGGACGTTCTGTTCTTCGTGGACAACATCTACCGCTTCACGCTGGCCGGTACCGAAGTATCCGCGCTGCTGGGCCGTATGCCTTCCGCGGTGGGTTACCAGCCTACCCTGGCCGAAGAGATGGGCCGCCTGCAAGAGCGCATCACCTCGACCAAGACCGGTTCGATCACCTCGATCCAGGCCGTGTACGTGCCAGCGGACGATTTGACCGACCCATCGCCAGCAACCACCTTTGCCCACTTGGACTCGACCGTCGTTCTGTCGCGTGACATCGCATCGCTCGGTATCTACCCGGCGGTCGATCCACTCGATTCGACCTCGCGCCAGCTGGACCCGCTCGTGGTCGGCCAGGACCACTACGATACCGCCCGCGCGGTCCAGGGTACCCTGCAGCGCTACAAGGAATTGCGCGACATTATCGCGATTCTGGGCATGGACGAATTGGCACCGGAAGACAAGCTGCTGGTGGCACGCGCGCGTAAGATGCAGCGTTTCCTGTCGCAGCCTTTCCACGTTGCTGAAGTGTTTACCGGTTCGCCAGGCAAGTACGTTTCGCTGAAAGATACGATCAAGGGCTTCAAGATGATCGCATCCGGTGAGCTGGACCACCTGCCGGAACAAGCGTTCTACATGGTTGGCACGATCGAAGAAGCAATCGAAAAAGCCAAGAAGATCCAATAAGACAGGCCAGGGGCGGCGCGCCTTCGGGCGCGCATCCCCGAACCGATAGGACATACACATGGCACACACTATTCACGTTGACGTCGTTTCGGCCGAATCCCAGATTTTTTCTGGCGAAGCCGAGTTCGTCGCGTTGCCGGGTGAAGCAGGCGAGCTGGGGATCTATCCCAGGCACACCCCGCTGATCACGCGCATCAAGCCGGGTGCTGTACGGATCAAGGTGGTTGGCCAGGCCGAAGAAGAATTCGTCTTCGTCGCCGGCGGTCTCCTCGAAGTGCAGCCGAACTCAGTGACGGTCCTGGCCGATACCGCAATCCGCGGTCACGACCTGGACGAAGCAAAAGCATTGGCCGCCAAGAAGCAGGCGGAAGAGAATATGGTCAACCTGGAATCGAAGATCGACTACGCTAAAGCGCAAGCTGAGCTGGCCACTGCGATCGCCCAGTTGGCCGCCATCGCCAAGCTGCGCGCCAAGCGCTAAGCAGTACCAGCATCAATAAAAAGGCAGCTTCGGCTGCCTTTTTTAATTTGTCGCCCGGTCATCGTGTCAGCGGCGCCGCTGCTCGCCCGCATCCATCAAACGTGCGCCGAAGCGGCGATGTTAGAATTGAATCGCCTTTTCCTCACGCTGGACAACTGGGCCATGGATCCACGTATCTCCACGCTCGAAAGCGATGTCGCCACCATTCGTGCCAATGTGGAAGTGATTCGTGCCGATTACGTCGTTAAAGCCGATGTATTGGCTTCCGAGCATCGGCTCGACCTCAAGATCGATCGCGTCCAGCATGAGCTCGACACGAAGATTGACCGCGTAAAATATGAGCTCGAGACGAAGATCGATGGCGTACAGCATGGGCTTGAGACGCAAATAGCGGACACCGAAAATCGGCTGCAGAGGAAATTGGATGCGGTTGAGTATCAGGTCCGCTTTGACACTATTCTTCCGACGCTGGCAACAAAGGCTGATTTTTTGCAACTCAGCGTCAGCGTGCGCAATTGGGTGCTCGGGACCGTGCTCGCGCTTTTCCTGTCTTTCGGGACGATGGTCGTCACCATGTACAAGCTAATGAAACCCGCGATCGTGGCCCAACCTGCGGCAAGTCGCGCAGCGCAGTCGCTGCCACTCCCGAAAGCGCCATCGGCGCCCTGACGTCGGAACCGCCTGCTTCGGCATGCCTGGGGCCCGTTCCCCGCACCATCGTCGCAGTATCCACGCCACAAACGCCGGCATCCCACCATTTACAACACGAAAGTGTTGTGTAATTACAAGCCCAGAAATACGTCGTTGACGTGGCTCGTCTATACATGTTTCCATTCAGTCATGTCGGCGCTATCTCTGCCCATCGTGCCGTAACGCGCCGCCATCTCGCCACAACACCATCCACTACTTTCGGGGGACCTCGTCAATGATGAAAGAAATCGCACTATCGCGTTCTTTGCGTTTGATGTTCAGGGGCGGGGCGGCTGTCGGCCTGGGGCTGTTTGCGTCCTCCGGCATGGCGCAACAGATCACTGATGGCGCCGTGATGCAGCGGGTTGAGATTACCGGTTCCTCGATCAAGCGTATCGCCGCCGAAGGCTCGCTGCCGGTGCAGACCCTGACCCGCGCGGCGATCGAGCAAAGTGGCGTGACCAACGTGGCCGACCTGGTCGCGGCCTTGCCGGCAATGCAGGGATTCATCACCTCGTCCACCTCGGTCAACGGCGGCGGGGGCGGCGTGCAAACCGCCTCGGTGCACGCGATCGGCACCGATTACACGCTGGTGCTGTTGAACGGCCGCCGCATGGCGCCCTACGGCACGGGCAGCGCGGTCAACCTCGCCAGCATTCCCCTGTCCGCGGTCGAGCGCGTCGAGATCCTGACCGATGGCGCGTCGACCCTGTACGGTTCCGACGCCATCGCCGGCGTCGTCAACTTCATCCTGAAAAAAAACCAGCAAGACCTCAATGTCGAGCTGACCTACAATTCGCCGCAGAAATCGGGCGGCAAGAGCGCGAACTTCGCCATTTCCAAGGGCTGGGGCGACCTCGACAAGGAGGGCTTCAATGTCCTGCTCGCCTATAGCCACGACGTCCAAAAACAACTCAACGCCAGCGAGCGCGATTTCGCCAAATCCGGCGTGCGCCGCTTCAGCAATGCAGGCAAGCAGTATGCGACATGGCAAACCAGTATCAACTCCACGCCAGCCAACGTGGAAGTGATCACGCCCACCGATGACCAGGCCTTCTCGATCGACCTGATCAGGAACCAGAAGTGCACCGGCCCGAATACCTTCGCGCGCGGCGGCGTGTGTCGTTACGACTACGCGTCGACCGTCCAGTTGTTGCCCGAGCTCAAGCGTGACAGCGTGTTCGGCTCGGCCAACCTGCGCATCGGCGCCGACACCACCGTGTTCGGCGAAATGGTGCTTACCAAATTCAGCAACCTGGCGCGCTACGCACCGGCCGCCCAGCCGCTGACCACCTTCAGCACCGATCCCGTTACCGGGGTCAAGACCATCAACCCGAATTACATCGGCGCGTACAACAGCACGGTGGTGCCGGTGCTGGCGGGCCTGGGAATCGATCCGGCCGACGTCACCGATGCCTTCCTGTACTACCGCGGGCACGACGCGGGCGGGCGCACCGACAAATACAAGACCGACGCCGCGCACGTGGTGCTTGGCGCCGACAGCAAGCTGGCCGGCTGGGATTTCAGCGCGGCCTACACGCACTCGCAAAATACCCAGAAGGACGACGCGGTCGCCGGCTACCTGAGCGGCAACGCCTTCGAAGCGCTGGTGAAATCGGGCGCCTACAATCCATACGTGATCAGTTCGACGGCCGCCGCGACGCTCGCGCCGGCCGTGCTGAAACAGACACTGAACGAAACCAAGTCGAAGATCGACGTCATCAACGCGCGCGCCTCGAAGGACCTGTTCGACATGAGCGGCGGGCGCGCCTCGCTCGGCACCGGCGCCGATTTCACCAGGCAAAGCTTCAAGGACCAGCCGTCCGAGATCGCCCAGGGGCCAGGCCCGCAACATCCCGCCTGGACCGATGTGATCATCGGCGGCGGCACCGGCTCGCAGGCCCTGGACGCCACCCGCAACAGCTGGGGCGCGTTCGCGGAATTGCTGATGCCCGTGATGAAGAACCTGGAAGCGACGGCGGCGGTGCGCTACGACAGCTACGACGCCGTCGACAAGCGCAATACCAGCTTTGATGTGTCGGGCAATCCGAGCCGCCCTGGCGCGGTCGGTAATGACGTGGCCAAGGCGACCTACAAGCTGTCGGCCCGCTTCACCCCGGTCCAGAACGTCTTGTTGCGCGGCTCGTACGGAACGGGCTTCAAGGCGCCGACCATGAACGACATCGCCGACCCGCTCAAGAACGGCGGCTCGTCGAACTTCTTTGCCTGCCCGATCACCAAGGCGGGCGATCCGCGCCTGCCGTACTGCAAAGAAGGCGCGTCCGAATATGGCCTGCTGACCAACGGTAACCCGGCGTCCGGCGCGGGCGGCCTGGCTCCCGAGACCTCGAAGCAGGCCACGCTCGGCTTCAGGGTCGAGCCGCTCGCCAGCCTGTCGATCGGCCTCGACGTCTGGGACGTCAAGCTGAAGAACCAGATCCAGTCGCTCTCGCAAAGCCAGATATTCTCCGACGCGGCACTGGCCGACAAATGGATCTCGATCTATTACGATCCTATCCAGAAGAGTAAGGTCCTGGTTGCCACGCTAAGCCCGGTCAACCTGGCCAGCTCGCACTATCGCGGCATCGACTGGGACGCCACCTACAAGACGGGAAGGAGCGCGATCGGCAGTTTTACCGTCAACTGGTCGGGCACCTACATGCTGAAGGCGCTGCAGGATGTTCCGGGCAGCGCAACCGGCATCGAGAGCAGCGTCGGCCGCTTCGACTCGTACACCAATGTGACCTTCCGCACCATTTCACGGCTGGTCATGGCGCTCAAGAGTTCGGAACGTATCCTCAATTCGCTGACCTTGAACTACCGCTCCGGCTACCATGACCAAAAATTCGTGGCCGATGACGGCGCCGTGCGCGCCATCAACCCTGACGGGTCGATCGGCGGCCTGGTCGACATGGAACGCAAAGTCGGCGACTACCTGACCGTGGACTACCAGCTGAAAGCAAACCTGCACAAGAACTTCGTGCTCACCGCCGGCATCAAGAACCTGCTCGATGAAGACCCGCCGCTGTCGATCAAGAATGCCGGTGGCGGTAACCAGGTCGGCTACGACGGCCGCTACACCGATCCGCTTGGGCGCACCTTCTACGTGAGCGCCAACTACAAGTTCTGATCGTCGCGCCCGATCCTCGCAACGGCACCGCATGCCGTTCAGTCAAGAGCTGAACGGCATTTTTTTCGCCTCGCACCGCACCGCGATGCAAATCTGCTACGCTCGGGACAATTGATCCATTACCCGAGCCTACTCCCCATGAAAACCATTCCCGAGATTCTTAAAAGCAGCAAGATTATCGCCGTGGTCGGCTTGTCGCCCAAGCCCGAGCGCGCGAGCCACGAGGTGGCGCACTACCTGCAGGAGCACGGCTACCGCATCGTTGGGGTCAACCCCAGCTGCGCCGGCCAGCAGATCCTGGGCGAGCCGGTGTATGCGAGCTTGCAGGAGGCGGCGGCGGCGCTCGCGCTGCGCGGCGAGCGCATCGATCTGGTCGACTGCTTTCGCAAGTCCGAAGACATCCCGCCGCTGGCGCAGGCAGCCATCGAGATTCGCGCCTCATGCCTGTGGATGCAGCTCGGGGTCGAGAACCAGGCAGCGGCCGATATGGCTGCCGCAGCCGGCCTGGACGTGGTGATGAACCGCTGCATGAAGATCGAACACGCGGCGCTGCCAGTCGCTTAAGTCTCCGGCGCGCTGCGCGGCTGGGCCAGGCGGTCCAGCATGGCGCGCACCGCGCGGATCTGGGCCCCGTTCGTGGTGTAGTAGTCCGGCGCGAACGGATCGAGGCTCGAATACCCCCAGAAATCCCAGCAGCCGCGCGGGTTGTACGGGTAGATATCGCTCGCCTTGACCTGCGGATACAGCACGATGATATTGTTGGTATCGGCCACTTCGTTGTAGCCGGCGTGCCTGTAAAAGCGGTCTCCGATGGCGGACGCGCCCTGGCGGCAGCCGTGGAACGCGACATGCACCCGGCAGGTGTTGCGGCCGCAGGAAGCCGGCACGTAGGCGTACCCGGTGCTGGCCATGCTGGCGCGCGGCGGCGCATAGCGGCGCTGGTCGAAACGCACGATGCGTCCGGACGGCTGCGCCGCCGGCGCGCTCAGGTTCGCATACAGGAAAGTGAGGATGTCCTGCGCCAGCGGGATATGGCAATTGTTCAGGTAGGGCGCGGCCGTCACCTCGCATGCGTTGTCGCCCTCGCTGGCCGTGATCATGGCATGGCCGGCCTCGACGGAGTCGATGTAGCGCACGTCCTGGGTACCCGCGTACGAATAGAAATTGTAGGTCTGGTCGACCACCGCCGTCGTCACGGTCCGGTCGCGCCGCCCGCTGAACAGGAAGATCGACTGGCGCCGCAGGTTCGCCACGTCGTCGATCAGGCCGGCGCGCGCGAACCCCTGGGTGCGCTCCCACAAGTAGGCCGCGTCCGGCGCGGCGACCGATGCCTCGGCCGGGTTCATGCACACGCTCAGGGCGTTGGCCAGGTAGGGGGTGAAGGCGCCGCGCTCCGGATACCCGGCGCAGTAGTAGGGGCCGCCGGCAACCAGGGCGGCGCCGGTCACGATGGCCGAGTGCGCAACTGCGAACTGCCCTGCCATGAAGGCGCCGGATGACAGGCCCGACACCGTGGTCTGGCTCAGGTCCACGTGATAGGAGGGCAGGGAGCGCGGGTCGGCTGCGCCGCACCACACGCTGACGAACAACAGCAGGCAGGCAAACCATTTCCTGCGGCGTGGTATGAGGTTCATGATGGACTCCTGTCAGAGCGATCCCTGCCGCCGCTGCGCGGCATGGCAAATTGGCATAGAATGGATTCCCGCTTAATCAGACCGCATGGAAAAGACAATGTTCAAGACTCCTGCACTCGTTTTCGCAGCCCTGTGCGCCGGCGCGCTGCAGGGCGCGCCCGCCATGGCCCAGTCGCCCGCCGCCGCGCCCGCGCCGGCAAGCTGTCCGGCTGTGCTCAAGCAGACCTTCAACCGGCTGCAGGACGACGCGCCGCAGAACTTGTGCCAGTACGCGGGCAAGGTGGTGATGGTGGTGAACACGGCGAGCTATTGCGGCTTCACCAGCCAGTACGAGGGGCTTGAAAAGCTGTATGCGAAATACGGCGCCAAGGGGCTGGTCGTGCTGGGCTTCCCGTCGAATGATTTCGGCAAGCAGGAGCCGGGCAGCGCGAAGGAAATCGCGGATTTTTGCTACAACACCTACGGCGTGAAATTTCCGATGTTCGCCAAGACCTCGGTCGCGGGCCCGCAAGCCAATGCGCTGCACTCCAGCCTGATCAAGGCGACCGGCAAGGAGCCGAAGTGGAACTTCACCAAGTACCTGATCGACCGTAACGGCAAAGTGATCGCTCACTTCCCGAGCAAGGTCACGCCGGACGATCCGGAGCTCGTCGGCAAGCTGGAGCAGGTGCTGCAGATGTAAGGCCTGCGATTCGTCGGTTTCGCCCTTGGCGAAACCGACTTACCGTGCAGGCGCACTGCTGTCCGGAATAACAACGTTGACAGTTGCACGTCGTTCCCGCGCAGGCGGGAACCCAATTTATGCGCCCAGTGAACATGCATGCCCCACCACTTTGCTTGCAAATGGGGTTCCCGCTTTCGCGGGAACGACGAATTCAAGTCTCGGGTTGAAGAGTACGCAAACGATCCTTTGGCGGCGTTGCGCGTTCGCTGGAGTTCGATCCTACGAACTGACGAGCGTGGCGCGCAGCGGCCCGCGCAGCGCGTTGCACAGCACGACCTCCTGGGCCGCGAACAGCATCGCGCGCGTGATGATGCGCTCGCGCGCATCCCATGCCGGGTCGGCCAGCAGCAGCGCGCGCATCACCCCCGGCAGCGCTCCGCAGGCCAGCGGCGGCGTGTACCAGCGCCCCTCCAGCTTGACGAACACGCTGCTGCGTCCACCTTCGGTCAATTCGCCGCGCTCGTTGAAAAATACGGTATCGAACCCGCCGCGCGCTTCGGCGTCGCGCCAGGCCGCGTCGTAAGGCGCGCGCACACTGGTCTTGTGGCGCAAGAAGAGCTCATCGGAGCGGGTCTGCCGGTCCGCGACGAATACCTTCACCGGTTCCGCGATCGCGCCCAGCGGCCCGCTATTGACCGTCAATGCGCCATGTTGGCCGAGCGCGAGGCGTACCCGGAACATGCTCTCGGATGCGAATGCGGCGCAGGCGGCGTCGAGCGCCGTGCGCGCCGCACCGGCATCGAAGGCGAACCCGAAATACGCAGCCGAAGCGGCCAGCCTTGCCAGGTGCGCCTCGCGCTGCTCGCATCCCGCGCGGCTGGCGCGGATTGTCTCGAAGATCTCGAAATCGTTAGGCAGTCCGGTCAGGAAGCGCGCCTTCAGGCTGCATTCCGCAAATTCCTCGGCCGCCACGCTGTCGGCCACGATGCCGGCCCCGACGCCCATCTGGCCCGCCCGTACCC
>JBAQKU010000721.1:0-3155 GCA_049301315.1 Telluria sp.
CGCCCACACTTATCGACTGTTAATTGTTAAAGAACTTGTTCGGACCTGCCTGCTGCTTGTCGACAAAGCGTTGTGTTTGTCAGCAGCGAAGAGATGAGATTATGCAGTGTTTCGCGCTTCTCGTCAACCTCTTTTTTCTTTACTACGCCCCGCAGCTTGTTGTTTTTGGACTGCCTCGCAACGGGGCCGCCAAGGCGGGGTGCGAACTATAGCAAAGCTTCCCCATGCTCCGCAAGTGCAATCGCGCATATGGCGCGATTATTCAGACAGGGTGATCACTTCGAAATGCTGGTCGGCCTTGATCTGCTCCGCGCTGAACGGCAATGCCGGCCACTGTTTGGCCGAATACAACGGCAGCTGGTCCGCGTAATAGCGCGACTTCGGATCCACCGACTGTCCGTAGACCAGCATGGCCTGCGCCACCGGACCGTTTTCGTCGAAGGTCACCGCCTGCACATAACTCGTGCCCCATTTCACGTCGTTGTAGCCGGTCGGACCGAGCGCCGTGCTCATGTGGATCGAGTTGTAGGAACCGTCGATGTCGCCGATACCGCCGTGCATGGGGACGCGAACACCGTTGCGGGTGTCGCCCTGATAGTCTCCGAGGCGTGCGTCAAGCGGTATCTTAAGCACGTCCATCTTTTGCGCGGCTCGCTTGAGTGCTGCCAGCATTGCGGCCTGGGAAGCTGGATTCAGGCCACGCGGGGTGTTCACCGGGTCGGTAATGTCGAGCGGAACCGCCCACTTGTCGGGAATCGATGACGCGTCGTTCCAGAACTCGCGGAACAAGATCGCTCCGCGACTATCGAGATTGGTCCGCTTGTCCCATGCGGCCAGCACATTGCAGGCCGGCGTCAGGCCGCCGTCATTGGCCGCGACACAGGCCGGCAGCAACTCAGGCAGGATCAGTTCGGCTGCATAAAGCCGGTTGGCGAAGGCCAGCTCTTGCACGTCTGTGAGTCGCATGGGCTTGCGCTGTGCCAGCACCTGTTCCAGTTGCTTGAAGCCGATGCGGGTTCGCAGCATCTGTTCGACGCCAGTGCGGCCATACAGCGGGGAAAACCCGAAAGGAGGCGGGCCGGTGAGCAGCGCGCGTGCATTGCTGAGCCAATAGCTGTCATTCGAATTGGCAACATAGTCCGTGCGCATCATCCACGGGCCATTCGCCGGCGAAAAGATGCCCTCGGGTGTATCCGGGTCATGCCCCCAGGCGCAGGCGCTGCGCGAACCGTCGAACATGAGCAGCGGCGGCACGAGGAAGCAATCGGACGCGAACTTGTCGGTCGTCACATGCGGCACCACGCTGGCGTCGGCATACATGGTGTTGCCGCTGCGATCGGCAGCCACTGTGTTGATCCACGGCAGACCCGCAATTTTGTCGAGCGACGCTTTCATCTCCAGCACGCTCTTCGCGCTGCCAAGTCCGATCCACTGGTCGATCAGCCGGGTGTTATTGCGGTTCGCATCGGCCAGCACGTGCACTGCGGCCGGGGTCCAACTGATGCCTGCTTCGGGCATGACCAGCACGGCACCTTGCTTGCTGAAGTAAAACGTTTTGCTGCGCTTGGTGATACTCCCGTCCGGCTGGAGACTATCGACGGTAACGGTTTTCGCGCTCATCTTCACCTTCGCGCCGTCGAACAGGTAGGTTGTCCCGGTGGCGTCGCCCGGGTCGAGCGCAAGCCTGAAGGTGGTGAAATGGACTGCCTGGGTGACCGTGTGGGTCCATGCCACATCGCGGTTGAAGCCGATCACGATGATTGGAATGCCGCCCAGGATGACGCCCATCGCGTCGTAGCGCCCGGGCACGGTCAGGTGCATCTGGTAGAAGCGGTCGGTACTGGTCCAGGGATAATGAGGATTTCCAAGCAGAATCCCGCGGCCGCTGGCGGTCACGTCTTTGCCGAGCGCGAGGCCATTGCTGCCAAGTTCACCGGTAAGCCTGGCCAGCCTGGCGCGTATGAGCGAGGTGTCGGGGTTGTCGACTTGGCTTGGTGCGGCAGGAAACTTGGCGGGGTCGTCGCGCGCACCGGCAACGATCTCCTTCGCAAACACCTCGCCGGACGCATGCAGCGCTTTCTCCGCCAGCACCAGGTACATGTCCTCGAGGGTAATCGGACGTACCCACTTCGCGTTGTTGCATGCTGCCGGATAACGGCCGGCGTTATCCCTGAGGTAGCGGTTATAGCCTGCCGCATAGCCTTCCAGCAGCTTGCGCGCATTCTCGCTGGCAGCGGCGTAACCGGCCTTGAGCTGCTCGATATCGAGATACCCCTTGAAGAAAAAATCGCTGTCCTGGTTGTTCAAATCCATGAAGTCGCTGGCGGCTCCGTACTCTCCGTTAGCCGTCCTGGTTGCCGGCAGGTTGGGGCCGAAGAACTGCGAACGTTCGCCGCGCGCGGTCAGAAGGCTGTCGGCAAACATGCATACGTTATCCTGCGCGTATGCGTAGGCCATGCCATAGCCCAGCGAGCTGAAATCATTGGCGCGGACATGGGCCACGCCATTGCTCGTGCGCGCCAGTTCGGCCCAGTACTGCGGGCCTGCAGTGTCGTCTCCGTTTTTCCCGCACCCGTTCAGCGCGAACGCACATACAGCAGCAACTGTTGCCAGGTAAAACGTGCTTGCATTGCGAACCGAACTCACGAATTTGCGTCTCATAGATTTACCCCTTAATGTGTTTCCGGGCCGCTGGAATGGCACGCAGCAATAGCACGAAGGCCGCGATTATCATCGCTTCCACGGGCTGTTTCGTATTGATACCAGTCAACAAAGGAAGCCCGTTGCTAGCGGGGGGTATGCGAACTGCTGGGGGAAATAAACAAGCAGAACTGGGCGACACTGGCCTGATCGGGAGCGTCTGTTTCGGGGGGAGGCAACCGGGGGCCAGTGTTGGCCAGTCGTTCCAAGGAGATTGTGTCAGGTACGGTCTGGCACTGTTGCTGTCGGCCTGATCGATCAGCGCGTCATCCGGGTACGGGTTCAGCGAATCCCGGGACGAAAAAAAACCCCGACAGACGAATCTGCTGGGGTTTTTTCATATAACTAGCCTGACGATAACCTACTTTCACACTGGTTGCAGCACTATCATCGGCGCAAAGTCGTTTCACGGTCCTGTTCGGGATGGGAAGGGGTGGTACCGACTTGCTATGGTC
>JBAQKU010000722.1:0-2717 GCA_049301315.1 Telluria sp.
CGCCTGCAGCGCGTCGCCGGCCAGCAGCGCGGTCGCTTCGTCGTACGCCACGTGCAGCGTCGGCTTGCCGCGGCGCAGATCGTCGTCGTCCATGCAGGGCATGTCGTCGTGCACCAGCGAATACACGTGGATCATTTCGACCGCAGCGGCCACGCGCGCCAGCGCGCCGGCATCGGCACCGAACACGGCACCGGCCGCGAACACCAGCAGCGGACGCACCCGCTTGCCGCCGCCGAGCACCGTGTAGCGCATCGCTTCATGCAGTTTGCGCGGCTCGGCGCCGGCGGCCGGCAGCGCGCGCTCGAGCGCTTGCTCCACATAGGCCTGCACGGTCCGGGTCCAGTCGTCGAATGCACCTGCCGCCGTCATTGGGCGCCCTCGTCGAGCGCGTCCGCGAACGGCTTGAGCATGTCGCCCTCCAGCACCTTGACCTGGGATTCCACTTTTTCGAGCTGGGCGGCGCAGTACTTGACCAGTTCCGAACCGCGCGCATAGGCCGCCACCGATGCTTCAAGGGGCAGCTGTCCCGCTTCCATCTGCGTGACCAGCTGCGCCAGTTCGGCCATGGCCTGTTCGAACGACTCGGGGGCCGCTGCGCTTTCCGCTTTTAAATTCTTTGACATAGATACTTTATGTGAAACGCCGGCACGCAACTTGTGACGAACGTGCCAGTCTAAACCCGTATTTTAGAACAATCCATCCTAAGGGGTGACGATGGTTCGCCTTCGCCGGCTTGCCAGCAGGACCAGATTTTATCGCAAAAGGGGGCCCGGCCATGAATACCATGCTTTTTAGGCAATCCTTACATCTTCAGACGCCACATTCCCGCGCGGGCCCACGACTGTAGAGGCTGTTACACGGTATAATCTCCGGTTCTGTCCGAAATACCGTATTGCGCAACCCAAAATACTGGTCTTTGGATTCTTTCTCTTCCTTGGCTTCGATGCCCATATTAAAGGGGGGTTGGGATGTCCGATCTGGCTACCCACGCCAAGCTGGCGCGCTTTAGCGCGCAGCTTCCGGTAAGTGTCTACTTTGACGAAGCGCTGCTGCAGCGTGAAATGCAGCAATTGTTCAACGCCGGCCCGCGCTATCTGGGGCATGCGCTGATGGTGCCCGAAGTGGGCGACTTTGCCACCCTGGCGGCGGAGAACGAAGGCCGCATGCTGGTGCGTAACGCGCACGGCATCGAGGTGCTGTCGAACGTGTGCCGGCATCGCCAGGCGCTCATGTTCAACGGGCGCGGCAACGCCAGCCACATCGTCTGCCCGCTGCACCGCTGGACCTACGACCTGAAGGGCGAATTGATCGGCGCGCCGCACTTCGCGGAAACGCCGTGCCTGAACCTGGCCAGGACGCCGCTCCAGGAGTGGAACGGGCTGCTGTTCGAGCAGAACGGCTATGACGTGCTGGCCAAGCTGGCCAGGCTGTCCGTGAACGCCGATTTCGACTTCGGCGGCTACATGTTCGACCACGTGGAAATCCACCACTGCGACTACAACTGGAAGACCTTCATCGAGGTCTACCTTGAGGATTACCACGTCGAGCCGTTCCACCCCGGCCTGGGCGGCTTCGTCAGCTGCGACGACCTGCGCTGGGAATTCGGGCCCGGCTACAGCGTGCAGACGGTGGGCGTGAACCGCGGCCTGCAGCGCTCCGGCTCGCCGGTCTACAAGAAGTGGCAGGAACAGGTGCTCAAGTTCCGCGGCGGCACAGTGCCGCCGTACGGCGCGATCTGGTTCACGCTGTACCCGAACATCATGGTCGAATGGTATCCGCACGTGCTGATCGTCTCGACCGTGTGGCCGGACGGTCCCCAGAAAACGCGCAACGTGGTCGAGTTCTACTATCCCGAGGAAATCGTGCTGTTCGAACGCGAGTTCATCGAGGCCGAACGCGCCGCCTACATGGAAACCTGTGTCGAGGACGATGAAATCGCGATGCGCATGGATGCCGGACGGCGCATCCTGATGACGCGCGGCGTCAACGAGGTCGGCCCCTATCAGTCACCGATGGAAGACGGCATGCAGCACTTCCACGAGTGGTACCGCAGCAATCTCGCGCTCTGACGCTTCGGGAATTTAATGGCGTCACTCTGGATGTTATTTGCCAGCTTCGGCTTTTCCGCCATGGGCGCGGCCGTCAAGCTGGCCTCGGCTTACTACACCACCTCTGAAATCGTCATGTACCGCGGCCTGGTCGGCACGCTCATGCTGGCGTTCCTGGTGCGCCACCAGGGCCTGAGCCTGCGCACCGCCTTTGCCAGGGAGCACCTGTGGCGCAGCTTGGTCGGCGTGGCCTCGCTGTGGCTGTGGTTCTATGCCATCGCCAAGCTGCCCCTGGCCACGGCCGTCACCCTCAATTACATGGCGCCGATCTGGATCGCAGGTTTCCTGTTCTGCGCCGGCTGGTGGCATTCGAAAAACCACGTGGAGTGGCCGCTCATCGCCGCCATCGCGATGAGCTTTGTCGGCGTCACGCTGGTGCTGCAGCCAGCGGTCGAAACGCACCAGTGGGTCGGCGGCGCGGTCGGCCTGCTCTCGAGCGTGCTCTCGGCCATGGCCTACATGCAGGTGCGCCGGCTGGGGCACATGGGCGAGCCCGAATATCGGGTGGTGTTCTATTTTTCCCTGATGACCGTGGCGGCGGGCATGGCCGGCACCCTGGTCGACGGCGGCGCTTCCGGCAAGGGCGCATTCAGTCCCCACACGTGGCAC
>JBAQKU010000723.1:0-2078 GCA_049301315.1 Telluria sp.
GCGGACAGCCGAGCGCGCTCAGCACCGCAGCCGGGCTGGTGGCGAGCAGCGGCTTGTCGCTGGCCAATGCGGGCGGCGCCGGTTCGCTGTTCGGCATGGCTTTCCAGACCAGCAATTTCGCAGTCCTGATTTCCTTCCTCGAATCGCAAGGCACCGTGCATGTGCTGTCGAGCCCGCGCATCGCGACCATGAACAACCAGAAGGCGGTGCTCAAGATCGGCACCGACGAGTTCTTCGTGACGGGCGTGAGCACCACCACCAATACCAGCGCGACCGGCAACAATACGGTGAGCCCGAGCGTGACCTTGCAGCCTTTCTTTTCCGGCGTGGTGCTCGACGTGACGCCCCAGATCGACGATCGCGGCAACATCATCTTGCATGTGCATCCTTCGGTCAGCCAGGTGTCCACCGTCAGCAAGGACATCAACCTGGGCAGCGCCGGCTCGCTCAGCCTGCCAATGGCGGCCTCGGCCACCTCGGAGATGGACAGCATGGTGCGTGGCCAGGACGGGCAGGTGGTGGCCATCGGCGGCCTGATGCGCCAGTCCTCGACCGCCGACAGCAGCGGCCTGCCGGGCGCGCACCGGCTGCCCGTGCTGGGCAACCTGTTCGGCAACAAGGGGCAGGTCAACCAGAAGCGTGAGCTGGTGGTCCTGATCAAGCCGACCATCGTGGAAGGGTCCAGCAGCTGGAACGAGGATATGCTCGACAGCGGCAGGCGTTTCAAGAACCTCGACCCGAGCGCGACGGAGCGGAAATAAGCATGTACAAGACCCATTTCGGCTTGCGTGAAGTTCCTTTCAGCATTACGCCGGACACCAGCTTCTTCTTCAACTGCCCGCATGCGCAGGAGGCGCTCAACACGCTGCTGGTGGCCGCCAAGAATGGCGAGGGCTTCATCAAGATCACCGGCGAGGTCGGCACCGGCAAGACACTGCTGTGCCGCAAGTTCATGGCATCGGTGGGACCGCAATTCGTCACCGCCTACATTCCGAATCCCTATCTGGAGCCGCGCACCCTGATGCTGGCGCTGGCCGACGAGCTTGAGATCGCGCTGGAAAAGGATGTTGATCAGCACCACTTGCTCAAGGCGATCACGCACCGGCTCATTTCGCTGGCGGTGCAAAACAAGAAGGTGGTGCTGTGCCTGGACGAAGCGCAGGCGATTCCGGTGGAAAGCCTGGAAGCGCTGCGCCTGCTCACCAACCTGGAAACGCAAAAACGCAAGCTGCTGCAGATCGTCCTGTTCGGCCAGCCGGAACTGAACACCAACCTGCAGCTCACCTCGATCCGCCAGCTGGCCCAGCGCATCACCTTCCAATACCACCTGGGTCCGCTCAAGCGCGACGACCTCGAGTATTACATTGCGCACCGCCTGCGCATCGCCGGCTTCAAGGGCGCACGCCTGTTCACGCCGGCCGCGATCAGGCGCCTGTACTCGGCCAGCGGCGGCATTCCGCGGCTGGTGAACATCCTGGCGCACAAGGCGCTCATGCTCAGCTATGGCCAGGGCAAGCATCAGGTGACGCGCCGCCACGTCGCCGACGCGGCCGCCGACACGGTCAAGGAAAAGCCGAGCGCGTGGACATGGCTGGCGGCGGCGCTGGTGCTGGCCGCGGCCAGCGGACTGACCTGGGCGTTACGCACATGAGCCTGATTAACAAGATGCTGCAGGACCTCGATGCGCGCGGCTCGGGCGAGCCTGCCGCTGTGCCGCAAATGGAGCTCAGGTCGGTGCCGTTCGAGGAACGCCTCGGTTCCTTGCGCACCTGGGTCATCGGAGCCGGCGTGCTGGTGATCGTGGCCGCGGCCAGCGTGCTCGGCTGGTACTACCTGAAGCGCCCGGCGCCGCCTGCGCCGGTGCCGGCGACGCCGGTACTGCAGCCGCGTGCGGTCAAGATGGTGGCGCCGCCGCCTGAACTGCCGGCCCCCATCGTGCAGGCACAAGCACAGCCTTCTGTCCGGGCCGCGCTCCCGCCTGCGCCCATCATCGAGAAAAAGGCGAACCCGCCGCAGCCCGGGAGCGCGCCGCGCGCCGAGGTTTCCAAGCGCGCCGCTCGGCCGCCAAGCGCCAAACC
>JBAQKU010000724.1:0-14501 GCA_049301315.1 Telluria sp.
AAAGAAAGGGGATTCCCACTACTGGCCTCTCACGTCCGAGAGGGGAGATTGGCAAATGCCAGCTTCCTTATTCAGGTCTGCGGGATATCTTTCGACCTCGCCAGAAAACGGCGACCGTAGCCCGGAAAAAACGATTGTGTTACTAGCATCCTGGTGTCTAACGACAGCCCTAAAACGCATACGAATTAGAGTTCAAACCATGCAAGAAAGTTCAAATTCCTTCTTCACCTGGACTGCTGCGGCCGCCGAGGCTTTCTACTGTGCCCGATCTGCTTTGCAGATCGCTACGCGGCGGGCTCCTTTCCTCCCCGCCCTGAAGGGCGGGGTTTCTCTGAGCAAATGATAAGAAACCCCATGGCCCGACTGATACTCGATTTTCCTGAAGACCAGTACTGCTACAGCACGCCGTTGACCGTTCGGGTAACCGACATCAACGGCGCCAACCACCTGGGCAACGATTCGATGATCTCGATGATCTCCGAAGCGCGTGCCCGCTTCCTGTTCGAATTCGGCGTAGGCGAAACCGAGCGCGACGGCACTGGCATCATCGTCACCGACCTTGCCACCACCTACCGCGCGGAGGCGCATGCGCGCGACCAGTTGCTGTTCGAGGTCGGCGTCATGGACTTCAACAAGTACGGCGGCGACGTCACCTTCCGCATCACGCGCCCGCGCGACAAGGCCCTGATTGCCATGGCCAAGTCCGGCTTTGTCTTCTTCAACTACAAGAGCTCGCAGGTGGTGAGCATGCCGGAAGAATTCCGCGCCAAGTTCGCACGCGTCAACTGGATCGATTAAGCGCCGCCGGTAAACGCGAAATCAGGCTCCGGACGCCGTCCCGAAACGATGTCGGCGATCGCCCGGCCTGAACCGCAGCCCATGGTCCAGCCCAGCGTGCCATGCCCGGTATTGAGGAACAGCTTGCGGTAGCTGGTCTTGCCGATATACGGCACGTTCGACGGGGTCAGCGGGCGCAGGCCGCTCCAGTAGGCCGGATCGCCATAGTCGCAGGCGTGCGGAAACAGTTCCCGCACGCGCCGCGTGAGCACCTCGCAGCGCACCGGATCGAGGTCGCGCGCATAGCCGTTGAACTCGCAGGTGCCGGCCACGCGCAGTTGCTGGCCGATGCGCGAAATGACCAGCTTGTATTCATCGTCGGTCAGCGACACCGTGGGCGCCGCATCCGCGTCCAGCACCCGGTAGGTGGCCGAATAGCCCTTGCCCGGATAGATCATCAGCCTGATCCCGAGTGGCCTTAGCAGGGGCACGGAAAAACTGCCCAGCGCCACCACGAAGGCGTCGGCGCGCAGCACCTGGAAGCGCCCGTCGGCGTCGATGATTTCCACCCCGTCGATGCGCGCATCGGCCCCGCTGCCCTCACCCAGCAGGCGCGTCACGCTGGTATTGAAACGAAATTCGACGCCGGCCGCAGCGGCCATCTGCGCCAGGCGCGAGGTGAACAGGTGGACGTCGCCCGATTCATCGGTCGCGGTGAAATCGCCGCCGACAATCCTGGCGCGCATCCCGGCCAGCGCCGGTTCCAGCCGCACCACCTCGTCGGCGTCGACCGTCTCGCGCGGGCAGCCCAGTTCGCGCATCAGTGCGGCGGCCCCTTTGGAGCGGTCGAATTCCTTCTGGCTGGTATAAAAATGCAGGATGCCGCGCGTCAGGTGGTCATACTCGATCCCGGTGTCGGCCCGCAGCGACTTCAGGCACAGGCGGCTGTAGTCGGCCAGCGCGACAATCTGGCGCACGTTACGCGCCACGCGCGAGGGCAGGCATTCGCGCAGGTACTGCAGGCACCACTGCCACTGCAGCGGTTCGGCCCGCAAGCGCAGCAGCAGCGGCGCATCCTCGCGGCCGATCCATTTCAGTACCTTGACCAGCATGGCCGGATTGGCCCACGGCTCGGCATGCGAGACTGAAATCTGGCAGCCGTTGGCACAACTCGTTTCCAGCGCAGCGCCCGGCTGGCGCTCCACCACCGTCACCTCGTGCCCCTGCTGGCGCAGGTACCACGCGGACGCGCTGCCGACCACGCCGGCGCCAAGGACGATCACTTTCATGCGCAGGCGGCCTTCGTCAATGCACGGGCGGCGGACAGGAATTTCAGGATGGCGTACATAGTGCTCCCAGTTTGCGGGCTGAAGGTTCAGCCGGACCAGGTGGGGAGTGTCGAGGGGGCGCGCTCTTCTCGATAGCTTCCCTTCGCTGGCATTATCCAGATCAGGTTCGAAGGGTATTTCTCACCGACTTGCCGCATCGCGGCTAGCAGGACCCCCAGCGTGTGTCTCCATGCGGCGACGTAACTGATTGTATGCGATTTTTTCGCACCCGTGGGGGCGGAAACCGTCCCCACGGCCGCAGGTGTACACTAATTACCCTCCGTTGCTCAAGGATGTCTCCATGTTGAAAGCAATCGTTACCGGCTCCACCCGGGGGCTGGGCGCCGCGCTTGCCGCCAACCTGCTGGCGCGCGGCATCACCGTACTCGGGCTCGCCCGGCACCGCAATGCCGGACTTGAACGCAGCCATCCCGACACATTTTCGCAGGCCGAACTCGACCTGTCCGACAGCGCGGCGCTGGGGCAATGGCTGGGCGGTGGCGCGCTGCAGCGCTTCCTGTCGGGTGCCAGCGGGGTCCTGTTAATCAACAATGCAGGAACGGTCAAGCCGGTCGGCCCGCTCGACAGCCAGGACCCGCTGGCCATTGCCCGCGCCGTCGCGCTCAACGTGAGCGCGCCGCTGATGCTGTCGAGCGCAGTCATGGCCGCCAGTGGCGGCGCCGGCGAGCGCCGTATCGTGCACGTGTCGAGCGGCGCAGCGCGCAATGCGTATGCCGGCTGGAGCGTGTATTGCGCGACCAAAGCCGCGCTCGACCATCACGCGCGGGCGGTGGCGCTCGACCACACGCCGGCCCTGCGCATCTGCAGCCTGGCGCCGGGCGTGATCGACACCGACATGCAGGCCGACGTGCGCGCGGTATCGCTCGAACAGTTTCCCATGCGCGAGAAATTCGACGCCCTCAAGCGCAGCGGCGGCCTTGACGCGCCCGCCGCATGCGCGCGGCGCCTGGTCGACTTCCTCCTGAGCGAGCGCTTCGGGCGCGAGCCGGTCGCAGACTTGCGCGGCTGAACTGCTGGGCCGCAGACTGCGGTACGCGAAAGCGACGCTGCGTGCCGGCGCGGCTCAGCTTGGACGGCGGGGGGCGATCTTGTCCTTGAACCAGTCGTCGATCATCTGTTTTTCGTAGCGCAGCGGATCGCCGCTCACGTAGCGGTTGATGCGGTCGAGGTACATCATGTTGCTCAGGTGTTCCTCGCCCGTGCCCAGCACCTGGCCTGCCTCGGTCAGGGTGTAGCGCAGATGGATGTGCGGCCAGTCGGCCTGCCCGCGCAGGACGCGGATCTCGTGGGCGCCGCGAAAGTCGTGCCTGATCCGGCCCGCCAGGTCGACATCGAGGATTTCCACCTTGAGGTCCTGCCCCGGCGGCAGCGTGGCCGCGAGGCGGGTGAAGTGCTCGGTCAGGTCCCGCAGCACCTGATCGCGCTCCCATGGTGCGAACGGCAGGTCGGCATAGTTCTCGGGATGCGAGAACGTCACGCTCACCCCCGCCGAAGCGCTTGCGGCCGCCAGCAGGGACAGGCCCGCCAGGGCCAGGTTTCGGATCAACGTCTTCATGGTCTTTCCTTTCAATCTCAAGCGCACGATGCTTCTTCGTGCCTTTCCAATATACGCCGTTTGGAACACGCTGATCGGGCAGCTGACAATTAGTTTGTATCTAAATATTAATCCGCACCGGGCCGCTTGGCGCGCTGCCACGCTGGTGTTGGCAGTGCCGAGTCCACCTCTCGTGCGTGGCGACAACACTTGACCCCTAACAAGGACCTGCATTTCTGCCGGGTTACATTAACTAGCGCCCTCAAGCAAGATAAGTGAACCTACAATCGGAGGCATCATGGCTAGCGATAATGGCAGCGCCGACGTCAAAGAAATGATTCAGTCCCTCTATCGATTTGCAAATATACTTCCAGTGTGGGATGGTGAAGTGAACGAGAAGGTCGCCGAAGTGTTTGGCATCATGCTTTCCGAAACAAAAAAATGCTCAACGGCATTTGGCTGGGTACCGAAGCCCCCCTGGCGGACGCGCATCCGTCAGTTGGCTGGCCATGCAGTTCGGGAACGGCACCTTCAACGCATATCGCAGTCGCTGGTCGTTCACGTGCGCACGTGCCGTGATCTACAAGTGGAAAACTCAACTGGATATGGCATCGCTTGGAATCGCGATGTCAGGAAAGCAGAAATGGGCGTGAATGCAAAAATTGCCGTATTTGCTCTAACGGCCGGAATATTATTACGACCGTGCCTTGCCAGCGATGTGGCCTTGGAATCGACAATCTGGCCGGCGCCAATGCCCTGCAATACATGTATCACGCTCCAGTTCGGAGTGCTGGAAATGAAACTTTCCCCCACCCAGATAGAAAGGATTTTCGTTTCCGACACGGAACCGTTTGCGGTGCACTTACTTCCCAAGGGGGCAGTTGATGGCCGGACTGGCGCCCTATTTATGTCCGCTCCTCGCGCCGCGTATATCGGAAAGTACGAAGCACTCGGGATGGCGGGAGCGAATTCGATGAATGGCCAGGAGTTCTTCGACCTGCTCGGAAATCCTGACCGTCGCAGTGATGCGCTGACAAAAATTCGCCGCATAGAAAACTTTGACAATGCCGAACGTTACACCAAATCTTCCAGGGGAAAAATACATGCCTACTGGGTGCAAGCGGCACCGCCAAGATCGCAGTACATCCATTTCGTCATCGACGACAACGACACCATCTACTCCTTGGTTGGCGCGATAGCGCCAGAACTATACAAGTCTATTCTGGCAAATCTGCGTGTTCGCCCTGCGCCTTGACGCACTGCGAATGGGCAATTGCAAAGTCCGTGGCATTTCCCTCGATCGCTACCAACTGTATGTCGCAGCGCCGCTGTCTGTTTAATATTTTCTATTGTTAATAGGCAAATGTCATACTACAATCGCTTCGACCCGCTGCCGAGTGTGCCGAGCACCGGGGCGTATTGCTCGAATCCAAACACTAACGGTATCGGAACTCGTTCATATGTCATTCCTGTCTTCAGCCGCGCCCAAGTTACCTCCCTGGAAAGTCCTGCTGGTCGACGATGAACCCGATATCCATGACATCACCAAGCTGACCCTGAACCGCTTCCGGCTCGACGGGCGCGCCCTGAGCTTCTTGCACGCCTATAGCGCAAGCGAGGCCAAGGAAGTGATGGCGCGCGAAACCGATATCGCGCTGGTGTTCCTGGACGTGGTGATGGAGCGCGAGGACAGCGGCCTGGAAGTGGCGCGCTGGATGCGCGAGGATCTGGGCAACCAGTTCACCCGCATCGTGCTGCGTACCGGCCAGCCCGGCCAGGCGCCGGAGGAACGCGTGATCGTCAACTTCGACATCAACGACTACAAGGAAAAAACCGAGCTCGATCGCACCAAGCTGTTTACCACCACCTTCGCTGCCCTGCGCGCCTACCGCGACATCATGAAGGTGGAGGAAGCGCGCCTCGTGCAGCTGAACTATCGCGAAGGCCTCGAACGCGTGATCGCGGCCTCGGCCCACATTTTCCGCCAGCGTAATCTGAAGGACTTCGCCAGCGGCCTGCTGCAGCAAGTCGTCGCGCTGCTGTGCCTCGAACAAAGCATCCTGCTGCGCCTGCGCGCGGCCAGCATGATCGCGGGCGAAACCGAATACGAGGTACTGGCCCAGATCGGCGATATCGGCGACACGCTGCTGGGGCCGGAATTGCTGGCGCAGCTAGACGATGCGCGCAAGAACCGCATCTCGCGCCTGCATGGCGACACCTACGTCGGCTACTTCCCGAACAACAGCGGCAAGGCCTCGCTGCTGGTGCTCAAGGGCGTCGAGGATATCTCGGAAATCGACGCCAAGCTGCTCGAGCTGTTTTGCTCGGGCGTGGCGATCGCCTTCGACAACATCCTGCTCAACCAGGAAATCACCGACACCCAGGCCGAGCTGATCCTGCGCCTGGGCGACGTGGTCGAGTCGCGCTCGAACGAAGCGGGCAACCACGTACGCCGCATGGCGGAGGTGTGCAAGCTGCTGGCGCAGGCGTCGGGCATGCCGGACGACGAAACCACGGTGCTCAGGCACGCCGCGCCGATGCACGACATCGGCAAGGTCGCGACCCCCGACGCGGTGCTGCTCAAGCCGGGCAAGCTCGATGCGGCCGAGTGGGAAATCATGAAGCAGCATCCGGCGGTGGGGCTGTCGATCCTGAACGGCTCGACGCGCCCGATTCTCAAGGCCGCGGCCGTGATCGCACACCAGCACCATGAAAAATTCGACGGCAGCGGCTATCCGCAGGGCCTGAAGGGCCACCAGATCCACCTGTACGCGCGCATCGTCGCGGTGGCCGACGTGTTCGACGCGCTCATGCACAAGCGCTGCTACAAGGAAGCCTGGCCGGTCGAGCGCACGCTCGCGCACCTGCGCGAACTGGCGGGCCACCATCTCGATCCGGTGTTCGTGGAACTACTGATCAACAACATCGACGCCGCGCTCGAAGTCAACCGGCGCTTTCCCGACCTGGACTGACGGCGAGCATTGCGGCCCTGCGGCTGCGCGGGAACTGCAGGTGGTAGCGCAGGCCCTTGCCGGGCTCGCTCTCGGCCCTGACCGTGCCGCCCAGCGGCCCGGTGACGAGGTTGAACAGGATGTGGGCGCCGAGCCCGCTGCCGCCCTGCCCGCGCTTGGTGGTAAAGAAGGGGTCGAACAGCTGGGCCAGCATGTCCTTGGACATGCCGGCGCCGTCATCGCCGTAATCGAACAGCACCTGCTCGCCGTCGAGCCGGACCGCGATGCGGATATGGCCGGCCTGGTCCTGCTCGAAGCCATGCACCAGCGAATTGACGACCAGGTTGGTCACGATCTGCGAGACCGCGCCGGGGAAGCTGTCGAGGCTGATATCGGGCGCGCACTCGAGTTCGACCCGGACCGGCCGGCCCTTGAGCTTGGGCTGCAACGACAGCAGCACCTCGTCGAGGTAGCCCTTCAGGTTGAAGCTGCGGATCGCGTCCGATGACTGGTCGACCGCGACCTGCTTGAAGCTGCGCACCAGCGCCGCGGCGCGCTGGGTATTGGTGGTCAATATGCGCAGCGACTGGTCGATGATCTCGAAAAACTGCTGCAGGCTGTCCTCCGTCATCTCGCCCGCGTCGAGCTCCTCGCGCGTGAGCTTGAGCTCCTGCACCAGGTGGCTGGTCGCGGTCACGCAGATGCCCAGCGGCGTATTGATCTCGTGCGCGACGCCGGCCACCAGGCGCCCCAGCGACGCCAGCTTTTCCTGGCGCACCAGCTCCGACTGCGCCTCCTGCAAGGCGCGCAGCGCCGCATTGAGGGCCGCGTTCTGGTTCTCGAGGCGCTCCTTGGCCTTGCGGATCGCGCGGTCGGCCTGCATGCGCGCAATCGCCACCGCCACATGGCTGGCCATGAAGGCGAGCAGCTCGAGGTCGGCCTGGGTGTACACGATCGCCGGATCGTAGCTTTGCACGATGATCACGCCGTAGGGCTGGTCGTGCACCAGCATCGGCGCGCCCATCCAGCTGGCGATATCGGTGCTGCCCAGCGGCTCGTTGATGAGCCCGTCGGCCACCAGCCTGGCATAGCTGTGCGCATCGTGCAGGCTGGCCTGCTTGCAGGCGAGCACGTAGGAACTCATCCCTACCCCGTAGCGAAAGCGCTTGACCGGCGCCTCGGCATCCTTCTGGTCCACGAAATACGGAATGCTGATCTCCTTCGTTTCCGGATGATACAGCGCGATCAGGAAGTTTTCCGCGACGATCAGGGCACTGATGATCTTGTGCAGGCTGGCCGAGAGCATCTGCGCGTCGATCGCCGAGGCCGACAGGTTGGCGATTTCGTAGAGCGCGTGCTGCACCGTTTCGGCGCGGGTGCGCTCGGCCACTTCGTGCGCCAGCAAGGCGGTGCGTTCCTGCACCGCGCGCTCGAGCCGGTCCACGCTCTGCAGGCCCTGCAGCGCGACCGAGACGTGGTTGGCGATCAGCGCGAACAGCGCCTGGTCTTCCTGATTGAAGGTATGTTGCAAGCTGTAGCTCTGGATCACGATGGCGCCCAGCGCCGCGTGCTGCTGGTCCAGCAGCGGGCAGCCCATCCAGTGCTCGGCGGTGCTGCCGGCGCCCCACACCTTGCCGCCCGTCTTGCGCGCCGCGTGCTCGTCGGCCGTCATCACCAGTGTGTCGCGGTTCAGGATCACCCAGGCGGTAGGCGACTCATCGGGCGAGGCCAGCCTGACCTTTTCCCGCGGGTCGGGAGTCGGGTCGAGCTCGTCGACGAAATACACAAAGCGCACGCTGCCGTCTTCGCGGTCGCTGAGCGCGACATAAAAGTTGGCGGAATACATGATCCGGCCAAGCGCCTTGTGCACGCTGCGAATGAACTCGGTGATGTCGCTGCATGTCGTCGACTTCTGCCCGATTTCAAGCAGCATGGCCTGGACGGCTTCAAGACGGTTGAGACGGCTTTCCATCATTTTCCCTTTTTGAGCTAATGCGCACGGGAAATACTAGCAGGTCCGTTCAACTTAGCGCCAGCAGGAAATATGACGGCATGGCCGGGACCGGAAAAATCTCGTTGCGGTGCGTGGTTGGATGAGGGAAGGCTTCAGGAAGGTAGCCGGAAGGCCCTCGGTGTCATTTTCGGCGGCGCGCGCGCCAGCTCTTCGAGCCGGAACAATGTTCTCATGCGCGCCGCCAGCAGATGTGCGATGGGGAAGATATGGCTTCCGAGTAGATGGGGACGTCACCGCCCCCATCCCTCACAGACCCGGACGAGCCCAATTAAGGCATCCGGTTCTTCATTGCACAGGTTCGCTCACGTATTGTCGGTGTAGCGGTGCACGATTCGAGCTTGTGGCAAGGGAAACCTTTTGAGTATCTCTTTGAATGCAGCCCATGGAATATTGCTCTTGGACGATCTGCGCGAAAGCCACTTGCGCCAGCAGCGTTCGGCCAAATATTTCAGGCTCGTCAGACGCTTGCTGTTACCGCTAATGCCAAAGTAGGCAAAGTGTCCCTTGAGCATCCGGCAAAGCTTTTGATGCTGGTCCCTAACTGACCAGTGCCGCATTTTCCGGCATTGCTGATTTACCGCCTTCACCGCACGGGCTAGGCGATCTTTCGCCGTTATCTGCTTCACCACCGGCCAGCCCTTCCGCGATCTCACCCAAATATGCGTGAAGCCGAGAAAGTTGAAATTCGTTGCCAGCACCTCGTCATCGTTTTCCTTCACGGGTTTCGGTTTGTAGCGGAAATCGACCATACTGGTCTTGTCCGGGTGGAGTTCCAGCCCGTATTTCCCTAGCCGCTTGCCCAGCACCGCCAGCACCCGCTGCGCGTCATCCTTGTATGCAAACAGCATCACAAAGTCATCGGCGAAGCGGACCAGCGTGCTCGGCCCCCTTAGCCGGGGGGCCGCACCCCGTTACTGAACCATTCGTCGAGCACATAGTGCAGGAACACGTTAGAAAGTAACGGCGAAGCAACACCACCTTGGGGCGCACCTGTGTCGGAATGGGACAACTGTCCATCTTCCATTACGCCTGCCTTCAACCACTTGTCGATCAGCCTTCTGACGACACCGTCCATGACTCTTCTGGACAAGAATTCCCGCAACTTGGCGTGAGATATTGAGTCAAAGAATTTTCTGACATCAACATCCAACACCCATCGGCCACCTCGCTTGGTAATTCCGCTTCTGATCGCCCGCAGCGCTTCGTGCGCACTGCGCCCACGGCGGTAGCCGTAGGAATTATCGCTGAAGTCGTTCTCATAGATCGGCTCCAGTAGCAGGACGATGGCTCTCTGCGCCACCTTGTCCTCGAAAGACGGAATTCCTAACGCACGTTTGCTTGTTCCGTCGGCCTTGTCGATGTAATGACGGCGGACCGGCGGCGCACGGTAGCTGCCCGATTTGAGCCGGTCGATCAGGTTGGTGAGATTGTGCTCCAGATTGGCCGCATACTCTTCCCCGGTCTGACCGTCGACCCCGACCGCGCCATCCTTGCGCGTGCATTCGTACGCATAGTTGACCCACTCATAGTCGATATGGTGGGCCAAAGTGGTCAATGCCATCGCCGGACTACTCCTTGCCAGCTCGGCTATTCGTTCCTGTTTCGTTGACACGCTTTCAGGCTTCAAAATTCCTCCGTGTTTCCCATGAACGATTCTGTACAACGACGCCCCCCTTTCCTCGACCGGGTCCGCCCGAACGGCGTTCCCCGGCGTCACCGGTACTACGAGGGCGCTAAGACTTCCTGTGCCGAATACCGGGTCACTTATTGATTCGCTTCCCGGTCCCAATTCGCTGCCATCTTGTTCGCTCCCCTTCGGTGATGACATTCCGAGAGGCCCGGCCCCGCTTCTCAGCCCGGCGCCACCAGCTACTTGAATTGGTCAAACACAGGATCTCCCAGGTTCCTGGGGAATCCTTCCCGTACCTTTGCCCTGCTCTAAGACCCCGGCCGGTCCGGTTGGCCTTGCTCTAACGGCCAACGCGATCCTGTCCTCCGCACATAGAAAGTGAAGACACCAGCGGTGAAAATTTTCGGGGCTCAATCACACGGCTTCAATACACCCTGTCTACGCTTCAAGTAATGAGTTACCCCATTCGCATGCAAGACTCGGTTCCGGCTGCTCGCTAGGCTTTGCCGGGAGGGATTCGAACCCTCTGGACTCCAACAAGCGGTTTCCGCCAACTTCGGCTTCCCCCGCCACCAGATTTATCCTGGCGCTACTATGCCGTTTTGAGGTGGAAGTTGACCGGGCACGGCATACTGGCTCAAACTCACGGGGCATGACCAGTTTTGCAAGTGGCTCAATCTGAAGGTCGACCCACTCAGCAGAGCCGGACCGAAATCAGACGACAATCCGCGAAAACTAAGTGAGTGTCCCTTAGTTTCTAAAGTCAGAATCTGGTGAAAACAACTGGCCCGAGGGACACCTGCCCCCCCGTTTTTGCGGACTGCTTACAGCTGCTCCGGGCCGCACCCTGGCCCGCCGCCACACGACGTTTTGCCACCCTCTTGGCAAAACATCCTTACAATTTGAACATAGACTCTACGCCCCCTCAGAAAAAAATTCCCAATTGCAGTCCCTGGCGCGGCGACTCCTAGTAAAATTGCAACCCAGCAGAACTTCACTGTTGGTTGCACTTTTATAGGATTCGCAATGCCTAAACCGACCGAAATACGGCCCACGACTTTTTCTGACTTTATCGCGCAGGTAGAAAGCATAAAATCGGCGGCGGCTGGGCCTCTTTGGTTTAGGGGTTCAGGCAAAGCTAGTTATAAACTTACCCCTTCTTTATACAGGCACGGAACCAAAAAGACCATCGAAGAAATTGCGAAGCTTGAACGACACACAATGATTTGGTTTAGGCAACGCTCAATTCCTTTTACGTCAAAGTCTCTCTCGGACGACTGGGATGCGCTTTTTTATATGCAACATTATAGGGCACCAACGCGTCTTTTGGACTGGAGTGAAAGCCCATTTGTGGCTCTCTATTTTTCGCTGATGTCGGCGGCCTTTACTCACACAAAGACAGGTTTGAGTTTTAAGGACGATGCTGCAGTTTGGGTTTTGGAACCAATTTCTTGGAATCGGCATGCTTTGAATCATCAAAGTTACGATGGCGAAATACTTGTTACTAAAGATACCGAATTAAAGGGCTACCAACCAGCAGAATCTTTTGCGAAGATGAACAATCACGCTGTTGCGATGTTTGGAGCTCATAATAGCCCGCGCATCGTAGCCCAGCGCGGCGTATTCACAATTTTTGGGCAGAACGTTGCATCAATGGATGACGCATTCGATACCGCTGGATTTCCTGCAACGTGCCTGATTAAAATATTGATCGATAAAACGCTAATTTATAACATGCGGCAATCGTTGCTTTCGTATGGCATCACTGAATCCGCCATTTATCCGGATCTAGAAGGATTGTCTCTTGAAATGCGTCGCTCTTTTGGATTCGAGGGGTAGAAATGTCTAATCAGAAATTTAAGATTCAGTTGATGGATCCCAAACCGCTCACATGGTGGAAAAATCGGCGAAACAAAATTGATATGTCACCGCCCTATCAGCGCAGGGGGCGAATTTGGTCCGAGACGGATAAAGCATATTTGGTAGACTCGATACTAAACGGGTATGACGTTCCCAAACTCTACATGGCCGACTTCACTTGGGGTGAATCTACGCTCAACCCGAACCGACTTCCATATGCAATTATCGACGGGAAACAGCGTTTTGAGGCAATCTTTGATTTTTTTGATAATCTTATTGTTCTGAATGACGACTTCAAATATTTGCCCGATTTGAATCTCGTCTTGGGTGGCTTGGGGTATCGAGATCTCCAGGCGAGTTACCCGGAAGTTGCAGAAGCATTCGAAACTTATCCATTGCACATTATGTCTGTCGTCGCTAATAGCGACGAACCCATTAACGAACTTTTCGTCCGATTGAATCGAAGCAAAACATTGACGGGTGCAGAAATACGGAATGCAATGGTCGGGCACGTTCCTCAAATTATTCGCGAAATTGCTAATCATGAGTTCTTTCAGACCAGCATTGCCTTTTCCGTCAAACGTGGTGCCGATCTAAATGCGGCTGCAAAGATACTTATCTTTGAATATACCGGAAAACCAGCAGAAACGAAAAAGAAGAACATGGACCTGTTTACGTCCCATGCAGAATCGGACAGAGTTCGTCTTGAATTAGCTCTTCGGCGGGCCATCGAAGTTTTGGACCAGATGGCGAGAATATTCTTACCAAGAGACAAATTGTTGGCGAACGGTGGCATTCTTCCTGTTTACTATTGGCTCGTGCGCGAGACGCCAGAAGAACTCCATCATCTGATCAGGGAATTTTTAACAAACTTTGAACGCGGGCGGGCTGCGAACAGAGCTACAGACACTGCCGCTCTCAATGCCGATTTTGTTGAATTTGATAATTTGAACCGAAGCACCAACGACTTAAAGAGCCATGTCGGGCGAATTCATATCCTAACCAAAATGTTTGACGGAGGAAGCGGAACAGTCAGTCATTCGCCCGCTCCCTAAGGTGTCAAGACCCGCTTGGTTACTGACCGGCTCCGCACCGACGTGGCCGCTCAGCTTGAAGCCGCGCCCAGCCTGCGCGCAGCGACATGACGGGGCGATAAGTGGGTGTCCCTTAGTTTCTCGTTAGTTTCTCGGAAAACTAAGTAGGTTACCCCTTAATTTTCGCAAAACTAGGAAAACTAAGTTGGGTGCCCCTTAGTTTTTAAACTTTATTGAATTCAATCTTACAGCTCAAATTCCTAACATTTCCTTAATTTGCACCAAAAATTCTTTGCATGCATCATCTTCGTTGTTATAGAACTTTTCATCAGTCCGCAATCCTTTCTCGCTATAGTAAATTGACCATTTTCCATAGTTATTATGGAGACAAAGTGCCTCATTAGAATAGCCATCATCCAAACAATAGCTATTGGGATCAATATTTAATGCGATCAATTGTTTTTGCAAATCATTTTTGTTCATATCCATCACCTTTTTCTTAAGTGACCTGAATTACACAAGGAATCGACAGATTCAGGAAGTTTATGTTGAGTTCCACCACCTATTTCACCAAACCATGACGCAATTTTGCTGGTTTCTACGCCCTCAATAGGTTTCACAACGTCATATATGTTATAAGGCTTACCAACTGAATCAGGTGGTAGCGCTCGAGATGGATAAGGTGTTTCCACAGGAGATACATACGTACCTTTGCCGTAACCGTATCTATCAACAACAGTCCTAGGCTGTAAAGTGCCGATTTTCGTTTCACCTAAAGCACCATTATTAGGAGGATAGTAAGTAGCTAAGGCTGTACAAGGAGGACCGCTCTTTGAAAGTCCTCTTGGATCAATCCATCCAGTCGGATTCGGCGCATATTGATAACCATTCAACGTGCCACGCAACTTTATCGGATCTGGCGAAACATATCGCGATGCTTCGGGATCATAATACCGATACCGGTTGTAGTGCAGCCCCGTCTCCGAATCGCCATACTGCCCCTGAAACCGGAGCGGCTGCTCGACTTCATGGACGTCTTCTCGTATGACCCGGCCCCAGGCCTTGTAGCGCACGCTCCAGACCACGCGGCCTTGCTGGTCGATCAGTTCGCGCGGCGTGCCGAGGTGGTCGCAGTTGTACTGATCGATGCGATCTTGAAGGGCCGAATTGTCGGCGTCGCTCTGCCGCTTCTGCAATGCGGCCCGGTGCCGGTCTTCGGCTTCGGCGTCTTCCCGCGTCGGTTCTTGCCTTGCAGCCGGCAGATCCCACTGACTCACGTGGGGCAGATGAATGTGATCGTCCGTGCTTGCCGCCCGCGTGGCGCCAGCCTGCGATGCATTCGCCGCCCCGCC
>JBAQKU010000725.1:0-3570 GCA_049301315.1 Telluria sp.
CGCCTGCAGGGCGCGGTGCCGGCTGGGTGAATTCGTATTGCAGGCGCTCGGTGTTCGTGCACCCGTAGGACTTGAGCTGTGCCTCGATCCAGTCGAGCGCCTTGCGATTGCGTTCGGTGCCCTGGCGGCGATCGCCGAATTGCGCGAGGCCCTTGATCGTCGCCTTGTACTTTTCCAGGTCCAACTGGCCGACCAGCTCCGCGACCGGGTCGGCAGCGGAGGCGGAAGAAATCGGCGCCTGCGTTTGGGCGCTGGCGGCAGGAATGGCAAACGCCAGCGATGCGCAATACGCCATGACCGGTCCGACCAGAATCGATGTTGATTTCATGAGACGTCCTTGATGTGTACGGGTACGAGAAAAAAAAGGAAGTGGGATTATCGCACCCGACGAATATAAATGATTTTCGTAAATGCAAGGAACAATGTTGAACTACCTGTTCGAACCTGGCTGGCAGGCAACAGGGCGCTCGTTTTCTCATGTTTGCCGCTATTGAGGGAATCCCCGGCCTAGCGCGATGGTCAAAATACGATGGAAAGAAACATTTTCTATCGCTGCTTTTGTTGCCACTACTGGAGACGAACCATGACGACGACCACGAAGCTGGAGAGAACGGTTTGGAAACCATACTTTGATAACGTATCAAAATTGTTAGAGGGAAAAAATATCGAGATTGAAGTTGCGTCCCTAAATCTTGGCAGTCAAATCGCAGCTAAATGGCTGCCATTGTTCGGCGTTACGTATGATGAGAACGAGGACCTCATCGCGGTAATGGCAGAGGGCCTTGATCACATGATACGCAAGCCGCGCGACGTGTTTGTCGAGGCAGAGGGTGTCAACCTGCTCAGCATGGAGGTGGTTGACGGCGACGGCGTCAACCAAATTATCAAATTCAAGGAGCCGCTCTTGCTCCCGGCGCCGTAAGCGCGGCGATGGCGGGAACCGGCTCGATATTCGCCAATCAAAATAGACGGAAAACCAGGGGGCACCCGCTTATCGACGAAGTGGGCGTCCCCTAATGTCATGCTGTCTTCGTCGCGGTAGGTGAACGTCCCCTAGTAGTTTCCGGCAGTTCATCGCGCTGTGCCAACAACCGGACCTGTTCTCGGACGCGGTCGTCGCGTTGGCCGGTTCTTGCCTCCCGGTTACTGATCGGCAAACTTGGCCAAGAGCGGACCCTCGCGGAATTTCTACAAAGCTGACATTCGACCGTACAACGCCGCGAATACTCGATCAACCTATGCCATGCATGGGAGCCAGACTTTCCCATGGTCATGCGACAAGCAGGCTACGAATAGCATAAGTACCCATCTTCTCGCCGTAATATTCCCAGCTTTTCCATCTCTGCCACGGTTCGATATAACGCCTCATGCGTCACTCCCAATTCCGAAGCCAGCGATTTCAGTCCTGCACCCAATGGCAATTTGCCTTGGTCCCCTTCGGTTTCTATCAAATAGAGCAAGCGCCCCTTGACGCCCTTGATGGATAGGCGCTCGCATTGAGAGCGCAGGCGTTTTAGCTCGCGATTCAGCATAGAAATCCATCGCAGGGCAAAGGCGGAATCAGTCAGCATCGACTGCCTGAGGGATTCGATCGGAATGGATATGATGTCGCCGGATACCGTCACCCGAGCATCGCAATGGTAACGGGATGACTGCAGGCTGGCCTCGGCCACAAAACCATTCCGTACCCGCTGCAAGACAATGGCTTCGCCTTGCAGATTCAATCGTTCCAGAACCACCTCGCCGCTACTCACGTAAAACATTTGCGTAGGCGTTTTCCCTATCCTGAACAGCCTGTCTCCCTTCGCGCAGGACAAAAGGCGACAGGCGGAAATGAAATCGGGAGGAAGCAAGTCCCTCAGCGCTTCGGGCAGATTTTCTGTAGCAGATGTGACCATATGATCGGAATCATACGCGCTATCCGTGGAGAAGTGGACAATGAGACATACGAAAATTTCCAAGGGTCGGTCAATGGATGCAGTTTTTCAATTCGGCGAACAGCGCGACGGCTACAACGTCAGAGTCCTCAATGAGCGCGCGGTACGGGCCGGCGCTGGCATTCTTTTCTTCTTAGCGATTATCTCATTCATGAATGCCTGGCTGACCGGTAACTTCCAGCCTACGCGCGTGTTTGTCGTCGCGTTTTTGATCGATTTCAGCATTCGGATTTTTATCAATCCGCGCTATGCGCCGACCCTGATCGTGGGGCAATGGTTCGTGCGGAAACAGCAACCTGAATATGTGGGTGCGCCGCAAAAGCGGTTTGCCTGGGCGATAGGCTTTGTCTTGGCATCGGCCATGTTTTATCTGGTCGTGCTGAATAACGTGATCGGTCCCATCAACCTGATCGTCTGCTCCAGTTGCCTGACGCTGATGTTTTTCGAGACTGCATTTGGCATCTGCATCGGCTGCAAGCTTTACAACCTGTTCAACGAGAAAAAGGCCCAATTGTGTCCCGGTCAGGTATGTGAAGCATCTTCCGTCCAAGGACCAGGCGCAAGCGTGGCGCAGATCGCGATCGTCGCAATCTTTGCCTTGGCGGTGACCGGTATCGCTCAATGGGTCTACGGCCCCGCCTCCCAAAGCCGGCATCAGCCGCAGCAAGCCGCCGCTTCGTCGCTGGCCGCCATAGATCCGGCCGAGGCCGAGCGTTGCAAGGTGCCTGACTTTGCCAAGGCCATCGGTCACGAAGAACAGTGGAAGCTGCACAACAAATGCAAATAACCCGAAAACCACGCTATGCGGCATTGGGGGCTAGTTCATGAACTTATCGACGAAGTGGGCGTCCCCTAATGTCATGCTGTCTTCGTCGCGATAGGTGAATGTCCCCTAGTAATTTCTTCCGCGAGGCTGGGCCAAACCGATTCCGACGAGCGCACGCAAGCAAGACTGGTTCCGTACCGGAAGGTATCAGGTAGGGAAGATCCTCGTCGCTATCGGGTATGGAGCACAACCGTCGTATCCGCCCCGTGACGGATGGCACGTGGACCTACACACCGAAGCGCGGCACAGCACGAGGGGACACCTCAAGTTCCCTGCCTGTCCCAGGAAACATCCAACCTGGCATCGTCAACGGCATTCCGTTCCACCAAATATGCATCCTGTCGCATGACCACATCCTGAACAGCGGCATCCGCCTACAGTAGCCTTTCCACGCCGAAACACATCCGCCGGTGTGCTGTTCAACATGTCATGGAAGGAACGATCAGATGCTGCGACGAGTAACTGGCCTGTTGGTGGCCACCATGCTGTGCGCCACGGGCGCCAGCGCCCAGGAGCCGGCGGGAATCTTCGATCCGGGCAAACTGAAGGGCCCGGCGAAGGGCACGCCGAACGAAGTGATGGTCCTCGGCACGGCCCACCTGGCGCAGCTGCCGGCTACCTTCCAGCCCGCCAGCCTCCGGCTCCTGAACGAACGACTGCTCGCCTGGAAGCCCCGGATCATCACCATCGAGCAGGTGTCCGGTCCGCAGTGCACCTTCATGCGCCAGTACCCGCATCGCTACAAAGAGTCGGTGCAGAGCTATTGCTGGGATCCGGCGCCGGCGCGCGCCGCCACCGGCCTCGACG
>JBAQKU010000726.1:0-9079 GCA_049301315.1 Telluria sp.
CGTCAGCCAGCGTGGCGGCGCCAGCGGCGGCCCGGGGCGCGAAAATTCACCTCGTCAACGCCAGCAGCGGCGCAAGCGGCGACAGCGAGGCCAGCAGCGATGAAACCGTCAGCGCACAGGCGGGGGCCGGATACACCGGCTGGAAGCGGCCCGCACTGGCCTACTGGGCCCGGCTCCCCTTCGAATTCAATGCGTTCGCCCAGTCCTGGCCGTTCGGGCTGGCGGGGCGCGGCCTCGATTTTTACACCGAACGCACCTACCTGGCCGAGCTGGGCGAGCGCAGCAGGAGCTTTCGCTTCGGCGCGCACCAGGCAAGGCCTGACGCCCGGCCGGAAATCGTGGTGATGGTGATCGGCGAATCGGCGCGTTACGACCGCTGGAGCCTGAACGGCTACGCGCGCCGCACCAATCCGCTGCTGGAACAGGAGCCGAACCTGGTCACGCTGTCCGACCTGATCACCTCGGTGTCGGCCACGCGCCTGTCGGTGCCGGTCATCATTTCGCGCAAGCCAGCGATGCAAAGCCTGAAGGACGGGTTTTCGGAAAAGTCCTTCCTGACCGCCTACAAGGAAGCCGGCTTCAAGACCTGGTGGCTGTCGAACCAGATCTCGTTCGGCAAGTTCGACACCCCGGTCTCGGTGTTCGCGCACGAGGCGGACGTGGTCCAGTTCCTCAACCTGGGCGGCTTCACCGACAATTCGAACCACGACGAGATTTTGTTCGGGCCCCTGAAGAACGCGATTGCCGACGCGGCGCCGAAAAAGCTGATCGTGCTGCACACGCTGGGCAGCCACTGGAACTACAGCCACCGCTATCCCAAGCGGTTCGACCAGTGGCAGCCTTCCTTGTACGGGGTCGACAAGCCGGTCTTCACCGACACCGCGATCAAGCCGCAGCTCAACAACAGCTATGACAGCACGATCCTGTACACCGACTGGTTCCTGGCCAACGTGATCGGCATGCTGAAACAGTCGCAGCAACTGAGCGCGATGATGTACGTGGCCGACCACGGCCAGACGCTGTACGACAAGAGCTGCAACCTGGCCTTCCACGGCCACAACACCGAGTTCGAGTTCCATGTGCCGGGCCTGGTGTGGTACTCCGAGCAGTACCGCGCGCAGCGCCCGGACAAGGTCGAGCAACTGATGCGCCACCGCGGCGCGCGCCTGGCCACCGAAAACGTGTTCCACACGCTGCTCGACCTGGCCGACATCCGCTACCCGGGCGAGCGCCTCGAGTGGAGCTTCATGAGCGCCAGCTTCAAGCGGCACAAGCGCTATGTGGACAGCTACGGCTGGGCCAATTACGACAACGCGCGCGTCAAGGGCGACTGCCGCGAAATCATCGACAAGGGCAAACCGCTCGAGCGGGAAAAGTAATATCGGCGCAACCGACGCGCCGTCAACGCACTGGCAGCCTGGCGCTTGCGCCGCCGAGTACTTGAGCGCAGTCGGCCGGATGGGCCAGGTAAGCACTCAACCAGTCGCACACCTTGCCGGCGCTGGCCTCGAGTTCAGGTCCGAAACCTTGCGTCCTGAGCAAGGCGATGCCGTTGGTGTTCGCCAGCACCCCGGGCACCAGCGCCAGCGGGCCAACGCCGTCGTTGGCCGCGCTGACCCAAAGCGGGGTCAGGCAATGCTCGAGCAATGACGCGAGCACCAGGTTGTGCGAGGACACCACCACCACACCCTGCGCGGCCAGCTTGTCGAGCACCGCTGCCGCCGCCGATACCGATTCCAGATGGTTCGTGCCGCGGAAAATTTCGTCGATGATGAAGATGCCGCGATGCGGGCCTGCGGCGTACGCAAGCAGCTCCCGGGCGCGCCGCAACTCGGCGATGTACAGGCTCTCGCCACCGAGCAGCGAGTCCTCCGCCTGCATCGCGGCATGGACCGGTCGCGCGCACACGGTAGCGCTGCGCGCATAACAGAATCCGAAGGCACGCGCCGCGATCAGGTTCAGCCCGACCGTGCGCAGCAAGGTGCTCTTGCCAACCCCGTTCTGTCCCGAGATGAACGCGCCCTTCCCCTGCAGCGCAATGGACAGCGGCGCGGCCTGCGCGAGCAGGGGGTGCACCGCCTGTTCCAGTGCGATATCGGCGCGCGCATCGCGCGTGGCCCAGCAAGTCCCGACAGTGCGCGCGAGATGGCGCGCCAGCGCGAGGTCCGCCTCCAGGTTGGCACAGCACAGGTAGCACTGGCGCAGGAGGTCGCGCTGGGCGTACACAATGCCCACACTGTCGAAGTAGTGCCTTACATTCCCGAGCATGAACCACTCGTCGTACGCTTTGAGCAATGGCACGAATGCGATCGCCGGCGAGCGGGCGAGGCTGCGGTTGACCTGCCCGGCGCGCGCGCGAAGTGCGCCAAACTGGCATGCCAGCGCTGCCTCGCTCGCACCGAGCGCGCTGCATACGCCGAGCATGTGCTGCAGCGAGTTCATGGAGCGGCTCCACAGCTGGACCGTCTCGTTATGCCGTATCTGGATCGACAGCAGCAGGTACAAGGTGACGCCGGCGCCGATCCATGCCAGCGCCGAGATGAAGGTCGCGGCCAGCGACAGCAGGAACACCGCGCCGATCAGCCAGGCCCAGTGCGCCCACGCGGGTATGGCGGGAGCCTGATCGGAGCCGAACAGCAGCGCTGCGATCTCGGCATCGGCATTGCGCAAGGGCTGGCAGGCCTGCTGCAGTTCGAGCAGCTGGGCCGGCTCGCGCCCCAGGCAGCGCAACCGTTCGCCGAGCGCGGCGCAGCGCTCTTCGTCCATTCCGGCACGCAGGCGCTGGTGCAGCACCTGCTGCCCGAAAATGCTCACCTGAGCCGACAACACGGCCAAATAGGGACCAAGCAGCAGGTCTTGCCATGTCTGCTCATCGACCGAGGCGGCTTGCGGATCGGCCGTGACACGCGCCAGTTGTCCAATATCGCTCGCGCCAAACGGGAAATCGAGCATGGCAGCCTCCGGCAAGCCAAGCCAGGCACGCGCCTTGTCGAGCACCAGGCGCCAGAGGGACAGCGGCGTTGCGAATGCGGGCATACGGCCTTTCTTGTGCGGCAGTGCGTTGGACAGACATCGTAACGCCATTGAGGTAAATAGACAAAAAAACAATCACAGCAGTGCCGCAGCGCCTGTCCGCCCCCCGTCCACCGGGCCTGTCCGGACAGTGCGGACAGGCCCGCTTTTAAATGAAAACAGCAACGATTCAATGACTTAGCCAGTGGCATGGTTCCTGCATGAATGCCCGTATTCCCGTTACAGGCACGCTCATGATCCGCGATACCTCTTCCCAAGACGCCGTCCTCACCGCCGCACCGGCGCAAGGTTTGAAACGCCGCGCGCTCTGGATCGGCGGCGCCGTCACCGCCGTGGCGCTGAGCGCGCTGTTGCTGCTCGGATGGAGCGCCGGCGAGCACTCGGTCAGCGCGGCCCGCCTGCGCATCGCCGAGGTCGGACGCGGCACGCTGGTGCGCGACGCCGCCGTCAACGGGCGCGTGGTGGCCGCGATCAGCCCCACCCTGTATTCCACCGCGCCCTCCACCGTCACCCTCAAGGTGCAGGCCGGCGACACGGTCAGGAAAGGCGACGTGCTGGCGCTGCTGGAGTCGCCCGACCTGTCGGATGCGCTCAAGCGCGAGCAATCGAGCTACCAGCAGCTGCAGGCGGAAGTGGCGCGCCAGCAGATCCTGGCGAAAAAGCAGAAGCTGCTGGCCCAGCGCGAAGCCGACACCGCCGAGATCGACCGCCTGTCGGCGCAGCGCACCCTGGAGCGCTATGAAAGCGTGGCGCAGGTCGGCATCATCGCCAAGATCGACTACCAGAAGGCCAAGGATGCACTCGGTTCGGCGCAGATCCGCGCGCGCCATGCGGCCCAGGCCGCGGCGCTCGAGAGCGACGACGTGGCGCTGGAACTGAAAACCAAGGTCAGCCAGCTGGAGCGCCAGCGCCTGTCGATGGCCAATGCCCAGCGCCGCGTCGACGAACTGACGGTGCGCGCTCCGGTCGCCGGCTTCATCGGCACCCTGTCGGTGCAAAACCGCAGCGTGGTGGCCGCCAACATCGCCCTCATGACGCTGGTCGACCTGTCCCAGCTCGAAGTCGAACTCGAGGTGCCGGAAACCTATGTCGCCGACATGGGCCTGGGCATGACGGCCGAGATCACGCTGGGCGGCGCCAGCGCCACCGGCAAGCTGTCGGCGCTGTCGCCCGAAGTGGTGAAGAACCAGGTGCTGGCGCGGGTGCGCTTCGACGGCGCACAGCCGAAGGGCCTGCGCCAGAGCCAGCGTGTGAGCGCGCGCCTGCTGATCGAGGAAAAGCCGAACGTGGTGATGGTCGCGCGCGGCCCGTTCGTGGAAAGCGAAGGCGGCCGCTTCGCCTACGTGGTGCGCAACGGCGTTGCGGTGCGCACCCCGATCACGCTGGGCGCCACCAGCGTCTCCTCGGTCGAAATCCTGGCTGGCCTCAAGCCCGGCGACAAGATCGTCGTCGCCGGCAGCGACACCTTCGAAAACGCTGAGCGCGTCTCGATCAACAATTAATCAAACCCGAAAGGACACCCCATGCTGCGCATGAAAAACCTGAGCAAAGTCTACCGCACCCACATGATCGAAACGCACGCGCTGCGCGGCTTCGAGATCAATGTCGCGCAGGGAGAATTCGTGACGGTCACCGGTCCTTCCGGTTCGGGCAAGACCAGCTTCCTGAACATCGCCGGCCTGCTCGAGGAATTCAGCGATGGCGAGTATGTGCTCGACGGCGTGAACGTCAAGGGCATGGACGACAACGCGCGTTCGCGCCTGCGCAACGAGAAGCTCGGTTTCATTTTCCAGGGCTTCAACCTGATCCCGGACCTGTCCCTGTTCGACAATGTCGACGTGCCGCTGCGCTATCGCGGCTTCAATGCGGCCGAGCGAAAGGAGCGCATCGAGGACGCGCTGGCCAAGGTGGGCCTGGCTTCGCGCATGCGGCATTATCCGGCCGAACTGTCCGGCGGCCAGCAGCAGCGCGTGGCGATCGCACGTGCGCTGGCCGGTTCCCCCAAGCTGCTGCTGGCCGACGAACCGACCGGCAACCTCGACACCCAGATGGCGCGCGGCGTCATGGAGCTGCTCGAGCAAATCAACGCGCAGGGCACCACCATCCTGATGGTGACCCACGATCCGGAGCTTGCGGTGCGCTCGCAGCGCAATGTCCACATCATCGACGGCCAGGTGTCCGACCTGGTGCGCAAGGCGCCTTCGCTGTTCGACGCCAAGGCCGGCGCCCACGGCAGCGCCGCGTAAGGAGAGCGCCATGTTCCAGTACTATTTCCTGCTTGGCGTGCGCAGCCTGCGCCGCAATCCCGCGCTCACCGCGCTGATGGTGCTCACGCTCGCGATCGGGGTCGCGGCCAGCGTCTCGACCCTGACCATCCTGCACATCATGTCGGGCGATCCGATCCCGCACAAGAGCGAGCGCCTGCTGGTGCCGCTGATCGACAACGCGCCGCCCGAAGGCTACACCCCCGGCGTGCCCTCCAGGGAGCGCCAGCTGAGCTACCCGGATGCGTCCAACCTGCTCAAGAGCAAACAGGGCGAGCGCCGTACCGCTCTGTACGGCGTGTCGGCGGCGGTGGAGCCGCTGCGCGCGGACCTGGAGGTGTTTTCGTCCCAGGGCCTGGCGCCCACGCGCGACTTCTTCGCCATGTTCGAGACCCCGTTCCTGCATGGCCAGGCGTGGAGCGAGAGCGACGATGCGAGCGGCGCCGACGTGGTCGTGCTCAGCCGCGAGCTGTCGGAAAAAGTGTTCGGGAACGCCAATCCGGTGGGGCGGCGCCTGACCATGATGGGCTTCCAATACCAGGTGGTCGGGGTGCTCGACACCTGGATGCCGCTGCCGCGCTACTACCGCCTGGTCGGCGCCAATGCCTTTGTCAAGGCCGACCAGTTCTTCATCCCGTTCAGCAGCGCGATCCGGCACCACACCACTCACTCCGGCAACATGAACTGTTTCGCACGGCTCGACCCGGGCTTCGAGTCGCTGCTCGCTTCGGAATGCACCTGGATCCAGTTCTGGTTCGAAACCAGGTCGCGTGCCGGGCGCGCCGAACTGCAGCAATACCTCGACAACTACGCGAGCGAACAGCGCAAGCTGGGACGCCTGAAACGCAATGCGCCGAACATGCTGTTCAACGTGATGGAATGGATGGAGTTCCTGAAAGTGGTCGGCAACGACAGCAAGCTGTCGGCCTGGCTTGCGTTCGGCTTCCTGGTGCTGTGCCTGGTCAATACCATCGGCTTGTTGCTGGCCAAGTTCTCGGTGCGCGCCGCGGAAGTCGGCATCCGCCGTGCGCTGGGGGCCTCGCGGCGCGACATCTTCCGCCAGTTCCTGATCGAGACCGGCGTGGTCGGCCTGGCCGGCGGCGCGCTTGGCCTGCTGCTCGCATTCGGCGCCCTGGCGCTGATCGCGATGCAATCCAAGCAGATGGCCGTGGTCGCCCACATGGACTGGGTCATGCTGGCCTTTACCTTCGTGCTGTCGGTGCTCGCCGCGCTGCTGGCCGGCCTGCTGCCGACCTGGCGCGCCTGCCAGGTCACGCCCGCGCTGCAACTCAAATCACAGTGAGGATCATCATGGAAATTCGCCCTATCCTGTCTGCGCTGCTGCGCAACAAAACCGGCGCCTTGCTCGTTGCGATCCAGGTCGCGATCAGCCTGGCCATCCTGTCGAACGCACTGCATATCGTCAACGTGCGCCAGGCCGTCGCCGCGCGCCCCAGCGGCATCGCCGACGAGGAGTCGGTGTTCCATATCGGCGCGCGCCACCTGAAGCAGGCCGGGCATAACGAACAGCTCGCGACCCAGGCGCGCGAAACCGAAGCGCTGCGTTCGGTGCAGGGCGTGCTGTCGGTCGCGATGACCAACCAGGTGCCGCTGTCGCGCTCGGGCAGCACCAACGGTGTCGCGATCGAGCGCAGCCAGGCCAACGAAACCGCCTCCGCCGCCTTCTACATTTCCCCCGATTCGCTGATCGAGACCTGGGGCCTGAAGCTGGTGGAAGGACGCGACTTCGACACGGCCGACGTGCTCGAATTCGACGAGGCCACCAGCAGCGCGTTTCCGACAACCGTCATCGTCACCAAGGCGCTTGCCGAAAAATTATTTCCGGGCAGTGCAGGCGTGGTTGGCAAGTCGTTTTTCTTCGGCACCGGCGAAGATGCGCAAGCGGTGCGCATCCTGGGCGTCGTCGAGCGCCTCCAGAGCACCGGCGCGCAGGTGAGCAGCGCGGGCGAGTACGCCACCATCGTGGCCATGCGCATGACCGGCCCTAACGCTGTCCAGTACACGGTGCGGGTCGAGCCGGGCCAGCGCGAACGCGTCAAGCGGGAAGCGCAGGCTGCGTTGCGCAAGGTTTCCTCCGATCCGGTCATCACCAAGCTGAGCGACGTGACGGAGCACCGCGGCGAGCGCTATCGGGCCGACATCGCCCTGTCGTGGATGCTGATCACGGTCAGCGTGCTGCTGCTGCTGATCACGGCCAGCGGCATTGTCGGCATGGCCAGCCTGTGGGTCACGCAGCGCCGCAAGCAGATCGGGGTGCGGCGGGCGCTGGGAGCGCGCCGCATCGACATCCTGCGCTATTTCGTGACCGAGAACATCATGATCACGAGCGCCGGGGTGACTGCCGGCGTGCTGCTGGCAATCGCCCTCAACCAGCTGCTGGTGAGCCAGCTCGAGATGGCCCGGCTGCCGCTCGGCTACCTGGCGGCGGGCGCGGGCGTATTCTGGGCGCTCGGGATCGTCGCGGTGTACGGGCCGGCCTGGCGTGCGGCGAGCACCTCGCCGGCGCTGGCCACCCGTAGCGCCTGAGCAGGCGCCAATGATATGCTAGCGTAATGCCTACCGTACTGATCATTGACGACAACGCCGCGGTCGCGATCGCGCTCGAAGTCCTGTTCTCCCTGCACGAGATCGACGCGCTGCGCGCCGCCTCGCCGCAGGAAGGGCTGGCCCTGCTGGCGCGCACGCCGGTCGACCTGGTCATCCAGGACATGAACTTCACGGCCGACACCACCTCGGGCGCCGAAGGCATCGACCTGTTCCGCGAGATCCGCAAGCGCCATCCGGACCTGCCGGTGATCCTGCTGACCGCCTGGACCCAGCTGGACGCGGCGGTCGACCTGATCAAGGCGGGCGCGGCCGACTACCTGTCCAAGCCGTGGAACGACAGCCGGCTGCTGGCCAGCGTCACCAACCTGATCGAACTGGGGCAGGCCAACCGCGCATTGGCCCAGCGCCTGCGGCGCGAGCTGCGTCAGAAGCGCGAACTGGAACAGGGCTTCGACCTGCGCGGCATGGTGTGGCAGGACCCGGCCACCGAGCGCGTGCTGCACCTGGCCTGCCAGGTCGCGCGCGCCGACGTGCCGGTCCTGATCAGCGGGCCGAACGGCACCGGCAAGGAACGCATCGCCGAGATCATCCAGGCCAATTCGGCGGTGCGCGAGGGGCCTTTCGTGGTGCTTAACTGCGGCGCCCTGCCCGCCGAGCTGATCGAGGCGGAACTGTTCGGCGCCGAGGCCGGGGCCTACACCGGCGCCTCGCGCGCGCGCGAAGGCAAGTTCGAGGCGGCCGACGGCGGCACCCTGTTCCTCGATGAAATCGGCAACCTGCCGCTGGCCGGCCAGATGAAGCTGCTGCGCGTGCTCGAGACCGGCCGCTTCGAGCGGCTCGGCTCGAACCGCGAGCGCCAGGTCAAGGTGCGCGTGATCAGCGCCACCAATGCCGACCTTGGCGCGATGATGCGCGCCGGCACCTTCCGCGAAGACCTGTTCTACCGGCTCAATGTGATCGAGCTGCGCCTCGCGCCGCTGGCCGCGCGCCCGGCCGACATCCTGCCGCTGGCGGCCAGCTTCCTGGCCAAGGGCAAGAGCCTGCATGCCTCGGCCCAGGCCGCCCTGCTGGCGCATCCCTGGCCCGGCAACGTGCGCGAACTGAAAAACGTGATGGCGCGCGCCAGCCTGCTCGCCTCATGCGACCTGATCAAGGCCGCCGACCTCGGCCTGCCGAACCTGTCCGTGCCCAGCGCCGAGCCCGAACCCGACCGC
>JBAQKU010000727.1:0-1762 GCA_049301315.1 Telluria sp.
GTCCTGTTCCAGCACGAAGGCGGGGGCGCCGCGCGCCAGGGTGTCGCCGCGCCCCACGAACAGCCGGACCAGGGTGCCGCCGACCGGGCTGGACAGGCGAACGTAGTCGGCCTCGACATACCCGGAATAGAAATCGGCCGGCTTGTCGGAGCAGCCCGATGCGGCCGCGCCCAGGGCTGTGTACAGCAAGAAACGAGCGAGAGAAATTATCATTGAGCAGGGCGGAAAACGGAACGCTGTGGTGGGATATCTGAACCATAAGGGATCGTTCCGCAAGGCGGGCCGGTATGCCGAGTCGGCTTGTTCTAAATCAAACCGGGCGTGTCGGAGTTCTTTACACTGATTTCTCCGGGCTGACGAAAACCGATCCAATTCAAGCTCATCAAGCCGGTTCAAAACTATCACCACTCCAGCCAAACACCGGCCGCGCCAGCGCGGTCCGGCCGCTTGCCGGCGTGACTTTTCTGGGGAGATCGAATGTTAACGGCGACATATACACTGGTGGCACTGTCGGTCGAGCAAGCGAGCGTACGCGTCAGTCTGCAGTCCCTTCAGAAGCTATTGCACTCCAATTTCCTGTATCAAAGCGCGCTCACGCCCGGGCAGGTGGACTACACCTGCGATGCCTTGCAGCGCCTGTACGACCTGTGCCGCTGGCGCAAGATCGAGATGTTCCTGATTCCCGCAATCCGTGGCACGACCAGCGAGGCGGACCGCCTGCTGCCCGACCTGGACTCGCTGAGCATGGCCGCCGCGGACGCGATGAGCGCCGTGGCAGAGGGCCCTGGCGTCACGCTGATCGACTGCGAAGCGAAGGTCAAGCGCTTTTGCGCGGCTGTCGAGGATTTTTGCAGCGCCTTGCTCAAGCGCCTCGAACGCGAGGAAAAAGAGCTGTTTCCGGTCGCGCGCGCGGTGATCTCGGGCGAAGCCTGGTTCTCGATTGCCAACCAGATGCTGGCGCACGACGCCTACCGCCAGGAAAACAGACAAACCAAGCCGCATGTGCGGCTGGCCCACTTGAGCGCAGGAGTGGCGCGCCTGCAGCCGCCGCATGCAAGCCTGCGGCCCGAGGCCCACATGGAGCCCGAGCTGGCCCACATGCAGCCGGAAATGGGCCGCTCCGAGGCGTTTCCGGCAGTCTCAGTGCACTGAGCCGCAAACGCGCTTGCCCGGCCGCCGCAAAACCACCCCAGTTCTTGCTATCATGGTGGTTTTGAATGATTGATCTCACGTCATGTTCGAATTTCTTTTCAAGCGACCGGGCGACAAACCCGACGAAGTGCCGGCCGGGCAGGATGCGCAGCAGGACCCGCCGGCAGGGCCGGCTTCGTCGCAGCGCGCGCTGCAAGCCGAACAGGTCAAGGCGCTGGCCGGCGATGAAGCCGCGGCGGTCGAGTTCATCCTGCACTCCGATTTTTCCGAGCTGCGCCTGGCAGCGGCCGAGCATGTGCATTCGCCGGAGCAGCTCGAGCGCGTGCATGCGGCCATCCGCAATACCGACCGTCGCGTTGCCAAGCTGATGCAGTCGCGGCTGGACGCGATCCGCCACCACGAAGCCGAGCTGGCCAGGGGCCGCGCCTGCATCGAGCAGGCCGAGGTATTGCTCAAGGACGACAGGCTCACCCCCAACCATGTGGCCGAGCTCGACCGCAAATGGTCGGTTATTTCAGCGCCTCAGCTAAGCGCGCAGTTCGACGCCGTGCGCGGGGCGCTGGCGCAACGCCTGGAGCAGCAGGTGCGCCTGCAGCGCGGCGTGCTCGAC
>JBAQKU010000728.1:0-12719 GCA_049301315.1 Telluria sp.
ATCCTGGACATGGTGCGCCAGAATTTCGGCTATGCGGTGCTGCCGCTGCTGGCGCTGCGCGCCGACGCCAGGCATGAAACCTTGTCGGCCAACCCGATCGTGGCGCCCACCATGGCGACCATCCTGACCATTGCCACCTCGTCGCGGCGCCTGATGCCGCCGCTGGTGCGCCAGACCTGCGACCTGCTGCACGAGCTGGCGCCGACCCATTTGCAGACCAGGCGCGAATAAAAAAGCCGCCGTTTCCCTGGCAGGAAACGACGGTTCGGATGGCGCTTCGGCTTACGCCGCCTTTTTTACCAGCTGGTGCGGATCGATCACGAATTTCTTCGCCACGCCCGCATCGAACTGGTCGTAGCCGGCCGGCGCCTCGTCGAGCGAAATCACCTGCACGTTCACGATATCGGCGATCTTGATGCGGTCCCACAGGATCGCCTGCATCAGCTGGCGGTTGTATTTCATGACCGGGGTCTGCCCGGTGTGCAGGCTGTGCGACTTGGCCCAGCCGAGCCCGAGGCGGATGCTCAGGCTGCCGCGCTTGGCTGCGGCATCGACCGCGCCCGGATCGTCGGTGACGTACAGGCCGGGAATGCCGATCTTGCCGGCGGCGCGGGTGATTTCCATCAGCGAGTTCAGGACCGTGGCCGGCGCTTCCGCCTGCGAACCGGCATGGCCGTGTCCGCGCGCTTCGAAGCCGACGCAGTCGACTGCGCAATCGACCTCGGAGTCGCCCAGGATGGCGGCAATCTGGTCGGCCAGCGTGACGTCGAGCGACAGGTCGACGGTTTCGAATCCGACCGCGCGCGCATGCGCCAGCCGCGCCGGATTCATGTCGCCCACGATGACGACGGCTGCGCCCAGCAGGCGCGCCGAGGCGGCCGCCGCCAGGCCGACCGGACCGGCGCCGGCAATGTAGACGGTGGTGCCGGGACCGACGCCAGCGGTCACTGCGCCGTGGTAGCCAGTTGGCAAGATGTCGGACAGGCAGGTCAGGTCGGTGATCTTCGACATTGCCTGGGCCTTGTCGGGAAAGCGCAACAAGTTGAAATCGGCATACGGGATCATCACGTATTCGGACTGTCCGCCGATCCAGCCGCCCATGTCGACATAGCCGTAGGCGCCGCCGGCGCGCGCCGGGTTCACGCTCAGGCAGACCCCGGTGTGCTGCTCCTTGCAGGTGCGGCAGCGTCCGCAGGCGACGTTGAAAGGCACCGACACCAGGTCGCCCACGCTGAGCGTCTCGACATCCTTGCCCACTTCGATGACTTCGCCGGTGATCTCGTGACCGAGCACCATGCCGGCCGGTGCGGTGGTGCGCCCGCGCACCATGTGCTGGTCGGAGCCGCAGATATTGGTGGTGACCACTTTCAGGATCACGCCGTGCTCGATCTTGCGCCCGCGCGGATTGTCCAGCTTTGGCGAGGCGATCTCCTGCACCTCGACCCGTCCCTGCCCTACGTACACCACCCCACGATTGTCAGCCATTGTCTCTCTCCATTACGGTTGGTCTTGTCTATCAGGAGCGGGTCCGTGCCGGACCCGCTTGTGTCATGCCACGGCGCGCATGCAGGCCAGCTGGGGGAAGTCGTACAGCGCGGCCGGATTGTCCACCAGCAACTTCTGGCGCAAGCCTGCGTCGTCGCAGAACTGGAACAAGAGGTCGACCAGTTCACCGTCGTTCGGCATGTCCTTGGAGATGTTCGGATGCGGCCAGTCGGTGCCCCACAGCACGCGCTCGGGCGCCGCCTCGATCAGGGTGCGCGCGAACGGCGCCGCATCGGCGAACGGGCGCCGTCCCGCCGACACGCGCTCGGAACCGCATACCTTGACCCAGGCCAGCGGGTTGCGCATCAGCTCGAGCAGCTGGCGGAACGGCTGTTGCTCCAGGCCCGCTTCGGCACGCACGCGGCCCATGTGGTCGATGATGAACGGCACGCGGATCTTGTTGATGCGCTCGCTGTATTCGAGGATGTCCTGCGCGTCCAGGTGCAGCACCACGTGCCACTTGAGCGCTTCGATCCGGCGCAGCACCTGGTCGAACACCTCCAGGTCGGGCGCGCCGCCCAGGTGCGCGACGAAATTGAAGCGCACCCCGCGCACGCCTTTCGCGTGCAGCTCGGCCAGTTGCTCGTCGGTGATCGTGCTGTCGACGATGGCCACGCCGCGGTAGCGGCCCTGGCCGCGCTCGATCGCGTCGAGCATGGCGGTGTTGTCGGTACCGTGGCAGCTTGCCTGCACGATCACGCCGCGTTTGAGTCCGAGATGATCATGCAGCTGCATCAGACGCTCGACCGGCGCGTCCGGCGGCGTGTAGCTGCGCTCGTCCGCATACGGGAACAGCGAGGCGGGGCCGAACACGTGGCAATGGGCATCGCAGGCGCCGGCCGGCAGCGCGTGCTGTGGCTTGAGGGGATTCGGGTCGGGAGGCAGGCACGATTTCATATTGTTTCCATTTTTCGCTATAGACAGTCGACGAACCGGATTGAAGGGCCGGCCCGATCAGAAAAGAGTGAAGCGATGGTAGCAACGGCCTGCGCCATGAACAATTCGTCATGCGCACTAGCTGTTATGCGAAAACGCATGGTCCGGCCGGGCCAGTGCGGCCTGGCTGCGCGAAGCTGCGTTTTTACATAGCAGCTATTCAGTTAGAGGCGTTGCTCATTCGAAAATGGTTAAACATACTTGACCTCGGCGCACACATAAGAAGGGCGACACGGGAATGGTTCATTCCCTGCGAATCGCCCGTGCGAAGGCTGCCATCGTTGCCGCCTTGCTCGTAGCCCACCCTACCCAATCATCATGGAGACTAACCGAATGAACAAATCGCTTCTGGCTGTTGCCGTCCTGAGCGCCTTCGCAGGTGTTGCGCAGGCCCAATCGAATGTCAAGGTGTTCGGATCGATCGACGGTGGCGTGCGCTACCTCGACAACGTCAACAGCGCAGGCGATAGCAAGACCTCGATCGGATCGATCGGCGGGCTTGGCGCGGACCGTATCGGTTTCAGCGGAACCGAGGACCTCGGCAACGGACTGAAAGCGAACTGGCATCTGGAAACCGGTTTTAACATCGGCACCGGCGCGCTCGATAACGCCGCAGGCAAGCTGTTCAACCGTACCTCCAAGGTCGGCCTGTCGGGCGCCTGGGGCGCCCTCGACATCGGCCACCAGTACAGCGTCAGTTTCAACACGCTCGGCCTGTACGAGCCGTTCAAGCTGACCCATTTCTCCTATACCGGCATCATTCCTGGCGTCAAGGCAGCCGCCGGCAGCTCCGCCGGCATGAGCGCGACCAACCGTTTCGGCACCTTCGGCGGCGCGCGCTTCGACAACGACGTCCAGTACACCGGCAAGTTCAACGGCTTCACCTTCAGCGCCGAGCACGCATTGGGCGAACTGGCCGGCAGCGCCAACAACGGCGCGGCCAGCGCCGTCGGCCTGAGCTACGCAAGCGGCCCGTTTGCTCTCGGCGCGGCCTACACCGCCAAGAAGGCGAACATCTCGGTTGCGACGGCGCCCGCCTCGTGGCAGGACGCCACCCAGATCACCGCCGGCGGCGCCTTTCGCACTGGAAAGTTCCGCTTCACGGTCGGCATCATGAACGACAAGCAGGAAACCGGCACCATCGTGCGTGCGACCAAGGTCGACAACACCTGGGCCGGCGTGAATTATTTCATCTCTCCGAGCCTGTCCCTGAGCGCCGCGCATTACCTGACCGACTACAAGCTGGGCAGCGCCGACGGCAAGAAGCGCCTGACCATGGCCTCGCTCGTCAAGGAGCTCTCGAAGCGCACCAAGTTGTATCTCGAGGCCGACCATTCGACCTTCGACGGCGTGGCGGTCGGCGCCATTTCGCCGGCGGGCCAGCGCTCGCAGAACGGTTTCTCGATTGGCATGTTCCACCAGTTCTAAATAGTTCCAGGGCAGGCGGCCCGCGCAAGCGCGCTGGGTGGCCACGCTCGTGTGCATCGGCCTGCTCTACCTGTTTCCGCAGATCGCGCTGTACCCGCCGGCCCAGTTGAAGGGCTGACTTTCCTGATGATCGATGCAATGACCATCTCAGCCGCGCCAGCGGTGCCCGACCTGACGCCCCTGCTGGCCGCGCTCGGCCTGCATTGACGCCGGGGGATGCGATTTTCGCATAGCTGATAGCGCGATATCCGAATTGTTGGCTGCCTCGTTCATTGCTAGCATGTGGCCATACCCTGATGCACCCACGATGATCAGTGTTAGCCCGTGGCGGCTGCGGTCCGACAGGTCCGTTGGCCGCATGCCGGAAGACTATCCATAGAACCGCTAAAATCAAGTAACCAGGAGACTCGTATGATATTTCCAAGAACGTTGGGCAGTGTTGCCGTAGCCTGCGCCGTGGCGCTGACCGGCCTGTCCGCGCACGCTGCGGACACCATCAAGATCGGTCTGATTTCGCCGTTCTCCGGCGCCTTTGCCATCTACGGCAAACAAATGGAAGCCGGGATGCGCGCCTACATGAAGCAGCATGGCGATACAGTTGCTGGAAAGAAAGTCGAGATCCTGGTGCGCGACACCACAGGTCCGCTGCCGGAAGTGGCCAAGCGTTTCGCACAGGAACTCGTGGTGCGCGACAAGGTCGATTTCCTGGCCGGCTTCGCCTTCACGCCTGAAGCGATGGCGACCGCCTCGATCGCGACCAAGTCGAAGACGCCGATGATCGTGATGAACGCGGCGGCCGCGGGAATTACCGCCAAGTCCGAGTACATGGTCAGGGTGGCCCAGTCGCTGCCGACCACGGCAGCTCCCATGGCTGCCTGGGCCCTGAAGAACAAGATCAGGAAGGTCGCCACGCTGGTGTCGGACTACACCCCGGGCACCGACTCCGAGTCGGCGTTCATCGAAACGTTCAAGGCCGGTGGCGGCGAAGTGGGACTGCAGTTGCGCGTCCCGGTCAACAGCCCCGACTTTGCTCCGTACATCCAGCGTATCAAGGACGCCAAGCCGGATGCGATGTTCGTGTTCCTGCCGGGCGGCGAGCAGGGCATCGGGATGCTCAAGGCCTATCGCGAACGCGGCCTGGATGCGGCCGGCATCAAGCTGATCGCGGTCGGCAACCTGACCGACGACAACACCTTGCCTGCGATGGGCGATGCCGCCATCGGCGTGGTCACCTCGTTCCACTACTCGCTGGCCCACAAGTCGCCCGAGAACGACGCCTTCATCAAGGTGTTCAAGGAAGCCAACCCGAACGCCGGGCGCCCCGATTACCTGGCAGTCGGCGGGTATGACGGCATGGCCGCCATCTACGAGGTCGCACGCAAGCTGAACGGCAACATCGACGGCGACAAGGCGATGGCAGTGCTCAAGGGCATGAAACTGAACAGCCCGCGCGGCCCGATCATGATCGATCCTAAAACCCGCGATATGGTGCAGAATGTGTATATTCGCAAAGTTGAGAAAGTGAACGGCGAGCTGTTCAATGTCGAATTCGACAAGTTCACCACCGCCGATTTCGAGAAGCCACACAAGTAAGCCGCAGTCCGGGGGACCGGCACGCAGCGCGCCGGGCCCCTGCCGCAAGCAGCAAGCCGCAGCAGGAAGACGAAGACCGAATTACATCGAGGCAATGCGCCGGGCGCGCGCCGAGGTGCCGCTCCCCCTCCCATACCGCTGCCCGTCAATGCCGGCGTCATCGTGGCGCCCACCAGTTCTCATAGTGAAATCTGAAGGAGTTAACATAATGCAACATCTTGCGCCTGGTACGGATCGGGCTGTCATGGGAATCGACATGGAGGTCTTATGGTCGGAAGCATGATCGGCGTCCTGTTCGATGGGATCGCCTATGGCAGCTTGCTGTTCCTGATCAGCGTAGGCCTGTCGGTGACCATGGGCCTGATGAATTTCATTAACCTCGCGCATGGCGCGTTCGCCATGCTGGGCGGCTACGCTTGCGTGATGCTGATGAGCCGGCTGGGCATGCCTTTCCTGCTGACATTGCCGGTGGCGTTCCTGGCCAGCGCGGCGGTGGGCTGGGTGCTCGAGCGCAGCCTGTACCGCCGCCTCTACAAGGCAAGCGAACTGGATCAGGTGCTGTTCTCGATCGGCCTGACCTTCATGGCGGTGGCGGGAGCGACCTATTTCTTCGGTTCGACCCAGCAGCCGCTGCAGTTGCCCGACTGGCTGCGCGGCCAGGTCAACGTGTTCGGCGTCGACCTCGGCGTGTACCGCCTGTTCCTGATCGCCATCGTGGTGCTCGTCACCGCCGCGCTCGGCTATCTGATCGAGCGCACCCGCTTCGGCGCGCAGATCCGCGCCTCGGTCGACAACCAGCAAGCCTCGGCCGGCCTCGGCATCAACGTCAGCCGCGTGTTCAGCCTGACCTTCGCGCTCGGTTCCGGCCTGGCCGGCCTGGGCGGCGCGCTCGGGGTGGACGTGCTTGGCCTCGATCCGGTGTTCCCGCTCAAGTACCTGGTGTATTTCCTGCTGGTGGTCGCGGTGGGCGGCGCAGGCACCATCAAGGGCCCGCTGCTGGCCGCGCTGATCCTCGGGGTGTTCGACGTGGCGGGCAAATATTACGTACCGGATATCGGCGCCTTCGTCATTTACGGTTTGATGGTGGTGCTGCTGCTGGTGTTCCCCACCGGCCTGATTGGGAGGAGAGCATGAGTGCAACCGCAAAAGTAGTGGCGCTGCCGGTGACCGACAGCAAGGCGCAGCCGAAGCCGCAATGGGCGCGCTTGCCGAACGACCGCTGGAAAGCGCTGGAAATCGTGTTCTGGCTGCTGCCGGTCGCCGCCTACTTCCTGTTCCCGGGCTACCTGGTGCTGATCAGCCAGATCATGATCGTGGGCCTGTTCGCGCTCTCGCTCGACCTGATCCTGGGCTATGCCGGCATCGTCTCGCTGGGACACGCCGCCTTCTTCGGGCTGGGTGCGTACAGCGCCGGCCTGCTGGCGGTGAACGGCTATGGCGACCCCATCCTCGGCCTGGCGGCCGGGGCGCTGGTTGCCACCGTGGCCGGCTTCCTGGTCAGCTTCCTGGTGGTGCGCGGCACCGACCTGACGCGCCTGATGGTGACGCTGGGCGTGGGGATGATGCTGTTCGAAGTGGCCAACAAGGTCGAATTCACGGGTGGCGTGGACGGCCTGTCGGGCATGGAAGTCGGGAAGATTTTCGGCCTGTTCGAGTTCGACCTGTACGGCAAGACCGCGTATGTCTACAGTTTCGTGGTGCTGTTCGTCCTGTTCGTGGTGCTGCGCCGGCTGGTCAATTCGCCGTTCGGCCTGGGGCTGGTCGGCATTCGTGAAGGCAAGCGCCGCATGCCTGCCATCGGCGCCAACATCGAACAGCGCCTCAAGCTGGTGTTTACCGTCGGCGCCGGGGTGGCCGGGATTGCCGGTGCGCTGCTGGCGCAGACCACCCAGTTCGTCGGCCTCGATACGCTCGGCTTCGTGCGTTCGGCCGACCTGCTGATCGTGCTGGTGCTGGGCGGAACCGGGCGCCTGTATGGCGCCTTGATCGGCGCCATCGTGTTCACGCTGGCGCAGGACTATATCGCCGCGCTCAACCCGGCGTACTGGCAGTTCTGGCTCGGCTTGCTGCTGGTCGTGATCGTGCTGTTTGCACGGGGCGGCATCCTGGGCGCGCTCGACCGCATCGGTTCGGTCGTCGCCGCACGTTTCAAGCCTGCCGGCAAAGGAGGGAATCAGGCATGACGACAATGACATTGCGTACCGAGGGGATATCGAAGAGCTGGGGCGCGTTCCAGGCCAACAGCGACATCTCGCTCAATTTCGTCCCCGGGGCGCGCCACGCGCTGATCGGCCCGAACGGGGCCGGCAAGACCACCTTCATCAACCTGCTCAACGGCAGCCTGGCGCCCACGGCCGGGCGCGTGTTCCTGGGCGACGAGGACATCACCGCGCTGCCGCAGCATGCGCGCGTCAAGCGCGGGATGACCCGCACCTTCCAGATCAACACCCTGTTCAACGGCCTGACGGTGGTCGAATCGGTGGTGCTGGCGATCTGCGAACGGGAAGGGCGGCACCTGAGATGGCGCCAGACCGTCGCGCAGCAGACCGACCTGATCGACGAGGCGATGGCGCTGCTGGGCACGCTCAAGCTGGTGCACGATGCCAATACCATCACCTCGAACCTGCCTTACGGCAAGCAGCGGCTGGTGGAGATCGCGCTGGCGCTGGCGACCAAGCCGAAGGTGCTGCTGCTCGACGAGCCGGCCGCCGGCATTCCCTCGGCCGAAAGCGCCGAGCTGTTCGAAGTGATCGCGCAACTGCCGCGCGACGTGACGATCATCTTCATCGAACACGACATGGGACTGGTATTCCACTTCGCCGAGCGCATCACGGTGCTGGTCGGCGGCAAGGTGCTGACCGAGGGCACGCCGGCCGAGATCTCGACCGACCCGCGGGTCAAGGAAGTTTATCTGGGAGAGGCCGAGCATGACTGAGCAGGCTAAGGAATTGATTTCGCTCGAGAACGTCACTGCGGGCTACGGCAACTCGGTGGTGCTCGAAGGTATTTCACTGGCAATGAAGGAAGGCGACAGCCTGGCGCTGCTCGGGCGCAACGGCGTCGGCAAGTCGACGCTGCTGGTGACGATGATGGGCCTGACCCAGCTGCACGGCGGCAGCCTGCACTGGCGCGGTGGCAACATCGTACGGCTGTCGACGCACCGCCGCGCGCAGGCGGGACTGGGCTGGGTTCCGCAGGAACGCTGCATGTTTCCCTCGCTGACGGTGGAAGAGCACCTGACGGTGGTGGCGCGTCCCGGCAAATGGAACCTGGAACGCATCTACCAGGTATTCCCGCGCCTGAAGGAGCGCCGCAGCAACATGGGCAATCAGTTGTCGGGCGGCGAACAGCAGATGCTGGCGATCGCGCGCGCGCTGATGACCAACCCGAGCCTGCTGCTGCTCGACGAGCCGATGGAAGGACTGGCGCCGATCATCGTGCAGGAGCTGATGCGGGTGATTCGCGCCCTGATCAAGGATGAAGGACTGTCCGTGATCGTGGTCGAGCAGCATGCGCGGCTGGCGCTGTCGCTCACCGAGCGCGCCATCGTGCTCGAGCGCGGGCGCATCGTGCATGACTCGGCCAGCAGCGAGCTGCTGGCCGACCGCGAAAAGCTGAACCGGCTGGTGGCCGTGGCGTGATGTTTTTGTAGTCGCGGGCACAAACAAACAGCCCCGGTGCTCGCGCACCGGGGCTGTTTGTTTTCCAGGCTGCGGTTACTGGTCCTTGAGCATCGTGATGCGCGCATCGCGCTCGTCGTCGCCCAGCAGGCTTTCCTCGAGCGGCAGGCCGACGAAGTTCTCGGCGAAGGTCAGGCCGCTGGCCGCGGAACTGGTCAGGTAGTCGAGCGTGGCGCTGCGCATGCGGCGGTCGAATGGCGTGTCCTCCGGGAAGTTGTGCGTCATCGAGCACACCGACCACGAGAAGCGCTCGACCTTCCACACGCGCCGCAAGCAGGTGTCGGAGTAGGCGTCGAGCAGCCTGGTCGACTTGTTCTTGAAGAATTCAGTCATCGCCGGGGCCAGCACGCGGATGTCGGCAATCGCCATGTTCATGCCCTTCGCGCCGGTGGGCGGAACGATGTGGGCCGCGTCGCCGGCCAGGAACAGGCGCCGGTAGCTCATCGGCTCGGCCACGAAGCTGCGCATCGGCGTGATGCCCTTCTGCAGGATCGGTCCGCGAATCAGCTTCAGGTCGTCCTTGCCTTCGAGCCGGCGGTCAAGCTCGTCCCAGATGCGCTCGTCCGGCCAGTCCTCCAGCTTTTCTTCGTTCGGCACCTGGATGTAGAGGCGGCTGAGCGAGCGCGAACGCATGCTCAGCAGGGCGAAACCGCGTTCCTGGTGGTACACATTGGTCACCACGTCGGTAATCGGCGGCGCCTCGGCCAGGATGCCGAGCCACGAGAACGGATAGACGCGGTCGTACACCTTGAGGATGTCGGCCGGAATGCTGGGCCGGGAAATGCCGTGGAAGCCGTCGCAGCCGGCCACCAGCTCGCAGCTGATTTCCTGCTCGGCCCCCTCGGACACGATCCGGATCTTCGGGGTCGCGCTCTCGACGCCGATGATCTCCTTGGCCTCGACATTGAACAGGATCTTGCCGCCGGCGGCCAGGCGCGCCGCGATCAGGTCCTTGACCACTTCCTGCTGTCCGTACACGGTGACGTGCTTGTCGCCGGACAGGCCGCGGATGTCGAGCGGCGCGGTCCGGCCGCCGAAGCGGAAATTGATGCCCTTGTGCCTGAGCCCCTCGCGCAGCAGGCGTTCGCCCACGCCGCTCTCGACCAGCGCATCGACCGTGCCTTTTTCAAGCACGCCGGCGCGCAGCCGGCCTTCCACGTACTCGCGGCTGCGCGATTCGATGACGATCGAGTCGATGCCCTGCAGATGAAGCAGATGGGAAAGAAAAAGTCCTGCCGGGCCCGCGCCCAGAATGGCAACTTGCGTGTGCATTGATGTCTCCTGAATGATTGTTAAGTACAGTGCGCCAATGATGGGATAAACGGGGCCGCCGGCGAAGGGATAAAAGGGACTAACAATTGTGTTTTTCGGCCATCCGGGCGAAAATCGTGTTTTCCATTTCCACCCGGTCCCGCGATGCCAAACCAGGAAGCGCCCACCATTCCGCTGTATTCGCTGTATGGCCAGATCGATGGCGCGGACGAACTGCGCTTCCTGCACGTGGAGTCGCTGGCCGCGCGCAACCAGTTTCATAATTGGGACATCCGTCCCCACCGCCACCACGACCTGCACCAGATCGTCTGGGTGTGGCAGGGCGGGGGCGAGGTGGTGCTGGACGAGAAACTGCTGTTGCTCGACGGACCGGTGCTGATCAGCATTCCGCCTTCGGTGGTGCACGGCTTTCGCTGGCGCCCGGGGGCCCAGGGGATGGTGCTGACCATGGCCGACAGCTTCAAGACCGACCTGGCGCTGCTGACCGGCGACGCGGCCATCGGCGCGGCCTTGCGCCACACGCTGGTGATCGAAAAATACGACAGCGCGGCGCTGGCCGAGCGCCTCACCAGCGCGTTCCAGACCATCGCCGACGAATTCGTTTTCGAGCGCGTCGGGCGCACCACCACCATCTCCGGGCACCTGCTGATCCTGTTCGCGCAGATCGCGCGGCTCGAGCAGCAGAACCTGCGCAATGTATTGGCCGTCAATGCCAAGGGCGGGGACGCCTACCATCGCTTCCGCGAGCTGGTCGAGGCCCATTTCCGCGAACACTGGCCGGTGTCGGCCTACGCTGCGGGCCTGGCCGCGACCGAGCGCAGCCTGCGCCGCCTGACGCTGAAATTCGCCAACCTGTCGCCGATCCAGGTGATCCACCGGCGCCTGGTGCTCGAAGCGAAGCGCAACCTGCTCTATACCGAGATGCCGATCGCGGAAGTCGGCTATGCGCTCGGCTTTGAAGATCCTTCCTATTTCACGCGCTTCTTCATCGACCATGCGGGCGAGACGCCGCTGCAGTTCCGGCGCGCGCGCGGCGCCGTGTCCGCCTAGTCGCGCGTGGCCTGCAAACAGGTCGGGGCCAGTTCCTTGAGCAGGTCGCAGGTTGCGCGCACCAGCGGCGGCATCAGGCGCCGCGACGAGGTGGCAATGGTCAGGATGGTCGCCATGGTGGGCGCCACGATCGGGTTGGCCGACAAGGTTTCATGCCTGGCGTCGGCCCGCAGCGCCAGCAGCGGCAGCACCGCATAGCCGAAATTCTGGCGCACCATGTCCAGGATCGACGGAATGCCGTCCACTTCCCACGCCACGTTCATCTTCAGGCCTTCGTTCGCCATCCTGGTTTCCACATACATGCGCACCGAGTGCGGGCGGCTCGGAATGATCAAGGGATAATTCGGCAGCTCGGCCAGCGGAATGCCCTGCTGCGCCTCCTGTCCGCCCGGCCTGGCCGGCCCGATCAGGTACAACTGGTCTTCCACCAGCGGGACCGTCTCGATCTCCGGATTCGGCACCGGGTTGTAGACCAGGCCCACGTCGAGCCGGCCGGTGGACAGCCATTCGACGATATGGGCCGACATGCCCGAGATGATTTTCAGGCGCGCCTTCGGAAAGCGCTCGCGGAACGCGCCGACCAGCGGCACCGTCAGCGACAGGCCGACACTGGGTGTGATGCCGATCGCGATCTGGCCGACCGCCGCGCCCTTGGTCTCGTCGAGTTCCTCGCGCGCGCGCTCGACCTGCTCCAGGATGCCCTGCGCATGCGCCAGCAGCAGTTTGCCGGCCTCCGTGGTGCTCACGCCGCGTCCGGTACGCACCAGCAGCGTCTGGCGCAGCTCGACCTCGAGCTGGCGGATCTCGCGGCTGATGGCCGGCTGCGGCACCGACAGGATGGTGGCCGCGCGCGTGACGCTGCCAAGCTCTGCCACGTGGATGAAATACCTCAGTTGTTTCAGTTCCATCAATCTTCTCCGAATGCGCGCACTACCGTACCACCACGCAAGCGAATCTGCAATTTATGTATATCTGCTAGTAGGACATTGCCATTGAATACGAGGGCGCGAGCGAACATAATCATCCGGCGGTTGCTGGAATGCTTGCCGGCGGAACTATCATCACAAGGAGTAACAATGAGCGCCACTACGCCTCACGATTGGGACATACCCGGAACCTATGTGTTCGACTACACGCGGTCGCAACTGGGATACCGCTTCAACAAGATGTGCATGTCGCTGACCAAGCCGGCCAACCGGGCCGCCTTCAAGGCCG
>JBAQKU010000729.1:0-2772 GCA_049301315.1 Telluria sp.
GCGATCAACAGCACGCTTGCCTACGTGGAAAGCCGCGGCGCAGCCGGCGAGGCGAGGCAGCCATGATTTCGCGCGAGGACATACTGCAGGCCAGGATACTGGTGGTGGACGATGTCGAGGCGAACGTGCGCCTGCTCGAGTACCTGCTCACCAGCACCGGCTACCGGAACGTGAGCAGCAGCATGGATCCGCGCCAGGTGGCGGGGCTGCACCGGGCCAACCGCTACGACCTGATCGTGCTCGACCTGCACATGCCGGGCATGAACGGCTTCGAGGTGATGGAAGCGCTCAAGCCGCTCGAAACCGAGGCTTACCTGCCGGTGCTGGTGGTGACGGCCGAGCCGGACAAAAAATTGGCCGCGCTCGAGGCGGGCGCGCGCGACTTCGTCGGCAAGCCGTTCGATCCGGTCGAAGTGCTGACCCGCATCCGCAACATGCTCGAAGTGCGCCTGCTGCACCGCGAGTCGAAGCAGCACGAGGAGCTGCTCGAACGCACCGTGCGCGAGCGCACCGCGGAGCTGCAGCGCTTTCGCAGTGCGATGGACGCTACCGCCGACGCCATTTTCCTGATCGACGCCGGCAGCATGGCGCTGCTCGACGTCAACGACGGAGCCTGCCGCATGCTGGGCTACCAGCGCGAAGAGCTGCTGCGCATGGACCCGGCCGTGTTCGGGCTGGCCACGCGCGCCCAGCTCGAACGCCAGGCCGATCCCGCGCGCGATGTCGCGCGCGAGCCAGACCTGGTCGGCGCCGAGCTTGCCCGCCCCGGAATGCAGGCGGTGCCGGTCGAAATCTACTGGCAGGTGCGCATGGTCGGCGCCACCCGCATGCTGATCGCGGTGGCGCGCGACATCAGCGAGCGGCGCCTGGCCCAGCAGCGGCTGCGCCACATGGCCAGCTACGACAGCCTGACCGGCCTGCCCAACCGCACCCTGTTCTACGAGAGCCTGCACGACGCGCTGCAACAGGCGCGCGCCAGGCAGTTGCGGGTGGTGGTGCTGTTCATCGCGCTCGACCGCTTCCGGATGATCAACGATTCGCTGGGCGCGCAGATGGGCGACGATCTGCTGCGCCAGTTCAGCAGCCGGCTGGTGCGCTGCGTGCGCACGCGCGATACGGTGGGACGCCTGGGCGGCGATGAATTCGCCCTGATCCTGACCAATACGCGCGACCAGCAGGACGCGATCAACGTGGCCAACGAAGTGCGCGAGGCGCTGCGCGCGCCGTTCGACCTGGAGGGGCAGCAGGCGCTGCTCACGGCCAGCATCGGCATCGCCATGTATCCGGACGACGCGGCCGAACCGGCCACCCTGATCAAATACGCCGACACCGCGATGGAGCGCGCCAAGGATGCCGGGCGCGACGGCTATCGCTTCTTCACGGTCGGCATGAACGTCAAGGTGCTGGCCCGGCTCGACCTCGAACTGGCGCTGCGGCGCGCGCTCGAGAACGACGAATTCTTCCTGCACTACCAGCCCAAGGTCAACGTGAACACGGGCCGCATCAGCGGGGTCGAGGCGCTGCTGCGCTGGAACCGGCCCGGCCACGGCATGGTGCTGCCGGTCGAATTCGTGCCGGTGATGGAGGAAACCGGCCTGATCGTGCGGGTCGGGGAGTGGGTCATCGACACTGCCTGCCGCCAGGTCGCACAGTGGTGCGCCAGCGAGGTCGGGGAAGTGCGGGTCGCGGTCAATGTATCGAGCCGGCAGTTCGTGGAAGGCGACCTGGAAGGCCAGATCAAGGCTGCGCTGGCGCGCCACAAGATCGACCCCGGCCTGCTCGAGCTGGAGTTGACCGAAGGCTCGCTCATGTCCAACGTCTCCCACACCGTGGCGCTGCTGGCCAGCCTGAAGGCGCTCGGCATCACGATCTCGATCGACGATTTCGGCACCGGCTATTCGAGCCTGGCCTACCTCAAGCGCTTCCCGATCGACAAGCTCAAGATCGACATCGCCTTCGTGCGCGACGTTACCACCAACCCGGACGACGCGGCCATCGCGCTGGCCATCATCAGCATGGCGCACAGCCTGCACATGCGCGTCGTCGCCGAAGGCGTGGAGTCGCACGCCCAGCTCACTTTCCTGCGGCGCCACCGCTGCGACGAGATCCAGGGCTTTCATTTCAGCCGCGCCCTGCCGAGCGCCGAACTGGGCGCGCTGGTGATCGAGAACCGCTCGCTGCGCACGGAACCTGCCGACGACGACGAGAACCGCCAGACCCTGCTGCTGCTCGACGACGACGTCAACGTGCTGTCCTCGCTGCACCGCCTGCTGCGGCGCGATAATTACCGGATCCTGACCGCGGTCACCCCGGCCGAAGGCTTCGAGCTGCTCGCGCTGCACCGGGTGCACGTGATCGTGTGCGACCAGCGCATGCCGAACATGAGCGGCACCGAATTCCTCAGCAAGGTCAAGGAAATGTATCCCGATACGATACGCATCATCCTGTCCGGCTACACCGGGCTGGAAGCGGTGCTCGACTCGATCAACCGCGGCGCGATCTACCGCTTCTACACCAAGCCCTGGGACGACGCCCAACTCAGGGAAAACATCCGGATGGCATTCCACCACTACTGGCTGGTGAACCGCCCCGGGGACGATCCGCACCTGCCTTTCCAGGCAGGCGCGGCGGACGCCCGCACGGTGAACTAGCTGGTGAAATCTAGCTGGTGAAATGGTCGAAGCCGGCCAGCTCGAGCGCGAGCGCGGCGCCGGCTGCATCGACCAGGCGCAGGCCGGGAGCGGCGTCGATGGCGCCGACCAGGGTCACCGG
>JBAQKU010000730.1:0-1996 GCA_049301315.1 Telluria sp.
CGGCCAGCGCCAGCTGCGGCAGCACGTCCTGCACGCGCGGGCGTTGCAGTGACGTTACTACGATCGAAGACAGCTGTTCGAGCGTGAGATCGATCAGGGGCAGCTGAGGCTGGCTCGAGCTTATTGCAACGCAGGCAGGTAAAACGGTCGTGCCCGCCACCGCCAGGATCGGGAGTAAGGAAATACGCATGCTTGCTATCGTAAAACATTTTCTTGCCCGAACAAAGCGGAGCACGACCTGAGCGGGCCAAGCGTCATTATTTTGCAAAAAAATCGCGCGAAAGTGTCAAAAAAACGAAACGGTTGCCGTGAAATGTGTTCATTTTCACAGTGAGCCAGGCCTGAAATAAGCAATGGTGATAACGGACATCATTAAAATGAACTGGACGAATTTGTTGCTGAGCGGCATTATTGCATCTGTCTCCTCTATTCCATCAAGGAAATAGATTCCGCCCGCTCTACAGAGCGGGTTTTTTTTGCCCGCGGTTTCATCGTCAGATGATGCAAGACCTTTCCAATCAAGGGCTTCCCGCCGATTTTCGAGGGGACGAACCGCAATGTGCGGCTGTCGTTTGCGGCCGGTTTCAAGATGCACCTGGCTGGCGCCGAGCGCGTCGACAACATTGAGTACAGCCAGACCTGGCCCATCGAGGCGCTGGCATACTGAAAGCAGCCCCAGGGGCTTGCGACGGGCAATGCACATTGGTCGTCCAGTCAGTTGCCGGGTGCAGCAAGCGCCGTATCAATGTTCAAGTCGCGGTTGTCACTTGACAACCTATCCCTACACTACTAGAATCGGAGATGAAGATGGCTCGCGCTTCCCACCCCAAGAAGGAGGTGGAGAATACCCTCAAATATGCAGAAGAGAACGGCTGGCGCATCGAAGTTGGCGGCAGCCATGCTTGGGGGAAAATTTATTGCCCCTACAGCGACGAGCAATGTCGCTGCGGCCATTTCTGCATCACGTCGGTGTGGAGCACTCCGAAAAATCCTGGCAACCATGCCAGGGCCCTCAAGCGTGTGGTTGATAATTGCACCACGCATAAGAAGCAAGATGCTGACTCCACCAAGGAGTAACGATGGAATTTACGTTCAAACTCAGTTACCAATTGTTCAACAAGGATGCGAATCCTGATGAACTGGTCGAGCGGCTGGGTGAAGCCGGTTGTGATGATGCCTTGGTCGGCATCGGGCAGCCAGGGCGTCTTGCGCTTGAATTTACACGCGATGCCAAGAGCGCATTTTCGGCCCTCACTAGCGCTATTGCCGACGTCAAGCGTGCCATTCCCTCAGCCAGGCTCATTGAAGCCGGTCCGGACCTGGTGGGCCTCACGGACATTGCCGACCTCGTTGGGGTAACGCGCCAAAACATGCGTAAGCTGGCAGTGACCAATTTCATGAGCTTTCCTGCTCCGGTACATGAGGGTAGTTCAGCGTTGTGGCACCTTATTGACGTTCTCGAATGGATGTCGAAAAGAGGTGCGTACGAGCTTGAACCGGGAACGCTTGAAGTAGCGACAGCGGCAAAGCAATTGAACTTGGCCAGGCAATCCCAACAGCTTGAGCCTGACGTTCTTCGTCAAGTGCAGGGCTTATTTGCGTAGTTCCGACGATTCACACCTGCCCGCGGCCGTTGCGCCGCCCGCTGCCCGGCCCCTGCCGCCAAGCGTGCCGCGCCTTTCGCGCCGCTTTAGTGTACGATCGCTTGAACTTTCCGAATCCCACAACAGGTTTACAAATGGAACAGGCGCTTGCGCTCCCGCCCGGGCATTCCACTGAGCCGCCCGATCCCTTCGACTGGTCGAAAACCGCCTTGGGCGCGCGCTCCCATTGGCCGCCTTGCCTGCGCCTGACCGTCGACATCGTTCTCAATTGCCCGCTGCCGATGCTGCTGGCGTGGGGCTGCGAGCCGGTCGTCATTTTCAACGACGCCTATGCCGCCCTCGGCGGGCCGCGCCACGCGCGCGCACCGGGCGCCGCCATCGCTGCGCCGTGG
>JBAQKU010000731.1:0-2692 GCA_049301315.1 Telluria sp.
GGTAATCCGTCTGACGATCTACTGTAATGAAGCCGCGCATTCCTACCCCGTTCGTCTCGTTGTGCTCATCAACATTTTACCCAACGGAGCCACTGTTTTCCAGCGTAAAGTCCGACAAGCTGCTAGCCCTTGAGCGCCAGCACGTCCTGCATGTCGAACAGGCCACAGGACTTGTCGGCCAGGAAGCGCGCGGCGCGCAGGGCGCCGTGGGCGTAGGTCACGCGGCTGCTCGACTTGTGGCTGATCTCGATGCGCTCGCCGATGCCGGCGAACAGGACCGTATGGTCGCCCACGATATCGCCGCCGCGGATGGTGGCAAAACCGATCGTCGAGGGGTCGCGCTCGCCGGTCACGCCTTCGCGCCCGTACACGGCGCATTGCTTGAGGTCGCGCCCGAGCGCGTCGGCGATCACTTCGCCCATCTTGAGCGCGGTGCCGGACGGCGCATCGACCTTGTGGCGGTGGTGCGCTTCCACGATTTCGATGTCGTAGCCTTCGGACAGGCTTTTTGCGGCCATTTCAAGCAGCTTGAGCGTGACGTTCACGCCCACGCTCATGTTCGGCGCGAACACGATCGCGGTCTTCTCGGCCGCGGCCTTGATCGCCGCCTTGCCGGCGTCGTCGAAGCCGGTGGTGCCGATAATCATCTTGATGCCATGCGCGGCGCAGTACTCGAGGTGCTTGAGCGTACCTTCAGGACGGGTGAAATCGATCAGGAACTGGGCGTCCGCCAAGCCCTTGCTCAGTTCGGACTGGATCGCGACGCCGGCCAACTGGCCCGAAAACCCGCCCGCATCGGTGCCCACGCTGGGCGAACCGGCCACGTCGAGCGCACCTGCCAACACCGTATCGGGCGCCGCGGCAATCGCCTCGACCAGCATACGGCCCATGCGCCCACTGGCGCCGGCCACCGCGATGTTCAATTGATTCATGGAACGACCTGTATTTACTTGTTGATCTGGATGCTGGCGGAGCCGGCTTCTTCTTTCTTTGGGCCTTCCTTGGCCGCGGCGCGCGCCGGGCCTGCGATGCGGGCGATGTACTCCCTTTCGGTCGGCAGGTTGCCACCGTCAAATTTGACCACCTTGTCGTCCTTGAAGTACACCGTCACCCGGCTGGTGGTGAGCTCGCCGTTGCCGCGCTCGAGGCGGAACGGGTAGTCCCAGCGCTCGGCATGGAAGATATCGGTCAGCAGCGGGGTGCCGAGGATGAACTTGACCTGGTCGCGGGTCTGGCCGACTTTCAGCTGGGCCAGCATCTCCTGGGAAATGAAGTTACCTTGCTGAATGTCCGGGCGGTAGGGCGAAAATACCCACAGGAACTTCTGCAGCTTGGTCGCGGTCGTCGTCTGTGCACCCGCGTTCGCGGCGGCGGCCGTTTTGTCGGCATCTGCCGCGAGCGCCGCCGGCGCCGTACTTACCTGCGCCACCGGCGCCGTGCTGTTGCGCCAGGCGGCGCAGCCGGACAAGGTCAGGGCCACACAGGCCAGGCCTGCCAACAGCGGCGCCCGGTAATTGAAATTGGGCAACACAACTTTCTTGACGCGCATAAGTGACCTCAAATCGATGGAGGGAAGGCTAGGCGCTTCCGTGTAAAACGCTATATGATAAAGCACTGCGCCAATATACGAGTAACAATCATGAGCAACAATCCAAGCGACCTGAAAGCAAGCGGCCTGAAAGCGACGCTTCCCCGTCTGAAAATCCTCGAGATTTTCCAGAACAGCGAGGTGCGCCACTTGACCGCTGAAGACGTCTACAAGATCCTGCTGACGGAAAATATGGATGTCGGCCTTGCCACAGTGTACAGGGTGCTGACCCAGTTCGAGCAGGCCGGCCTGCTCAACCGTAATCATTTCGAGACCGGCAAGGCGATCTTCGAGCTTAACGAGGGCTCGCACCATGACCATCTGGTGTGCCTGGACTGCGGGCGCGTGGAGGAATTCTTCGACGAGCAAATCGAGGCGCGCCAGCATAAGGTCGCCCTGGAGCGCGGTTTTCACATTGCGGAACATGCGCTGGCGATTTACGGCAATTGCATCAAGACGAACTGCCCGCATCGGGGCTAGCACTAGCAAGCCGGTTTGCGCCGCGCGCCGGCAGCAACACAAAAAAATGCCGTCCGGCGCGAGCTGAACGGCATTTCTTTTTCCCTATGCGAATTGTTACAGGGACTTCAGGTACTCGGCCAAATCGCTCACTTCCGCCGGGCTCAGTCCCAGCGACTTGCGCGTGTTGTAGGTCGTGACCACGTCTTGCAGCGTGGCCGCTTTCCCGTTGTGGAAATACGGCGCGTGCTGCCACACACCGCGCAAGGGTGCGGTGCGGTACTGCTTGGTCGCGCTGCGCGCGGCATAACTTGGCACGCCCGGCGCTTCGGGCTCGCCTACCGTCTCGGCCACCGGATGCAGCCTGAAGTTGGCGTCGGTGAAGGCATCGCCGCTGTGGCATGTGATGCACTGGCCCTTGTTGGCGAACAGCAGCTTGCCGCGGCTGGCGGCGGCCGCATCGAAACTGCCCGCAGGCGGCGTCGGCGCCGCCAGCGACAGCTGGTAGGCGCGCAGGGCGGGCAGCTTGCTGCTTACCAGGTCGGCGGTACCGTTTTTCACGTTGACCCCGATGCGCGGATCGGAAAACTCGCCCTGCCCGCCCATCTGGGTCACCGAGACATACCGGTTCCAGTACGAGACGTC
>JBAQKU010000732.1:0-4336 GCA_049301315.1 Telluria sp.
GATTGCAGGGAGGCAGGCTGGGAACGGTTCCGTCCCATGGCACATTCAAGGCATAATGGGCGGTAATGGGCGTCGCTCCCGCTTTTGAGATATCCGCAATGAGTCCTGAATTTCAGCCTGGAATACGCTTCGAATGGAGCTACACGGTTCCCGCGCGCGCCACGGTGCCGCAACTGTTCCACGATACCGCGTTCTGCCGCGACATGCCCGACGTGCTCGCCACCGGCTACATGGTCGGCCTGATGGAGCTGGCCTGCGTGCAGGGGATGATGCCGTACATCGACTGGCCGCGCGAGCAAAGCCTGGGCACGATGGTCAGCTTTACCCATCTCGCGCCGACCCCGCCCGGCATGACCTTGCGCGTCAAGGGCGAAGTGATCGAAGTCGAAGGGCGGCGCGTGCGCTTCAAGGTCGAAGCGTGGGATGAGCTCGAGCGCATCTGCGAGGGCACGCACGAACGCTGCGTGATCGATCCGGCCAGGTTCGAGGCGAAGCTGGCGCAGAAAATCGCGCAGACCGCAGCATGAACGAGGAACTGCAAACGCCGCTGCCGTCGCCCTGCATCAGCCTGTGCGAGATGGCGCCCGACACCGGCTTGTGCCGCGGCTGCCTGCGCACGATCGACGAAATCACCAGCTGGAGCAGCGCCAGCGAGGACGACAAGCGCGCCGTGTGGGCCGAGATCCGGCGCCGCGAACAGCAACTGGAGTTCAAATAGCATGCAGTTCTACCAGCCCCAGACAAGCGTGACCGGCCCGGCCTACGGGCGCGGCTTCAAGCTGTTCGCCAGCATCGTCACACTCGCCTTGCTCGCGTATGGGACCAGCATCGTGCTGCGTTTCCCTCTGCTGCAGTTCGGCTTCGGCGTGAAGGCCTTGCTGCTGGCGGCGGCCGGCATGCTGTGCGTGAGTTATTACTGGTTCCTGCGCGCGGAAACGACCATCGACGCGCACGGCATTCGCCAGACCTGGCTGTACGACAAGCAGGTCGAATGGCGCGACGTACGCGGCGCCAAGATGATCGGCATTCCCTACGCGTCGTGGCTGTTCCCGCCGCGTATGGTGGTGCGGACCGGGAATTCCTTCACCACCTTCAACGGCGGCTCGCAGGAGGTGCTGGTGGAGTTCGCCAAGATCTCGCTGGCGTTCCAGATGAAGCGGTGAACGCCGTGGCCGACCTGCTGCCGGCCTCGATGCGCATCTTCGAGCGCGGCTGGCTCTCGTCCAACAATATCCTGTTCATCGGGCGCGACCAGACCGCGCTGGTCGACAGCGGCTACCTCACGCATGCGCAGCAGACGCTGGCGCTGGTGCGTCATGCACTGGGCGAGCGCCGGCTGGACCGGCTGCTCAATACCCATCTTCATTCGGACCACTGCGGCGGGAATGCCGCCTTGCAGGCGCATTACGGCTGCCATACCGCCATTCCGGTGGCCGAAGCGGCCAAGGTGCGCGCCTGGGACCAGGAGGCGCTCAGCTACAAGGCCTGCGGCCAGCAATGCGCGCGCTTCGGGTTCGACGCCACGCTCGCGCCGGGGGATGTGCTGGCGCTGGGCGACCTGCAATGGCAGGCGCTGGGGGCGCCGGGGCACGATCCGCATTCGCTGATCCTGTATTGCGAGCGGCACGGGATCGTCATCTCGGCCGACGCGCTGTGGGAAAACGGTTTCGGCGTGATCTTCCCCGAGCTCGACGGAGAATCGGGTTTTGCCGAGGCGCGCGAGACACTGGCGCTGATCGAGGGGCTCGACGTGCGGCTGGTGATACCGGGCCACGGAGCGCCCTTTGTGGACGCGAAGGGTGCGCTGGCGCGTGCGAACGCGCGGCTCGACTACCTGGCCGCCGACCCGGTGCGCAATGCGCAAAACGCGGTCAAGGTGCTGCTCAAGTTCCTGCTGCTGGAGCGGCGCAGCGTTGCGATGGGTGAGCTGGGCGCGTTGCTTGAAACGATACCGGTGGTGGTGCGGGCCAACCGGCGTTTCCTGCACCAGGGGCCGGGCGAACTGGCGCAGTGGGCCGCGCATGCGCTCACGCGCGCGGGCGTGGCGCGCACCGAGGAGGGTGTGCTGTTCAACCGCGATTTTTAGTTGCCGGTATTAAAAAGGGTCAGGGCCTGTTCGTCAAGAAGCCGACGAAAGAACCCTGACCCTTTAATGCGCCGCCCGCTTGGCGCATTAGGCGGAAAACCTTAGAAGTGGTATTCGGCGCGGATCATCGGGGTCTTGGCGCGGAAGCCCTTGCCGCCGGTGGTGCCCGAGGTGTTGCCGAACTTGTTGTTCCAGTACTGGTACTCGAGGCCGACGCGGAACACATTCTTCTTGTGGCCCATCGCGGCGCCGGCGTCGAACATGACTTGCATGTCGATGTTCGTTTCCACGCCGGTCTGGTTGCCCACTTCATCCTTGCCCTTGGAGGCGATCCAGTTGGCGTAACCTTCGAACGACACCAGCGTCGCCACGGGAATGCCCCACGATGCGGTCAGCATCGGGTGCGTGTCGTAGGTGTAGCGGCCGCTCACTTGCGAAATCGGTGGGAATGCGCCGCTCGGGGCGTTGCTCTCGCGCAGCACCAGCAGGCTGGTGTTGAGGAAGCCCGGCACGTCCCACATCAGGGTGGGACCGGCCACCAGCATGCGCTTGCGCGAGTTGTAGCCGACGTCGTTCTTGGCGTTCCAGTCGAAACCGAAGGTCGCGCCCACGCCGCGCACCGGCCCGAACTTGATGTCGGCACCGCGCAGCTTGCCGATGTCGAGCGTGTGGCGATACACCACATAGGCTTCTTGCGCACCGGAGCGCTGGGTCAGCGAGCCCGGATCGCGGCTGTCGGACTGCAGCAGGTCGACATTGAAGAAATTGCTGCCGTACTTGTAGCCGCTGACGTGGGTCAGGGCGAAAATGTTCTTTTTCACGTCTTGCGGGTTGAACGGCTCGGCGAACTTGTTGCCGGCCCTCCAGCTGATCGATGTGTCGCTCCAGTCGGCAGCCTGGGCGCCGGCGCTGATGCCGAGGATGGCGGCCAGGCAAAGATGCGGCACAAGACGTGTCTTCGGTTGATGCATTTGTACTCCTGATTTTTAGTTGCTGAAAGAAAATTTTGACGCCGGGCGCTGGCAATGCATTGCCTCACCGGCCAGGCTTGCCAGTTCATCATGCGAGAGGCGGGTCGCTGGTGCTGCGGAAAATTCCAATACCGGTTATATGAGACTGCGTATAATCATCGCATGCCGGAGCCCCTGCCGGGCGTCGTCACATCCCTCATGTTACGTTCAGCGTTAAATATGTTGCATTCGTGTTGTTTATTTGCCGGAATTGTTGCGCTGCCACAAAGAGCATTGCAGATAAATATGCAGTATGCCGATACGATACGCCACTCGCTGCCTCACCGGACCACGGTCAATCCACTGGAAACACGACGAGCAAAACGAACAATGACGACACGCTTAGAATTGCATTCGATCACCAAGCGCTATCCGTCGGTCATCGCCAACGATGGCATCAACCTGACGGTCGAAGCGGGCCAGATCCACGCCGTGCTGGGCGAAAACGGGGCCGGCAAGTCGACCCTGATGAAGATCATCTACGGCGCGGTCAAGCCCGATTCGGGGCGCGTGCTCTGGAATGGCAAGGAAGTGCATATTGCCAACCCGGCGGTGGCGCGCGAACTCGGTATCGCGATGGTGTTCCAGCATTTTTCCCTGTTCGACACGCTCACCGTGGCCGAAAACATCGCGCTCGGCCTGCCGTCCGACACCAGGCTCGACGAGCTCGAACGCCGCATCGAAGCGACCGCGCGCCAGTACGGCCTCGAGCTCGAACCGCAGCGCCACGTGCATACCCTGTCGGTGGGCGAATGCCAGCGCGTTGAAATCGTGCGCGCGCTGCTGGCCAAGCCGCAGCTGCTGATCCTCGACGAGCCGACCTCGGTGCTGACCCCGGCCGCGGTCGAGAAGCTGTTCGACACCTTGCGCCAGCTGGCCGCCGAGGGCTGCAGCATCCTTTACATCAGTCACAAGCTCGACGAGATCCGCTCGCTGTGCCACACCTGCACGGTGGTGCGGGCCGGCAAGAACACCGGGGTGTGCGACCCGACCCAGGAAACGGCGGCCAGCCTGTCGCACATGATGATCGGTGCGGCGCCGCCGACGATCACCCGCGTCGAGCGCGCTCCCGGCGAGAAAATGCTGTCCGTGAAGAACCTGTGCCTGTCCAAGAGCCACCCCTTCGCGGTCGAGCTCAAGGACATCTGCTTCGACCTGCACGCCGGCGAGATCGTCGGCCTGGCCGGCGTGTCGGGCAACGGCCAGCAGGAATTGCTGGCCGCGCTGTCCGGTGAAGACG
>JBAQKU010000733.1:0-3929 GCA_049301315.1 Telluria sp.
GATGTCGCTTGTGCTTGTCATGATCAATATCCTTTGCTTACCAGGCCTTGCGGACGCCAGACCAGGATCAACGCCATCAGCAGGTACACCGACAGGCCGCTGAGCTGCGAGAAGAAGACTTTGCCGAAGGTGTCCACCAGGCCGACCAGCAGCGAGGCAAGCAGCGCGCCCGAGATCGAGCCGATCCCGCCGATCACCACGACCACGAAGCAGATGATCAGGATGCCGCCGCCCATGCCCGGATAGACCGAGGACATCGGCGCGGCGATCATGCCGGCCAGCGCGGCCAGCGCAACGCCGGCCGCGAACACGATGCGGTACAAGATGGTGACGTTGACGCCGAGGCTGCGCACCATGTCGCGATTGCTGGCGCCGGCGCGGATCATCATGCCCAGCCGCGTCTTGTTTACCACCAGGTACAGGCCAAGCGCCACCAGCAGGCAGGCCGCGCAGGCGAACAGGTTGTAGACCGGGTAGCTCATCAGGCCAAGGTCGATGCTGCCGGACAGCCAGCCGGGAACCTGCACACCGTGCACCTCGTTGCCGGCCACGATGCTGCGCACTTCCTCGGCCACCAGGATCAGCGCGTAGGTCATCAGCACCTGCTGCAGGTGGTCGCGCTGGTACAGGTAGCTGAAGAACAGCCATTCGAGGACGAAGCCGAGCAGCGCGGCCAGCGCCATGCCGGCCAGCAGCTGGAGCATGAAGTGGCCGCCGAACAAGGAAGACAGGGCCCAGGCCAGGTAGGCGCCGATCATGTAGAAGCTGCCGTGGGCGAGATTGATCACGCCCATGATGCCGAAGATGAGCGTCAGGCCGCTGGCGACGAGGAACAGCAGCAGGCCGTACTGCACGGCGTTAAGACACTGTGCGAGGAAGGTGGGAAAGTCCATGATGGATCCAGTCGTGAAGGATTGCGGGGCGCCGGCGCGAGCGCGCCCCGCGCGAGGCCCGGTGGCGCCGCGTTCGATGCCGCCCAGCCGAGCCTGCTTACATGCGGCAGCCTTTGGCCGGATCGGACAGGCCCTTGATCGCCACGGCCTTGAAGATATTGTCGGCGCCCTTCACTTCACGCAGGTACAGGTCCTGCACCGGGTTGTGCGCCTTCGACATGCTGAACTTGCCGCGCGGGCTGTCGATGACGGCCGCTTCCATGCCGGCGATGACCTTGTGCTTGTTCTTGATGTCGCCGGCGGCCGCCTTCAGGCCGGCATCGAGCATCTGGGCCGCGTCGTAGCCCTGCACCGCGTAGACGTCGGCGGTTGCGTTGTAGGCCTTGCGGAAGGCCTGGCGGAAGCTGTTGTCGCGCGCGGTGTTGAGGTTGTCCGCATAGTGCAGCGTGGTCAGCATGCCCTGGGCCGCAGCGCCCTGGGCGTCGAGCGTGCCGTCGGTCAGGAAGCCCGGGCCGTACAGCGGCATCGACTTGTTCAGGCCCGCCGCGGCGTAGTCCTTGACGAACTTGACCGCGCCGCCGCCGGCGAAGAAGGCGTACACGGCGTCCGGCTTCTTGGCCGCGATCTGGGTCAGCAGCGCCTGGAACTCGACGTTCGGGAAGGGCAGCGTCAGGCTGTCGGCGACGTGGCCGCCGCCTTTTTCAAAGCCTTCCTTGAACGCCTGGACGGACTCGTTGCCGAAGGCGTAGTTCCAGGTGATGGTGACGATGTTTTTGTGGCCGCGTTCGGCCGCGACCTGGCCCATGGCGTAACCCGACTGCCAGCTCGAGAACGAGCTGCGGAAGATATTCTTGGCGCACATCGGGCCGGTGATGGCGTTGGCGCCGGCGTTCGGCACGATCAGCAGCGTTCCGGATTCCTTGGCCACCTTGGCCATCGTCAGCGCCACGCCCGAGTGGACGGTGCCGACCAGTACGTCGACCTGGTCGCGCTTGATCAGCTTGTTGACATTGTCGACGGCCTTGGACGGATCGGATTCATCGTCAACCTTGGCGTAGACGATCTCGCGGCCGGCCAGCTTGCCGCCCTGTTCGGCGACGTACAGTTTGAAGCCGTTCTCGATCATGCTGCCAAGGTTGGCGAAGGTGCCGGTGGCCGGCAGCATCAGGCCGACCTTGACCGGGGTGTTCTGGGCGAAGGCGCAGGTCGAGGCGAACAGCATGGCGCCGAGCGCGCCGCTGGTGAGGGTGGTTTTCATTTTGTCTCCGGTTTGTTTTGCAGCCTGCGCGGTACGCCTGGCTGCTGTTATGTCGCTTGCAAATTCATGGTAATGAAGCCATGCGCCAGCGTCTAATACTGATGCGGTATCGATTGCATACCCGATGGGTATGGGGCTCCTTATACCCGTTCGATGATGATGGCGATGCCCTGGCCGACGCCGATGCACATCGTGCACAGCGCATAGCGCCCGCCGCTGCGCTCGAGCTGGACCATCGCGGTGGTGACCAGGCGTGCGCCGCTCATGCCGAGCGGGTGGCCGAGCGCGATCGCGCCGCCATAGGCATTCACGCGCGGGTCGTCGTCGGGAAGGCCAAGCATGCGCAGTACCGCCAGCGCCTGCGCCGCGAATGCCTCATTTAGCTCGATCACGTCCATCTGGACGAGCGACAGGCCGGTCTGGCGCAGCAGCTTCCGGACCGCGGGCGCCGGGCCGATGCCCATCACGCGCGGCGCCACGCCTGCCGAAGCCATTCCGACCACGCGCGCGCGCAGCGCCAGTTGATGGCGGTCGGCTTCGGCAGCGCTGGCCAACAGCAGCGCGCAGGCGCCGTCATTCACGCCCGAGGCATTGCCGGCGGTGATGGTGCCGTCGGCACGCACCACCGGCTTGAGCCTGGCCAGGGTATCGAGGGTGCTCTCGCGCGGGTGCTCGTCGCGCGCGAACAGCAGCGCGTCGCCTTTCTTCTGCGCGATCGGGACCGGCGTGATCTCTATGTCGTAGCTGCCGTCCTTCTGGGCCTTCGCCGCCTTGGCCTGGCTGCGCTGCGCGAACAGGTCCTGGTCGGCGCGGCTGATGTTGTAGTCGGTGGCGACGTTCTCCGCCGTTTCCGGCATCGAGTCGACCCCGTACATCTGCTTCATCAGCGGATTGACGAAGCGCCAGCCGATGGTGGTGTCCTGCAGCGACGCCTGGCGCGCGAACGCGCTGTCCGCCTTGCCCATCACGAATGGCGCGCGCGTCATCGATTCGACGCCGCCGGCGATCATCAGCCCGGCTTCGCCGGACTTGATCGCGCGCGCCGCGGTGCCGACGGCATCCATGCCGGAGCCGCACAGCCGGTTCATGGTGGTGGCGCCGATCGAGGGCGGCAGGCCGGCCAGCAGCGCCGCCATGCGGGCGACGTTGCGGTTGTCCTCGCCGGCCTGGTTGGCGCAGCCGTAGATCACCTCCTGCACCGCGTCCCAGTCCACCCCGGGGTTGCGCGCCATCAGCGCGCGCAGCGGCACCGCGCCCAGGTCGTCGGCGCGCATGTCCTTCAGTGCGCCGCCGTAGCGTCCGATCGGAGTGCGGATCGCATCGCAGATAAATGCTTCGGTCATGCTTGTCCCTTTCGCAGCGCAAGGCCGCTGATGCCGACGAGTTCGTCGAAACCGAGTCCCTCTACCATTTCGCGCACCACAAGGCCCTGCGCGGTCACGTCGATCACGGCCAGGTCGGTGTAGATGCGCGACACGCAGGCAACGCCGGTCAATGGATAGCTGCATTCCTCGACGATCTTGCTTTCGCCCTGGCGAGTCTGGTGCTCCATCATCACGAACACCTGCTTGGCGCCGATCGCCAGGTCCATCGCCCCGCCCACTGCGGGAATTGCACCCTTGGCCCCGGTATGCCAGTTGGCCAGGTCGCCCTTGCGCGAGACCTGGAAGGCGCCCAGCACGCAAATGTCCAGGTGGCCGCCGCGCATCATCGCGAACGAGTCGCCATGGTGGAAATAGCTGCCGCCGGCAAGCAGCGTGACCGGCTGCTTGCCGGCG
>JBAQKU010000734.1:0-10240 GCA_049301315.1 Telluria sp.
TCAGTGCCCAGGCCGGATGCAGGTCGCGCAGGGCGGCATTGGGCAAGGCAAAGCCCCAGGCGCGGCTGGCGAGCAGCGTCAGCCCGAGCACGAGCGTGACAGCCAGTGCCGCGGCCGACAACCCCACCGCGAATACGGTGGGGGTGGGGTTGCGCGTGCGGGTGACGATCGAGAGCGTGGCGGCCAGGAAGATCGACAGACCCGCGCCAAGCAGCCAGAGTGCGGTTTTCAGCAACAGCGGTTGCGCGAACAGGAAACCGGCGGCCATCATCAGGGTGCCCATTACCAGCGTCGAGTGCACGATGGCCGCCACCGTCCTGGGCCGGGCCACGGGGGCGCCGGCCAGCACCGGCAGCATCTGGGTCATCGCGCCGGCCATTACCATGGTCATTGAGCCGAGCGTGAGCAGGTGGACGACGGCCAGCGTGGCCGGCGACCAGCGCGAGACGAACAGGTCCGGGCCGTACCACAGCATGGCGAGCGCAGCGAGCACGCCGAACAGCGGCGCGGTCAGGAAAAAGCGGAAAGGCACCGTGATCGGGGGCGCCTGTTTGAAATCGAGACCGTCCTGCTGCATCGTGTTGTCGAGCCCTCGGTGAAATCCTGGCGATGGGGTCATGCCCCACCACTTGCCGGCTAGTTCGTTGGCGCGTGCGCGCGTTCGATCATGGTTCCCGCTTCGGACCCGAAGGTCTGGTCCATCATGCGGTAGAGCATTTGCTCTTCCTTCATGTTGTGCTGCTGCATAAGGACCATCAGCGTTTCCGCGGCGCCCAGGTAGCCGTCCGCATCCTTGGCCGCGACCGTGTTCGCCATCTCGGCAATGAGTTTGCGCATCTGGTCATGCTCGAGGCGCATCACGTGCGTCGGCCCGCCTTGCATTCCGGTCTTGGCATCGAACGCGGGGAAAAAAACTTCTTCCTCCATGCCGAGGTGGCGCTCCATCTCGCCGCGGAACGCGTCGAATTCCGTTTGCGCCTTCGGCCATTTTCCGTTGCCGACGCTTTCCTCGGCTACCGCAAACAGATTGTCGCATTCGCGATGATTGTTCGTCATGAAATCACTGATGCTGTTCATACCGCCTCCATTTATCTGAATTCGATTCTATTGCCAAGACCGGCTGCAAAGCCATGATGTAAATTGGCTTGGGCAAGCTGCTTATGCCTTTACGGCGCTCGTTTCCGTACTCTTGTCCTTGCTTACCCGCGGCGCCCAGAACATCTTCTTGCCCGGGTCGGAGCTCATCGATGCCTTGGGCGGCGGCGCGTCCGGGTCGGCCAGCGCCGCCTTGCGCGCTCGCTCGATCGCCGCGGTCAGTTTCTTCGGATCCGATTCGGTGCCGCTTTCGATGATGGTGTCGAATATCTTCTCGAACTGCCTGACGCCGTTGCGGTGCGTCTCGCCGTAGCCTTTCACCAGGCGCGCGCATTCGGCGATTTCCATTGCCAGGGCGAGATCCTGCACCGCGAAGCCGAGTCGCTTGATCGCGCCCAGCCAGCGCTCGATGCGCGCATGTTCGCTCTGGTAGCCGGACGTGCCGCGGCGCCATGGCCGCAACCAGCTCACCGCGCGCAGCAACAGGAATCCGGTCAGCGTGCTGGTCTTCCAGTGCAGCGGCCTGGACAGAGTTTTTTCCTTGCCATGCTTGACGGCCCACTGGCGCAGGCGCTGCGCGGCGCCTTTCGGCAGCAGCGAGCAGACCTCGTCGAGGCCCGGTTTCAGGTACTCGGTCACCACCACGATATCGTCCGGGCCGGCGCCGACTTCCCTGCGCACGCGCTCGAAACGGCTCTTGCGTGTCTTCAGGTCGGCCACCCGGATCAGGTCCTCGAAGCTCATCCACACCGCGAGGCGGCGGCCAGTCTCGCGCGTGAGCTTGTAGCCGCCGGCCGCGCCGCCGGCTTCGCGGTCGAGCGCCAGGATCGGCTCCAGCCGCTTCAGGTAGAGCTCGGCATACGCGCCGTCCTGGTAATCGGTCAGACGCGCAACGCCGGCGTCGAGCACCTCGAAAGTCTCGGGTGGAAACGTCTTGTGCACGCGTTCGACCGGGCTCGCATCATCGACTGTCCGTGCCGGCAATGCGGCAACACCCTGCCCACCGCTGGCGCGCTCGTAACCGGCCGCAAAGCCGCGCAAGCTCGCCTCCGCGCCTTTGCCCGTGTTGCGAATGGCCCGTTCGCAGGCCTCGCGCGGCAACGGCAGCGCGCCAGACCCGGCCAGTGCGCCGAACAGGACGGAGTTGATCATGGTGGCATTGGCGCGCGCGAGCTGCGACATGTCGAACAGGAGCGCGTTCCTGGCGCCCGCGCGCACCGCCGCCAGCACTTTTTCGCCGTCGGCGCGCCCGTCGCCCGGAACGACTTTTTCGGCCACCGTATAGACCCGGTGGGTGGAGGCGATCAGGGTGGTTTGCTCGGGGTCGATGCGGCAGTCCTGCAGTGCGCGGCCGGCTTCGATCAGTTCGGAGGCGGCCACGATGTCGACCGCGCCTGGCGTGGGCGTGAGCGCCATCACGGGCGTGCGTCCGCCAAGTTGCGCGAGCGGCACCGGATACAGCTCGATGTAATAGGTGGTCGCGCCGGTACGCTGCGAAACGCCCGGCACCGAGGTGCTCTGCACCGGATAATCGCATTCGGTGGCGGCGGCGACCAGCCAGTCGGCGAGCATGCCGCCGCCCTCGCCGCCAAGCGCCGCGATCAGGAGCGTGACGGGACGTGCTGGCATGAGGGGGGTCTGGGTTTCTTGATTCACGATATTCCTCGCTCGGATGGCCCCTGCAGGCTGCTGATGATGGCGCGGCGGGTGCGGTCGAGCAGGCGCTTGAAGGCGCTTGCGTTGCGCAGGATGTCGGCCTTGTAGAACGACGGGCAAAGCGTTGCGGCATGCGCCACTTCGCCGCAGGTGCCGCAACCGACGCAGCTTTCGTTGATGGTGGTGACCGGCTCGTCGCGCAGGGGGTCGGCACTTTCCTTGAGCGTGAGCGAGGTGCAGCCCGACAGGCGCATGCAGGAGCGGTCGCCCGTGCACATGTCCTCGTCGATGCCGAAGCGGGTGCGCCCGGTCGGCAGCTGCAGGGCGATCTTTTGCGCGTTCACCGCCTTCACGCGGCGCTGCCGTTCGAGCTGGCATTCGCCGTCGGCGATGATGACCTTGAGCCCCTTGTGCGGCGTGTCCATCGCCTCGCGCAGGGTGGCTTGCATGTCGCCGACATCGTAGGAGCGCACCGTGCGCAGCCAGGTCACGCCGGTTGCGAGCAATACCGCCTGCATGTCGATCTCAACCGGCCCTGGCGCGCCGCCCGTGCTGGTCGAGGCGATCTGCTGCGCCCCGGTGGCCGAGGTGTAGCCGTTCTTGAGGATGATCAGCACGCTGTCGTCGTTACGGAACACCGCGTTCGCAATGCCGGTGGTCAGGCCCTGGTGCCAGAAACCGCCATCGCCCATGATGCTGACCACGCGCTTGCCCAGCATCGGACCGATTGCCGCCGAACTGGCCAGGCCCAGCCCGTAGCCGACCACGGTGCTGCCCATGTTGAAGGGCGCCAGCGTGGAAAAGGTATGGCAGCCGATGTCGGCGCTGATATGGATTTTTCCGGTGTCCTGCTGCAGCAGCTTGAGCGCCGAGAATACCGGGCGCTCCGGGCAGCCCACGCAAAAACCCGGCGGACGCGGCGGCACCGGCTCTTTCAGCAGGGCGTCGGCCTTGGCTTTCTGGCCGGTGAGCCTGTCGCGCACCTTCGCCACGTGCCAGTGGTCGACATCGTCGGGCACGCTCAGCTGCAGGAATTGGGTCAGCCCGTGCAGCACCGCTTCACCGGTATATTCTCCGGCCACCGGCAACACTTCCTTGCCGATGATGTAGGTGTCGTTCATGTCGGAGCGGCGCAGGATGGCGTTGACCGCTTCTTCGATGAAGGCCGGCTGCCCCTCCTCGACCACCAGCACCGCGCGCTTGCCGGAGCAGAAACGAACCAGCTCTTCGGGCACCAGCGGATAGGTCACGTTCAGTACATACAGCGGGATCGGCGATGCGCCGAAGGCGTCCGCCAGCCCGACTTCCTGCAAGGCGCGGATCACCGTGTTGTACAAGCCGCCCTGCAGCACGATGCCGACCTGGCGGTTGTCGCCCTCGAACATCTCGTTGAGGCGTTGCTCGCGAATGAACTTGAGCGCGGCCGGCAGGCGCGCCTCGACCTTGTGCTTTTCCTGCGTGTAGATCGAGGGCGGCAGCGGAATCACGCCGAAATTGAATATGGGCTGCTTCACATGGTTCTTGCGCGAGAACTTGGCGGGGCGGTTGTCCTTGCACTCGAAGCTGCCGTGCACGTGGCAGGCGCGGATGCGCAGTTCCAGCATCACCGGCGTATTGCTCGCCTCCGACAGCTGGAAGCCCTTTTCGACCATGTCCACGATGGTGGGAAGGTTGGGCCGGGGGTCGAGCAGCCACACCTGCGACTTCATCGCGATCGCGTGACTGCGCTCCTGGACGATCGATGCGCCCTCGCCGTAATCTTCTCCCAGCACGATCAGGGCGCCGCCCTTGACGCCGGCCGAAGCGACGTTGGACAAGGCGTCCGAGGCGACATTGGTGCCGACAATCGATTTCCAGGTGACGGCGCCGCGCAGCGGGTAGTTGATCGACGCGGCCAGCATGGCTGCGGCGCCGGCTTCGTTGGCGGCCGGTTCGAAGTGCACGCCAAGCTCGTCGAGCACGTCGCTCGCGTCTTCGAGCACGTCGAGCAAGTGCGACACGGGCGCGCCCTGGTAGCCGCTGATATAGCTGACGCCCGATTGCAATAATGCCTTGGTTACCGCGAGGATGCCTTCACCATGGAAGACCTCGCCTTTCCCCAGCCTCAAGGAGGCGACTTCTTTTTTGAACGATCTTTCCATTCAACACCTCATAGGTAATTCGGAGTGCAACTGCACGACACCCAATATGACATATATTGCATATCTAAACAAGCAAGATAATGCATGTACGGCATCCAGATCAAGGAACGGCAGGCGCTGGACGAGCGCCGTGAGCACGACGTGCGCAAGCTCGTCGTGTGGCGGCGAACACACAAGCGTGAAGGCTGGCTTCACGCTTGCGCTTATGCTTCGGCGTTCCTGGCGAATCCCCGGATCACGTTGACATTGCGCTCGAGCGCGCCCTTGATATGTTCGACCTGGTCGGAGGACAGGTGGCGATACTTGCCGAGCGCCTTCAGGTAGCTCTCGATCGGCAGCGCGTCGTCGAGCGGACGGCTCAGCTGCAGACCCTGGCCCGGGGTGAATTCCCACAGCATCACGAAATTGGTCTCGACCGCCTTGCGCGCCACCTCGATGTTTTCCTCGGAAGGGAAACGCCAGCCGGTGGTGCATGGCGAGTAGATGTGCAGGTACGCGAAGCCGTGCTTGGAGGCGGCAATCGCCTTGTCCAGCTTCTCGTACAGGTCTTCCATGAACGCGGTCGATGCGGTCGCCACGTAGGCGCAGTTATGCATCATCATCAGCACCGGCATGTTCTTGGCGTCCTGGGTCTTGCCCTTGCCATGCTCGCCGACCGGGGTGGTGGTGGTCCACGCCCCGTACGGGGTGCAGCTCGAGCGCTGCATGCCGGTATTCATGTAGCCCTCGTTGTCGACGCAGATGAACAGGATCTGCTCGCCCCGTTCGGCCGCGCCCGAGAGCGACTGGAAGCCGACGTCGGAAGCGCCGCCGTCGCCTGCCAGCGCCATCGCATTGACCTCGCGGCCCTGGCGCTTGTAGTGGCGTTTGACGCCGCTCAGCATCGAGGCGGTATTGGTCAGCAGCGGATGGAACACCGGCACCTTGGTTCCGGTCAGGCCGTTGTAGCCGACCGAACCCATGCCGGGAATGCAGCCGGGCGGAGTGGCCAGGACCGTTTCCGGCCCGACCCGGCGCAGTGTGTGGCGCATGATCAGTTCCGTGTTGCAGCCCAGGCAGCCGGACAATCCCGGCACGAACAGGTCTTCGAGGTCGCCCACCTCCTGGTAGATGCGCGAGGTGGTGATGAACTTGAGCGCGCCGCCCGGGCACGCCTTCACGCAGGCCGGGTCGCCGTCGCAGGTGTCGCATTTCACGACGTGGCCGGCGGCCTGGTTGTGCACGATGCCGCCATAGGAACAGCCGACCGTGCACAGCAGGCAGTTGACGCACTTCGAATCGTCCCATTCGATCACGCCGCTGGTCATGTTCTTGGTCAGCGCGCCGGCCGGGCAATCGGCCACGCACTTCGGGTCGGCGCACTGGCGGCACATCGCCAGCTCGAAGCGCCCGGCCAGGTCGGGAACGATCTGGATGCGCGAATTGAGAACGTCGGCCGTGCCGCTCTTGGCCTCGGCGCACGCGACCATGCAGGCATTGCAGCCATCGCACTGGTCGGTCTTGAATGAAATCGTATTGTAGGCTGCGCCCATTGTTTATCTCCAGGTCTTGGACATCAGCATGCGACCGATGCGTTGCGGGTCGGCCAGGAATTGTTCACGCACCAGGGCCAGATCGATGCGGCGCAGGATCAGCTCCCACATCACGCCCGGATCGAATGCCACGTTGATGCCGAAAATACCCGTCAGCCGGCCGTCTTTGATCATGATCTTGAGGTAGCGCTTGTGCGCCGCATCGACCCGGTGCGCAGCCACCTCGCCCTCGCTTTGGCTGCCGACGGATACCGCCTGCTGGCCGAAAAAGGTGTAGGTATTGAGTGGCACGCCGCCCGTGTAATGCTTGAGCGCCGGGTCGCCGGCCATCGCCATGCCGGCGATCTTGCCCTGCTCGACCGCGTCGGGCAGGATGCCGTTGATGATCTTCGCTCCGTCATAGAAGCCGCGCGCCTGTGCCACGTCGCCGGCGGCCCAGATATTGTCCACGCTGGTGCGCATGGTGTCGTCCACCACGATCCCGCGTTCGACCTGCGCACCCGAGCCATCCAGGTAATCCATCACGGGCGTCACGCCGGTCGACACCAGCAGCAGGTCGGACTGCAGTTCGGTGCCGTCGGCCAGGGTCACCCGCGCGCTGCCGCTTTGCTCGCCGGGAGCGAGCTTGACGACCTTGCTGCCCATGATCAGGCGCACGCCCTTGGCGCTGAAGGTGTCTTCGATGATGGCGGCGGCGTCGCGGTCGAAATAGCCGGCCAGAACGGTCGGCTGCATCTCGACCACCGTCACCTGGGCACCGGCCTTGGCGAGGTTCTCGGCTGCGTGCATGCCGACCAGCCCGGCGCCGAGCACGATCGCCTGGCGCGCCTTGGCCACGGCGCCGCGCAGGCGCAGGGCATCGTCGAGGCTGCGCAGTACGTGGAAGTCGACCGTGTCCAGGCCGGGAATCGGAGGCAGTTGCGGCGCCGCGCCGGTGGCGAGCAACAGTTTTTCGTAAGAGATGCGCGCGCCGCTCGCCAGGCTGACGCACTTGTCGGCGGCGGCGATCGCAGTGACCGCCTCGCCCTTAAGGTAATTTACGTTGTGCGCCTCGAAGTAGGCCTGGTCGCGCAGAAACACGCGCCCGGGGTCGGAGCGGCCCGACACGACGTACGGCAGCACGGTCGGCGAATATGGCAGTGCATCGTCCTTCGATACCACCGTAAGGCTTGCCGTCTCGTCATGCATGCGAATCGCGTGCACGGCTGCCAGCGCTGCATGGCTGGCGCCGACGATCAGGTAATGGGTTTGCTGCATGAGCGGATGCTCCCAAAATTAAAATATGGCTCGAAAAATCCCTTGATCCTGCCTGGCGTCAGTCATCCTGGTTGAGCCACACGGTTTCACCCGGTTCGCCGCCGCGCGCCATGTCGGCCACGCGTTCGATCACCCGGCCGAAATGCCCGGTGGTCAGGTCGGCGCCGGCCAGTCCGCCGATGAAGCTCATGGCTGGAATGCGGGTCGGGGCCTGATACAGGGCGCCCACGATTTCCTGGAAAAGCGGGCCGTTGTTCCAGCCGAAGTTGACCGAACGGTCGACCACCCCGATCGCCTTGACATTCTTGAACGCCTGCACCACCACCTTCGAGGGGAATGGGCGGAAGGTCTTGACCTTGACCAGGCCGACCCGCTGGCCGCGCTCGCGCGCTTCGTCCACGGCATCCTTGGCCGCGCCGGTCATCGAACCGATGGTCACCAGCGCGTATTCGGCGTCCTCCATCCGGTATTGCTCGATCAGCGGCGAGTGGCCGCGTCCGAAGACGCGTTCCCACTCGGCGTGCACTTCCTCGATCACGCGCAGCGAATTTTGCATGCCGGTGCACTGGCCCTTGCGGTAACGCACGAACATGGCCGGCCCGGGCCCGCCCGCGCCGCCGGTGAGCGGATCGATCGCCATCGGACGGTCGGGATCGAGCGCGGCGTGCCAGTTGACGTCGCGCGTGCCGAGGAAAGCGTGCACCTTTTCCTTGTCGGGCAACTCGCAGCGGGTCGCGCCATACGAGAGGTAATTGCCGTCGTGGCAGACGTTCACCGGCAGCATCACATCGTGGTGCTCGGCGATCTTGTAGGCCATGATGGTCGTGTCGAGCACCTCCTGCACCGTTTCGCAATACATCTGGATCCAGCCGATCTCGCGCACCGACATCGCATCCTGGTGCCCGCCCCACACGCTTTGCGGAGTGAGCGTATCGCGCGTGACGATCGTCATCACCAGCGGCATGCGCATGCCGGGCGTGCGCATGTAGGGCTCGAACATGAACGCCAGGCCCGGGCCGCAGGTCGCGGTATAGGTGCGCGCGCCGGCCAGCGTGGCGCCATGCAGCACCGACAGCACCGAATGCTCGCCCTCGACGTCGACGATCTCGGCATCGAGCTTGCCGTCGGCGGCGAACTTGGCAAGGTATTCGACCAGCGACGATTGCGGCGTGATCGGATAGACCGCCACCATGTCGACCTGGGCCAGCGTGACCGCCAGCGCGGCCGCTTCATTGCCGTCGCAAACGACGAATTTCTGGTTTGGCTTGAGAACCGCGCTCACGATGCCTCCTCGACCATGGTGATGGCGCCGTGCGGGCACTCGCGCATGCAGATTCCGCAGCCCTTGCAGGTGGCCAGGTCGAAATCGAACCATGCCGCCTTCTCGACCACGCACTGCACCGGGCAATACAGCCAGCACACCGCGCACTTGACGCATTTGTCGCGGTTCACCACCGGCCGCATGCTGCGCCAGTCGCCCGGCAGCATCGGATTGGGTGTGGACGCGATCGGACACAGATCGTTTGGGATGGTCGACGCATCGAAGGGCGCCTTCGCTTGTTTCGTCATGCTGCTGCCTTTTTTTCAATCCGGTGCACAATCGTTTCGTTGAAGCCGCGCTCGAGCGCTTCCATGTTCTGGCGCAGGCCCGCATCGCGGAAATCGGAATCCTCGATCGCCGCGCGCAGGGCGTCGAGCGACACCATGCCGGTGGTCTTCGCAAAAGCGCCGAGCATGATGGTGTTGGTGATCGAACGGCGAAAGATGTCGAGCGCGATCGGCACGGCGTCGCACAGGCCGATGGTCGCCACCCGGTCGGGAAACTGCAGTTCGCCGAGCGGCTTGGCGGTGGTCTGGATCCATATCGCGTTGTCCTTGATGCCGTCGAAGATATTCGCGGCGCGGCCCACGGTCGGGTCGATGCACAGTACGCAGTCGGGATGATAGATATTGGTCATCTGGCGAATCTCGCGCTCGTCGAAGCGCAGGAAGCTGGCCACCGGCGCGCCGCGGCGCTCGAAGCCGAACGAGGGAATGGCGATGACGTGCTTGCCTTCGTGTCCCAGCGCGGCGGCCAGAATGCCGCCGGCCAGCACTGCGCCTTGTCCACCACGGCCATGAATCCGGACCTCGATCATTTACATTCTCCTGTGTCGCCGCTTGTGCGGCGCGTTACGTTATTGCGTCAGGCGGCGCCGCGCACCGGCACGCGCTGCAGCGCATAGCCCTGGGTGAACGATGCGCGCACGATCAGTGCGTACTTGAGCAGCCAGCCGCCGAGCACGGCCAGCAAGCCGGCGCCCGCGGCCAGCCATGCGCCGCCCAGCACCGGCATGGTCAGCGCCAGCAACAGCAGCAGCACGGCGCCCCAGTGGCCGATCTTGATGAGCACCAGCTCGATCTCGTCGAGCACGGCCAGCGTCTGGCGCGGTGCGGCGGTGTCGGCCAGCTGCTTGCGGTAGCCGCGCCACAACACGGCGCGCACGATCAGCAGCACCAGCAGCGCGAGCGCCATCCAGTTGGCCTGCGGCGTGGCGCCGGCCAGCGACAGCCCCAGCG
>JBAQKU010000735.1:0-1881 GCA_049301315.1 Telluria sp.
CCTCGGCCCCCACCGGATAGAAGCGAATCTGGTCGAAGAAGCGCAGCAGCCAGGGCTTGCCGTTGAATGCGGCGACTTCGCGGTAACGATTCCACATCTGCAGGGTGCGGCCGACGAACTGGTAACCGCCGGGGCCTTCCATGCCGTACACGCACATATAGGCGCCGCCGATGCCCACCGAGTTCTCCGCCGTCCAGGTGCGCGCCGGGTTGTACTTGGTGGTGACCAGCCGATGACGCGGATCGAGCGGCGTGGCCACCGGCGCGCCGAGGTAGACGTCACCGAGGCCCATCACCAGATAGCTGGCGTCGAAGACGGTCTTGTAGACCTCATCGAGGTTGGGTAGGTCGTTGATCCGGCGGATAAATTCCAGGTTGCTCGGGCACCAGGGCGCGTCCTTACGCACCGTGGTCATGTACTTGTCGATGGCCAATTGGCAGGCCGGGTCATCCCAGGACAACGGCAGATGGACGATGCGCGACGGCACCTTGAGGTCCTGGGCGTTGCACACCGCGTCCCACTCGCCGATCACCACCGCCAGCAGGTTGGCCAGTGACAGGGTTTCCGGCTGGTAGTGCACCTGCAGCGAGCGGATGCCCGGCGTCACGTCGATCACCCCGTTGAGGTTTTTGGCTTCCAGCGCCTGCATCAGCGCATGGCCGCGGAAACGCAGGACGAGATCCAGTTCTGGCTGGCCGATCTCCAGCAGCAGGTGGGTATCGCCGGAGAGGCGGGCGACCAGGCGCTTGTCGAGGCTGCCGATGTCCAGCACCACCGGCGGCTCTAACGGGATCGGCTGCCAGTTCACCGCCACGGCTTCCAGCCCCGTCACTTCTGCCTTGCGTGCTTTGGCCAACTGGCGGGCGGTGTCGATGTTCACCGGTACGAAGCGCAGCTTGTCCCCAGCCTTGAGCTGCCCCAGCTGCCACAAGTCCGCCTCGATAATGGTCACCGGGCAGACGAAGCCGCCCAGACTTGGGCCGTCCGGGCCGAGGATCACCGGCATATCGCCGGTGAAGTCCACCGCGCCAATCGCATACGGGTTGTCGTGGATATTGGACGGGTGCAGACCGGCTTCACCGCCGCTGTCGCGCACCCACTCCGGTTTCGGCCCGATCAGGCGCACGCCGGTGCGGCTGGAGTTGAAGTGCACTTCCCAGTCGGTGGCGAGAAAGGTGTCGATGTAGGCCGGGGTGAAGTATTCCGGCGCGCCATGGGGGCCGTAGATGACGCGCATTTCGCGTACGGCGGGCAGTGCGGTGCACAGTGCGGCGGGCAGTTGCGCACCGTTGTCCGCATCGCTCAATGCCGGGATATGCAGCACATCACCGGCACGCAAGGCGCGGCCGCCGTGGCCGCCAAACTGGCCGAGGGTGAAGGTGCTTTTCGAGCCCAGGTATTCCGGCACTTGCAGGCCGCCGCGCAGAGTCAGGTACGCGCGTGCGCCGGAGCCGGCGATGGTGCCGAGGCTCAGGGTGCTGCCGGCCTTGATCAGTAGCGCGGTGTTCAGCGGTTGCGCCACGCCGTCCACGCTCAGCGGGATTTCCGCGCCGGTCACCGCCACCACCGTATCGGTGTTGAAGCGCAGCAGCGGGCCGCTCATGGTGATTTCCAGGCCGGCGGCGCCTTCGTCATTGCCCAGAAGGCGGTTGCCCAGGCGCAGCGCGCGGTCATCCATCGGGCCCGACGGCGGTACGCCGACGGCCCAGTAGCCGAGGCGGCCGGGGAAGTCCTGCACGGTGGTCTGGGTGCCGGCGCTGAGCACTTCGATGGTGGTTGCCTGGTAGACCAAGCCCTCCAGGCAGCGCGTCCACGGTTCACCACTGGCGAACGGTGCGTCGACCAGAATCTGCCGCAGGTAGTCGCGGTTGCTTTCTACAC
>JBAQKU010000736.1:0-2095 GCA_049301315.1 Telluria sp.
ACCTGAACCTGCTCGGCGAGCTGTACGTCAGGCAGGGCCGCGAGCGCCAGGCCCAGGACTGCTTCGACCAGAGCGCCAAGCTGCGCACGCGCGCGCTGGGCGAACACCACCCGGACACGCGCGAGAGCGGCGCCAACCTGGCCGCGCTGCTGCGCCAGAGGGGCAAGCTGCACGATGCGAAATACCTGTACGAATCGCTGCTCGAAGACAAGGTCCATCCGCTCGCGGCGCGCGGCGGACCTGACCTGCTCGCGCTGCGCTGCGGACTGGCCAGCACGCTCGCGCTGCTCGGCGAGTTCGACGCCGCCCTGGCCCTGCACGACGAGGTCACCCAGGCCTACGAGCGCCAGTTCGGCGCCAGCCACCAGCACACGCTCGCCAGCCTCGCGTCCCAGGCCGAAACGCTGACCCGCCAGGGCGACCTGAGCCGTGCGCGCATGGTCTACGAGCGCGTGCTCAGGGGACGCCAGTGCGTGCTTGGAAACGAACACAACGACACCCTGGCCTGCGCCCAGCAGCTCGCCGTCCTGCTGTGCAACCTGGGCGACCTGCGCAACGCGCGCAAGCTGCAGGAAATGGTGGTGGGCGCGCGCGAGCGCCATGCCGGCCCCGACCATGCAGAAACCTTGCGCGCGCGCGAGACGCTGGCCGAAATCTGGGCCGCGCAGGGCGACCTGAACGCGGTGCGCAGCATGCAGGAAGCGCTGGCCAAGGCGCGCGAATGCCGGCTCGGGCCGGACCATCCGGACACCCTCGGCACCCAGCTCAGGCTGGCCGCCACGCTGGGCAAGCAGGGCGAACTCGAAGCGGCGCGGCGCCTGCAGGAGCATGTGGTGAACCTGCACGAGCGCATCCACGGGATCGACGACCTGGAAACACTGCACAGCAAGAAACTGCTGGCGGCCACCTTGTCGATGCAGGGCGAGAGCGTGGCCGCGCGCAAGCTCGAGGAAAGCGTGCTGCAAGGCAGCGACCGGCTGATCCATACCAGGGGCATCACCTCGGGCCCGCACCAGTCGCACAAGGTGGCGCTCGGCCTCAAGGCCTCGATCCTGGCCGAACGCGACAAGGTCGGTCCGCCCGACACCCTCGACAACATGCTGGCCCAGCTGCAAAAGCTGATCGACAGCGCCAGCGCGCGCGAGGCGCGCGCCCTGGCCGACACCCTGCGCAAACCGGTGCTCGGGCGCGGCGTGGCCAATCCGCTGCGCAAGCGCGGGGTGGCCATGATCCGCCAGGTCTATTCGCAGGAGGGCGACAAGGACGCCTTGCTCTCGTTTGCCCAGGACGAGGTGTCGGCGCTGGAAGGGGCGCTCGAGGGGGCGCTGGGGGAGGCGAGGGTGGCGCCGCAGTAGTGTCGCGGCGGGCAAACAATGTTGCAGGCAGGCGAGCGATGCAGCGGTTGCTTCAGGTAAAATCGCAGCATGAGAATTCTTATAAGTAATGACGACGGCTATCTCGCCCCCGGCCTGCTGGCCCTGGCCGATGCGCTCGCATCGATCGCCGAGGTGGTCGTCGTGGCGCCCGAGGGCAACCGCTCGGGTGCCTCCAACTCGCTCTCGCTGGATCGCCCGCTGACGGTGCAGCGGGCCGCCAACGGCTTTTATTTTGTCAACGGCACGCCGACCGACTGCGTGCACATGGCCTTGACCGCCATCCTCGACTACCGGCCCGACCTGGTGGTGTCGGGCATTAACAACGGCCAGAACATGGGCGACGACACGCTCTACTCGGGCACGGTGGCGGCGGCTACCGAAGGCTACCTGTTCGGCATTGCCTCGATCGCCTTCTCGCAGGTTGCGCATGGCTGGGAGCACATCGATGCGGCCGCCAAGCTGGCGCGCGACATCGTCGAGCGCGGCTTCCCCCAGTTGCCCTCGCCCTACCTGCTCAACGTGAACATCCCGAACCTGCCGTATGAAAAGCTGGGCGCGATGGCCGCCACCCGGCTCGGCCGGCGCCACCAGGCCGAGCCGGTGGTGCGCTCGCGCGACCCGCGCGGACGCGAAATCTTCTGGATCGGGCCGCCCGGCGCCACCCGCGACGCCGGCGAAGGCACCGACTTTTACGCCACCGGCTTCGGCCAGGTCTCGAT
>JBAQKU010000737.1:0-7557 GCA_049301315.1 Telluria sp.
GCATGGCTGCGGGCGCCGCGGCTGGCGCGCTGGCCGGCGGCATGGCGGGCAAGGCGGCCGGCCGCCTGGTCAATCCGGAAGAAGAGGCGGCCTACTGGCGCACTTCCTACCAGAGCGCGCCTTACTATTCGCCGGGCTATACCTATGACGACTACGGCCCGGCATACGAGCTTGGCTACAACGGCAGGGCGCGCTACCCGGGCAGCTTCGACAGCGTGGAAAGCAATCTGGCCGGCGAATGGGACCAGGTCAAGGGCAAGTCGCGCCTGAACTGGCAGCAGGCCAAGTCGGCCACCCGCGCCGCCTGGGACAAGATCGAGCGCGCCATTCCCGGCGACTTCGACCGCGATGGCCGCTGACCGCCTGGCGCAATGAAAAAAGCCTCGCTTCCCGTGGAAAGCGAGGCTTTTTTTATCCGCACGCCGATCAGTTCTTGATCGCTTCGACCTGGATCGCCAGTTTCACTTCCGGTGCGAAGCGCGGCGTGCCGTAGCCAATGCCGAAGTCGGTACGCTTGAATTCAGCCGATGCATCGGCGCCGCACACTTCCTTTTTCAGCATCGGATGCTCGATGCACTTGAACTTGTTGATCGCCAGCGTGAGCGGCCTGGTGACGCCGTGCAGCGTCAGTTCGCCGTCCACCGCCACCGGCTTGTCGCCCTCGAACCGGATCGCCTTGCCCTTGTAGGTCGCGACAGGGAATTTGGCCACGTCGAACATGTCGGGGCCCTTGGCGTGGTTGTTCAGCTTTTCATGGCCGAAGTCGAGCGAACTGGCATCGATCACGATGTCCACCGAGCCGGTCTTGGCGGCGCGGTCGAGCACGATGTTGCCGCTGGTCTTGGTGAATTTGCCGCGCAACACCGAGATGCCCATGTGATCGGCCTCGAAGCTCGGATAGGTATGGTTCGGCTCGATGGTATAGCTGTCGGCCGCGAAAGCCGCGCCGGCGCCCGCTGCAATCAGTGCCACGATCAAATGCTTGAGTTTCATGTTGGTCCTTATGATTGAAAGTTGAATTTACTGCGCCGCAATGACGCGGAACTTGATGACGACCTCATCGGCGACCATGCTGGTGTCCTTCCATTCGCCTTCGCCGATGTTATAAGCCAGGCGCCGGATCGGCAGCGCCCCTTCGAACACCTGTTTTCCGGCCTCGGTCCTGACCGTGAGCGGGAAGCTGACGTCGGCGCTCTTGCCCTTGATCGACAGTTTCCCGCTCACGTTCAGCTTGCCCGGACCGGCCGCCTTGATACCGGTCGAGACAAAGCTCGCTTTCGGAAACTGGGCCGAATTGAACCATTCCTTCTTGGCGACTTCCCGGTTCATCTCCGCCTCGCCCAGGTCGAGGCTGGCCGTATCGATCTCGACGCTGGCCTTGGCAGCGTCCGGCCTGGCCGGGTCGTAATCGATCTGCGCGTTGAATTTCTTGAACCTGGACTCGACCGGCACATTCATTTGCTTGAACACGGCCGCCACGCTGCTGTGCGCAACATCGGTCTTGAGCGGCGCGGCGGCGGCGTACAGCGCGACTGCCAGCAGCGAGGCGAGCAGGAGGCTACGGTGAAGTGTCATACGGGATCCCTGAGTGATGAAGTTGGCGCTAAGGCAGCATGCGCTTGAAGACGCCGTCGCGGTCGATGAATTGGTGCTTGAGCGCGGCCGCCACGTGGACTGCGACCGCGCCGGCCAGCAGCATGGTGAGCCAGAAATGGACCTGCTTGAGCACCGGCTTGAGTGCGGGGTTCGGCTCAATCAGCACGGGCAGCTGGAACAGGCCGAGGTAGACCACCGGCACGCCGGCCGCGAGGGTGTAGAAATAGCCCGACAGCGGCACTGCGAAAATGAGCACGTAGAGCAAGGCGTGCAAGCCGTGCGCGGCCGACTTTTCCCAGCCCTGCATGCTGGCCGGGTAGGGCGGGGGCGCATGCCGCGCGCGCCACAGCAGGCGCAGGGCGGCCAGCGCCAGGACCGTCACGCCGATCCACTTATGCCAGGAGTAATACTTCAGTTTGGTTGGCGTGATGCCCGGGATATCGGTCATGACCAGGCCCATGCTGAAGCCGGCGATGACCAGCAGAGCGATTAGCCAGTGAAGCAAAACCGCGGTGGAGGTGTAACGCTGCATGGTCCGATTCCAGATTTGATAGTACGTATTAGAACCAATATACCAAATAAAGCAGAGCGCCGTGCGCGGGTCCGGGAATTTCCCGATGATATTACATCAAGATGGTTGCAGTACAGGCACAGCCGAGGCCGCCACAAATGTAAAAAGACGACAGCAAGGAATTTATGATTGATAATATACCGGACAGGTCCGTCATCGCTTCGCACAGGAATTTCATGGACGACTCGCATCGCCCCCGCAAGGGTATCTCACGGCACCGGGCACACCGGAGATGGCTTGCCACACTCGCGCCGCTGCTGTTGCCATTGAGCGCGGCAGGCGCCACCGACATGGCCGACATGTCGATCGAAGAACTGGCCAATATCGAGATCACCTCGGTGTCCAGGAAACCGGAACGGCTGGCCGACGCGGCCGCCTCGGTGTACGTCATCAGCGCCGACGACATCCGGCGTTCGGGCGCATCGAGCCTGCCCGAGGCACTGCGCCTGGCGCCCAACCTGCAGGTGGCCCAGTCCAGCGGCTTCGGTTACGGCATCAGCGCACGTGGCTTGAACGGGAGTAATAATAGCGGACCGAACAAGCTGCTGGTGCTCATCGACGGGCGTTCGGTGTATGCGCCGCTGTTTTCCGGCGTGTTCTGGGAGAACCAGGATGTGATGCTCGAGGACATCGAGCGCATCGAGGTCATCAGCGGCCCGGGCGGCACCTTGTGGGGCGTCAACGCGGTCAACGGGGTCATCAACATCACCACGCGCAGCGCCCACGATACGCAAGGCAGCCTGCTGGCGCTGGCCGGCAGGGATCGCGGCGGCGACGCCGCGTTCCGGGTGGGAGGCGCGGGCGGCCAGAACGGCGCGTGGCGGGTCTACGGGAAGTTCCTCGAACGCGACCATACCGAACTGGCCAACGGCGGCCTGGTCGACGACGCCTGGCACAAGGGGCAGGTCGGCTTCCGGGCCGACTGGACGCAGGGCGACAACCAGTTCAGCGTCAACGGAACTGCCTACAAGTCGACCCTGAATCAGCCCCTGCCGGGCGCGATCGCGATCTCCGGCAAGGATCTCAAGCTTGGCGCCATTTCGGCGGACGGTGTGAACCTGACCGGACAATGGCGCCATGCGCTCGCCGATGGCGCCAGCCTGAGCGTACAGGCTTATTACGACCACACCAAGCGCACCAATCCCCCGACCTTCGCTGAAGATCTCGATATTGTCGACCTGCAGTTCCAGCACTTCCTGCCAGCGCTCGGCAGGCACAGCCTGGTGTGGGGCGCGAACTACCGCTATTCGTGGGACCGGGTCACCAACAGCGAGGTCATCGCCTTCCTCCCCGCCCGGCTCAACCAGACCTGGGCCAGCCTGTTTGCGCAGGACGAGATCAGCCTGCGCGATGACCTGCGCCTGACCGTCGGCAGCCGCTTCGAACGCAACGACTATACCGGCACCGAATTCTTGCCGACGCTGCGCCTGGCGTGGAAGGCGGCGCCGAACCATTCCTTGTGGGCGGGAGCCTCGCGTACGGTGCGCGCCCCGTCGCGGCTCGATGCCGACGCCTTCGTGCCCGGGCGCCCGCCCTACCTGCTCGACAGCACGCGCAGGACGGTGCGCTCCGAGCTGGCCACCGTATTCGAGCTTGGCTACCGCGGGCAGCCGCGCTCGAACCTGTCCTGGTCGGTAACGGCCTTCCACAACGATTACGACCATCTGCGCACGCAAGAGATCGCACCTTCGCGCACCTTCATCACTTTCGACAACAAGATGGAAGGCAAGGCGACCGGCATTGAGATGTGGGGCAATTACCAGGTATCGCCGTACTGGCGCCTGAGCGCGGGGCTGATGGCGCTGCACCAGCGCATGACGCTCAAGCCGGGCAGCAACGACCGGGGCGGGCCGGGCACGGCCGGCAAGGATCCTGCGCACACGGCGCAGCTGCGCTCGAGCTTCATCCTGTCCGACGACAAGGAGTTGGAAGTGGGGCTGCGCAAGGTGGCGGCGCTGTCCAATCCGGCAGTGCCGGCTTACACCGCGCTCGACGCACGCTTCGGCTGGCGCGTGCGGCCCAACCTGGAGCTTGCGCTCACCGGGCAGAGTCTGAACGGCGCGCACGGCGAGTACGGACCGGTCGCGACCCGCACCGAGGTCGGGCGCACCTTGGGGGTGACGCTGGCGTGGCGCAACTGATAACACCAATGCAGTCGGCATCAATGGACTGCACACAAAATGGGGTTCCCGCCTGCGCGGGAACGACGTGCAAATGTCAACGGTTATTCGGGACAGCAATGCGCGCAGGCGCCGGATCTCATTTGCCTCAGATCTCGCTGGCGAGCTTGGCCGCGATGCCGATGTAGTTGGACGGCGTCAGCGCCAGCAGGCTGTCTTTCGCTTCCTGCGGAATGGCCAGCGTGAGGATGAATTCGCGCAGCCCTTCCTTTGAAATGCCCTTGCCGCGGGTAAGTTCCTTGAGCTGCTCGTAGGGATTGGCGATGCCGTAGCGGCGCATCACGGTCTGCACCGGCTCGGCCAGCACTTCCCAGTTCGCGTCCAGGTCCTGTTCGAGGCGGGCAGCGTTCACTTCCAGCTTGTTCAGCCCGCGCAGGCAGCTGTCGTAGGCCAGCAGCGCATAGCCGAAGCCGACCCCGATGTTGCGCAGCACGGTGGAGTCGGTCAGGTCGCGCTGCATGCGCGATACCGGCAGCTTTTGCGCCATGTGCCCCAGCACCGCGTTGGCCAGCCCCAGGTTGCCTTCCGAGTTCTCGAAGTCGATCGGGTTGACCTTGTGCGGCATGGTCGAGGAGCCGATCTCGCCGGCCTTGGTGGTCTGCTTGAAGTAGCCAAGCGAGATGTAGGTCCAGATATCGCGGTTCAGGTCGAGCAGGATGGTATTGGTGCGCGCGACCGCGTCGAACAGTTCGGCCATGTAGTCGTGCGGCTCGATCTGGATCGTGTACGGGTTGAAGGTGAGGCCGAGGCGCTGCTCGATCACCTGTTTGGAAAACGCTGCCCAGTCGAAATCGGGGTAGGCCGACAGGTGCGCGTTGTAGTTGCCGACCGCGCCGTTCATCTTGCCCAGGATCTCGACGGCGGCGATGCGCTTGACGGCGCGCTGCAGGCGCGCCACCACGTTCGCCATTTCCTTGCCCAGCGTGGTCGGGCTGGCGGTCTGGCCGTGGGTGCGCGAGAGCATCGGCAGGTTCGCGTTGGCGTGCGCGATGTCGGTCAGGCGGGCGATCACGGCTTGCAGCGCCGGCAGCATCACGCTGTCGCGCGCGGCCTTGAGCATCATGCCGTGCGAGGTGTTGTTGATGTCTTCCGAGGTGCACGCGAAATGAATGAACTCGGTCGCCGCGACCAGTTCCGGCACGTCCTTGACCTGTTCCTTGAGCCAGTACTCGACCGCCTTGACGTCATGGTTGGTGACCGCTTCGATGGCCTTGATGCGGGCCGCGTCGCTTTCCGTGAAATCGGCCGCCATCTTCTCGAGCAGCGCGTTCGCTTGCGCCGAGAACGGCTTGATTTCGGCGAAGCCGGCCTGCGACAGCGCCTGCAGCCAGGAAATCTCGACCTTGACGCGGTGATGCATGAAGCCCGCTTCGGACAAGATGGGCCGCAGTTTGTCGGTCTTGGCGGCGTAGCGTCCGTCCAGTGGGGACAGGGCCGACAGCGTGGAGTAAGCAGTGGTAGAGGTCATGGGCGTTGGGATAGGGCGGTTTAGGGGAATCGGTTGTGCGGCGCGGGCCTCGCGACCAGGTCCGCCGGGCGGCGGCCTTGCCTTGCATGCAAAACGAGATTTTACCACCCGCGCGAATGTCAAGCCCGATGTTGTGCCCGCACCGCAAGCGACGCTTGCCGCTCTTGCGGCATGGACCCGATGCTATACTGCTAGCCAATCATCTACTATAAGCATCTATGAAACTCATCGGTTCGCTCACCAGCCCTTTTGTCCGCAAGGTTCGGGTCGTCCTGGCGGAAAAAAAGCTCGATTATTCCTTCGAGCTGGAAAACGTCTGGGCGGCCGACACCACGATTCACCTGTCCAACCCGCTTGGCAAGGTGCCGTGCCTGGTCATGGAGGACGGCAGCACCATGCTCGATTCGCGCGTCATCGTCGAATACCTCGATACCCTCACGCCGGTATGCAAGCTGTTGCCGCCGACCGGGCGCGACCGGGCCGACGTGAAATGCTGGGAAGCGCTGGCCGACGGCGTGCTCGATGCGGCCGTGGCGGTGCGCCTCGAAAGAACCTTGCGCCCGCCCGAGCAGCAAAGCGAGGCATGGGTCGAACGCCAGATGGGCAAGGTCCACGCGGGCCTGGCCGTCATGTCGGAAGACCTGGCCGAGTCGCCTTTCTGCAAGGGCAACCACTACACCCTGGCCGACGTGGCCGTCGGCTGCGCGCTCGGCTGGCTCCTGTTCCGCTTTCCCGAGATAAGCTGGCGCGACGATTATGCGAACCTGGCACGCCTGTTCGACAAGCTCTCGGAGCGCGCCTCGTTCAAGGACACGGTCCCGCAATAAGCGCAGGGGCGCGCAAGGCGCCCGCCGCGCTTAATCGATCTGGCTTTGCAGGTAGTTCTGGATGCCGATCTTGACGATCAGTTCGAGCTGGGTTTCAAGCCACTCGATATGCTCTTCGGTGTCGTCGAGGATTTTCAGGAACACGTCGCGCGAAACGTAGTCGCCGGCCAGTTCGGAAGCGGCGATGCCCTCCTTGACCGTCAGTTGCGCCGCCTGCTCGAGCTTCAGGTCGCATTCGAGCATTTCCTGGGTCGATTCGCCGATCAGCAGCTTGTGCAGCGCCTGCAGGTTGGGCAGCCCGTCGAGCATGAGGATGCGCTCGATCAGCTTGTCGGCATGCTTCATTTCGCCGATCGATTCCTCGTATTCCTTCTTGCCCAGTTTTTCCAGGCCCCAGTGGCGGTACATGCGCGCATGCAGGTAATACTGGTTGATCGCGGTCAGCTCATTGGTCAGCTGCGCGTTGAGCAGCCGGATGATGTTTTTATCGCCCTTCATGGGTAGCTTTCTCAAGTGACGGGATTGCTACCATGATAGCAAAGCGCGTCCCCGTCTGCCGACTATTTCAGGCGTGCGGACAAAGGCGGGTTCAGCTGGCCAGCTGGAAGTTCAGCGGCACGATCACGAACACCGCGACCGCGCGCCCGTCTTCGAGGTAGGGTTTGAACAGCGCGCGCAGCGCGGCCTGGCGCCCGGCTTCGTCGAGCCTGGCCGAGCCGGACGAGGTCTGCACCAGCACCTGGTCGGGCAAACCTTTCTCATTGACAAGAATGCGCAGGATGACCTTGCCCTGTTCGCCCATGCGCCGGGACAGCTGCGGATAGACCGGTTGCGGGGCATGAATGTATTCGACGCCGGAAGTGATGGTGCGCGGCGCGGCAGGCGGCGCCGCTGCCGCGCTGGCCAGGATGGCTG
>JBAQKU010000738.1:0-1785 GCA_049301315.1 Telluria sp.
GCCCAGCGCCTGCCAGCGCGCGACCAGCTGGAGCGCAACCACGCCGAGCCCGAACGCGCCGGCGAAATACACGACGAAGCCGAGCAGGCGATTGGTGCGCTGCTGCTCGTCGACCAGCACTTTAAGCAGCTCGGTATTGGCGCCGGGCGGCTCGGCCGATTGCAGCAGGGCGCGGTGCACCAGGCGCGGCAACTGCGGGATCAGGTGGGTAAAGCGCGGCGCTTCGGCCTTCAGGCGCTCGATCATGCCCTTGATGCCGACCTGCTCGGCCATCCAGCGCTCAAGGTAGGGCTTGGCGGTTTTCCACAGGTCCAGGTCGGGGTCGAGCTGGCGCCCCAGGCCTTCGATATTGAGCAGGGTCTTTTGCAGCAGCACCAGCTGGGGCTGCACTTCGACGTTGAAGCGGCGCGAAGTCTGGAACAGGCGCAGCAGCACCTGGCCGAACGAGATGTCCTTGAGCGCGCGGTCGAAGATCGGCTCGCAGCAGGCGCGCACGGCAGACTCGAGCTCGTCGACACGGGTCTCGGGCGGGGCCCAGCCCGATTCGATATGGGCTTCGGCCACGCGCTTGTAGTCGCGCCGGAAGAAAGCCAGGAAGTTTTGCGACAGGTAATCCTTGTCGAAATCGTTGAGGGTGCCGACGATGCCGAAATCGAGCGCGATGTAGCGCCCGAAGGTGGCCGGGTTGACCGACACCAGGATGTTGCCCGGGTGCATGTCAGCGTGAAAGAAGCCGTCGCGGAACACCTGGGTGAAGAAGATTTCCACCCCGTCGCTCGAGAGCTTCCTGAGGTCGACGCCCTCGGCGATCAGGCGTTCGGTCTGCGATACCGGAATGCCATGCATGCGCTCCATCACGATCACGCTGCTGGAACAATAGTCCCAGTACATCTCGGGCACCATCAGCAGCGTCGAACCGGCGAAGTTGCGGCGCAACTGGCTGGCATTGGCGGCCTCGCGCATCAGGTCGAGCTCGTCGTGCAGGTATTTGTCGAACTCGGCGACCACTTCCTTGGGCTTGAGGCGGCGGCTCTCGGCCCATACGCTGCCGATCCAGTCGGCCGCGATGTGCATCAGCGCCACGTCCTCGTCGATCGATTTCTTCATGCCAGGGCGCAGCACCTTGACCGCGACCTCCTTGCCGTCCTTGAGGGTGGCGAAGTGGACCTGGGCGATCGAGGCCGAGGCCACCGGGGTGCGCTCGAAACTGGCGAACAGCTGGTCCGGGTGGGCGTGCAGCGAACGCACGATCTGGGCAATGGCCAGGTCGGAATCGAAGGGCGGCACCCGGTCCTGCAGGCGCGCCAGCTCGTCGGCCAGGTCGGCCGGCACCAGGTCGCGCCGGGTCGAGAGCACCTGGCCGAACTTGACGAAAATCGGCCCCAGCTCTTCGAGCGCCATGCGCAGGCGCACCCCGCGCGGCGCGCTGATGTCGCGCCAGAAAATGACGGTGTCGATCAGCTTGGCCGTGCGCGGCACCTTGAGGCCGGAAATGGCGATTTCATCGAGGCCGTACTTGATCGCGACGCGCAGGATTTTCAGCAGGCGCAGGAATTTCAATATCATTAATTGTCCACAGGTTGTTGCCCGTCGGTACGGGTCGTCGTTTCTGCGGCGGCTGCATGGCGCGCCAGCATGTGTTCAAGGCGAGAGATGCGCTTGGCGCTGCGTTCGACGTCGTCGCGCAGGCGGCTGACGTCACCTGAGAACTCTTCCAGCATGGCCGGGCGCACCAGCAGCGGCTGCTCGTCGAGGAAGAATTCGGAAAGCTGCTCGGCCAGCTTG
>JBAQKU010000739.1:0-16484 GCA_049301315.1 Telluria sp.
CGATATTGTTTTCCTCAAAGTTAGCACGACCGTGCTTTTTTGGTTTTATAATGGGACTGGCTTGTTCCGATCAACACCTTCATCCGCGAGTTCCTCATGCCCTTGCCCGTCGCACTGCAACACCTCACCCTTCCCGTGATCGGTTCGCCGATGTTCATCGCCAGCGGCGCGGCGCTGGTCGCGGCCCAGTGCAAGGCGGGCATCGTCGGCGCCTTTCCTGCCCTCAATGCGCGCCCGGCCGAACTGCTCGACGGCTGGCTGGCCGGACTGAAGCGCGAGCTCGCCGAGTTCCAGGCAGCCAACCCAGGCAGCAGGGTCGGTCCGATCGCGGTCAACCAGATCGTGCACCAGTCGAACGACCGGCTGGAACACGACGTGGAGGCGTGCGTGCGGCATCAGGTGCCGATCATCATCTCCTCGCTGCGCGCGCCCCCGCAAGACATGCTCGACGCCATCCACGGCTATGGCGGTATCGTGCTGCACGACGTGGTGTCGATCCGGCATGCGCACAAGGCGCTCGAGGCCGGCGTGGACGGACTGATCCTGGTAGCGGCCGGGGCCGGCGGCCACGCCGGCACGCTGTCGCCGTTTGCGCTGGTGGGCGAAGTGCGCAAATTCTTCAGCGGCCCGCTCGCGCTGTCCGGTTCGATCGCCAGCGGCGACGGCATCCTGGCGGCGCAGGCGATGGGAGCGGACTTCGCGTACATGGGCTCGCGCTGGCTGGCGACCCGGGAATCGAACGTGAGCGAGAGCTACCGCGACGCCATTGTCGGTTCCGCGGCTGCCGACATCGTCTACACCAACCTGTTTACCGGCGTGCACGGCAACTATTTAAAGAAATCGATCGTCAATGCCGGGCTCGACCCGGACGCCTTGCCCGAGGCCGACAAGAGCAAGATGAACTTCGGTTCCGGCAGCGCCAAGGCGTGGCGCGACATCTGGGGCGCGGGGCAGGGCGTGGGGATGATGGACGACGTGCCGACGGTGGCCGAGATGGTCGCGCGCCTGAAGCGCGAATACGACGCCGCGCGGGCGCGGCTGGCGCTGTAGGCGGGGGGCGAACCAACAAACAGCAACAAACAGGGACAGACCCCGATTCTTTTCGTTTTTGAGAAATCGGGGACAGACCCCGATTCTTTTTTTTATGCAACAAACACAACAAACAGGGACAGACCCCGATTCTTTTCGTTTTTGAGAAATCGGGGACAGACCCCGATTCTTTTCAACAAACAGGGACAGACCCCGATTCTTTTCGTTTTTGAGAAATCGGGGACAGACCCCGATTTTTTTTTTAAGAAATCGGGGACAGACCCAGAGTCGGACCCTGCTTGTTTTATTTGGCTTTCAGGTCTTCCTGGCGGATCGCCCACAGCCCCGGCAGGTTGCGCCAGTAACCGTACACGTCCATCCCGAAGCCGACCACGAACTTGTCGGGGATGCTCAGGCCGACGATATCGGCCTTGACCGGCTTGTTGCGCTTGATCGCCTTGTCGGCGAACACCGTGATGATGACCTCGGCCGCACCCATGTCGAGCAGGCGCTGCTTGACGTGCGCCAGCGTTTCGCCCTCGTCCAGGATATCGTCGAGCACGATGATGGTGCGCCCGGCCACGTTCGGACGCGGAATCACCTTCCATACCACGCGCCCGCCCTGGTCGTCGTCGCCGTAGCGGCTCACGTGGATGTAGTCGAACTCGAGCGGAAATTTGAGCTGCGGCAGCAATTGGCCGGTGAACACCACGGCGCCGCCCATTACCCCCAGCACCAGCGGGAAAGAGATATCCTCGGGATCGCCGAAGCGCGCGTTGAGCGTGTGGGCAACATGGCTGACGGCAGCCTGTACGCGCTCAGCACTGACGATTTCTTCCGCATTGCGAAGCAGGGTGCGGGCGTGGTCGAGATGGTAATCTTGCATGGTCTTCTGCTTCTCATTGGATACCCTGCAATTATCCCGCATATCGCACGCAGCCAACGGATTAGTTGGATTTACACCACATCCGCGCCGCCCGCTTAGTTGTAATCGCGCACGTCTTCGATCACCTTGCCGTCCTCGGGCAAGCTGCCGGGCGGCGCGAACCTGACGCTGCCGCGCAGCTTGGTCACCTCGCGGATGGTGTCCACGATCGCCTGCTCCTGCGCGTCGCCGGGCGCGCCGGCCACCTCGCAATGCAGCGTCATCGCGTCGTTGGCCATGCGTCCGGAGACCACCAGGCGCGCTTTCAAGATCACGGGATGGCGGCGCACGATGTTGGCCACCTGGGAAGGATGCACGAACATGGCGCGTACCTTGGTGGTCTGGTCGGCCCGTCCCATCCAGCCCTTGATGCGCAGGTTGGTGCGGCCGCACTTCGATGCCGGCGCATCGACCAGCAGCGCCGACATGTCGCCGGTGGCAAAGCGCACCAGCGGGTAGTCCGGGTTGAACACCGTCACCACGACCTCGCCGATATCTCCCGGGGCCACCGGTTCGCCACTGCCTGGCCGGACGATTTCGAGGATCACGTCCTCGTCGAGCACCATGCCGGGATTGATCGCGCCGTCGGTTTCGGTTTCATACGCGATGCTGCCGATGTCGGCCGAGGCGTAGACCTGGAGCACGTGCGCCACGCCATTTTGATGGAACCAGCTGCGCAGCGATTCGGGCAGGGCCTCCGCGCTCATCAGCGCGTGCTGCAGGCTGCTGATGTCGCGCCCCATCTCGCGCGCCTTTTCGATGATGATGCGCAGGAACGATGGCGTGCCGACGTAGGTATTCGGGCGCAGGTCGGCAATCGACTGCACCTGCATTTCGGTCTGCCCGGCACCAGCCGGAATCACGGCGCAGCCGATGCGGGCGGCGCCGCCTTCGACCATGAAGGCGGCCGGCGTGAAGTGGTAGGAAAAGCAGTTCTGCAGCAGGCCGCCGGTGCGTACGCCGGCCGCGTACAGCGGGCGCGCAAAGCGCCACCAGTCCGGATCGCGCCCCTCCGGATCGAAGATCGGCCCGGGCGAGACGAATACGCGCGCCATCTGACCGACCGGCGTTGTCGTGAGCGCGCCGAACGGCATTGCGCCTTGCTGGAGCGACTTCAGGTCGGACTTGCGCGTGATCGGCAGCGCGGCCAGCGCGGCGCGGCTGGTGATTTCAGAAGCATCGACGCCGTCGAGGATGCGCCCCCAGCCCGGCGCGCTTTGGGCGTGCCGGACCAGTTGCGGCAGGCGCGTCATCAGGTCGCGCTCGCGCGCCTCGGGATCGCGCGTCTCAAGCGTATCGAAGGTCATCCTGCTTCTCCTGTTTCTTTTTGCAGCTTCCGGATCCATCTGCTTACCTCACGCCAGCCAGCGCTTGCGGCGGCGGTAGAATTTCATGTCGCGAAAGCTCTTGCGGCCGGCCGCGGAAACGCCCAGGTAGAATTCCTTGACGTCCTCGTTGCTGGCCAGCTCGGGGGCCAGCCCTTCCATCACGACGCGGCCGTTTTCCAGGATGTAGCCGAAGTCGGCGTAGCGCAGCGCGACGGTGGTGTTCTGTTCGGCCAGCAGGAACGACACGCCTTCCTTCTGGTTCAGGTCCTTGACGATGTCGAAGATCTCCTCGACGATCTGGGGCGCGATGCCCATCGACGGCTCGTCGAGCAGGATCATCGACGGCTTGGCCATGAGCGCGCGCCCGATCGCGCACATCTGCTGCTCGCCGCCCGAGGTATAGCCGGCCTGACTGGCGCGGCGCTCCTTCAGGCGCGGAAAATAATGGTAGACCGCGTCGAGCGAGGCATTGAGCTCGGCGCGCGAAATGGCGCGCGTATAGGCGCCGGTCAGTAAATTCTCTTCGATGGTCAGGTGGCCGAAGCAGTGGCGTCCTTCCATCACTTGCGACAGGCCGCGCCTGACCAGTTCATTGGGCGTGAGCTGGTCCACGCGCTCGCCCTTGAAGCGCACTTCGCCCTTGGTCACGTCGCCGCGCTCGCCGCGCAGCAGCGTCGAAATTGTCTTCAGCGTGGTCGACTTGCCGGCGCCATTGGCGCCCAGCAGGGCCACGATCTTCCCTTGCGGTACTTGCAGCGAGACGCCTTTCAGGACCAGGATCACATGGTCGTAAATGACTTCGATGTTATTGACCGACAGGTAGGGCTGGCTGGCAGTGGCGTTCGTCATAGGTTCTTCACTGGTTCTGGAACGCCCGCCCGGCGCATTGCACCGGGCGGGCCGTGGCGCATCAGTTCATGCAGGCAGGCGTGATCTTCTTCTCGGCCGCGTAGGCGAGCGAGGATTCCTCGACCAGCCTGCGGGTCAGGGCCTTGTCGCCGACCACCCAGTTGGGTGTGACCGCCTTCCATTTGCTGCCGTCCCACTGCTGGACCTTGACCGCGCCCGAACCTTCATGGTCGTCGCAGCTGGTCTTCACGGTCGGGAACATGCCATAGGCGCCGAGTGCCTTCTGGCGTGCTTCGTTGATGTCCAGGTGTTCCAGGCCCCAGCGGATCTGCTCGCCCGTCATGACCTTGCCCTTGCCGAATTTCGCTTGCGCCTCGCGCATCGCCTCGACCCACAGGATGCCCAGGGTCATGCCGCGCATGTGGTAGACCGAACCGATGCGGCCCTGGTCGGCCAGGTTGCCATTGCCGGCCGCGTAGACCTGCTTGCGGATCTGGTCGATCACGGGGTAATTGCCCGGGGTGTTGAAGGTCATCGAGCTGTAGCCCTTGGCCGCTTCGCCCGACGGGATCGTGTCTTCCTCGGAGCCGGCCCACCATACGCCCAGCATCTTCTCGCGCGGGAAGCCGTTGCGCTGGGCGGTCTTGATCGCGACCGAATTCATCACGCCCCAGCCCCACAGGATCACGTAGTCCGGCTTGGCCTGGCGGATCTGCAGCCATTGCGACTGCTGTTCGCTGCCCGGCGGCGCCACCGCGATCTTGATCAGCTCGAAGCCGTACTGCTTGGCCTGCGCCTCGAGCACCGGCAGCGGCTCCTTGCCGAACGCCGAGTCGTGGTACAGGTGGACGATCTTCTTGCCCTTGAGCTTGTCCATGCCGCCGCTCTTGTCGCCGAAGTACTTGATCATGCCCGCGGCCTGGTTCCAGTAGCTCGCGATCAGCGGGAAAATATACGGGAACACCTTGCCGTTGGCCGCGTCCGAGCGGCCGTAGCCGAGCGTGGTCATCGGGATCTTGTCCTGCGCCAGGCGGTCCAGGATGCCGTAGGCGATACCGGTCGACAGCGGTTCGACCATGGTCGCGCCGCCGTTCTTGGTTTTCAGGCGCTCATAGCATTCGATGCCGCGTGACGGGTTGTACTCGGTCTCGCACTCTTCCCACAGGATCTTGACGCCGTTCACGCCGCCGTTGGCGTTGACCAGGTTGAAGTAATCGATCGCGCCGCCGTAGAAGCCCGAGCCGCCGGCCGCGTACGGGCCGACACGATAGGATGGCAGCGCGACGAACTGGTCGGCCGCCTGCGCCTGGTTGAAGATGCCGGCCAGGGCGGCGCACAGCATCAGCGATTTTATATATTTCATATGTCTTCTCCTAAGATCCAAGATTGATACGGCTAATGCGATTGCATCCTTGCGGCCCCTTAGTGAGGGAAGGGCCACAGGCGCAATTTCTCTTTTCCTACTTGCCACAAGCGCGCGAGGCCATGCGGCTCCACGATCAGGAAGAATATGATCAACGCGCCAAACACCATCAACTCCAGATTCGATGCGACCGAGGTCGGCAGCCCCAGGCTGTGCGCCAGGATGTTCAGGAACACCGGCAGCAGCACGATGAACGCGGCGCCCAGGAAGGAACCGAGTATCGAGCCGACGCCGCCGATGATGATCATGAACAGGATGCGGAACGACAGGTCGAGGTTGTAGGCTTCCGGCTCGACCGTGCCGAGGTAGGCGTAGGCGTACAGCGCGCCGGCCACGCCGCAGTAGAACGAGCTGACCGCGAACGCGAGCAGCTTGGTGCGCATCGGGCGAAAGCCGATCACTTCGGCCGCCACGTCCATGTCGCGCACCGCCATCCAGGAGCGCCCCACGTTCGAGCGCACCAGGTTCTTGGCCAGCAGCGCCATCAGGGCGACGATCGCCAGCACCAGCGCGTACTTGCTGGCCGGCGTGTCGAAGGCATAGCCGAAGATGACGATTTTCTGGGCCGTGATGACGCCCGAGGCGCTGTAATTGGTCAGGTAGGGAATCTTGGTCAGGCACCAGACCACGAAGAACTGCGTGGCCAGGGTGGAAGCGGCCAGGTAAAAGCCGCGGATGCGCAGCGAGGGCAGCCCGAACGCGATGCCGACCATTGCCGCGCACAGGCCGCCGAGCACGAACGCGAGCAGCATCGGGATGCCCGGGATGCGCGCCACGAAATTGAAGGAGGCGAAGGCGCCGACCGCCATGAAGGCGGCGGTGCCGAGCGAGAGCTGGCCGCAGTAACCGGTCAGGATATTGAGCCCGAGCGCGGCCAGCGCGAAGATCAGGAACGGAATCAGGATCGCCGAGAGCATGTAGGGCGATGCGAACAACGGCACCACCACCAGCGCCACTGCCAGCAGCGCGGCCATCGCGACGCGGTCCTGCCGGATCGGGAAGATCTGGCTGTCGGCCTGGTAGCTGGTCTTGAATTGTCCGGCTTCACGGTAGAACATGTCGGTCTCTTTCTCTAGATTCTGCGGATGAGTTTTTCGCCGAACAGGCCTTCCGGCCGCACCAGCAGGAACAGCAGCGCGAGTACGTACGGGAACCAGCCTTCGATACCGCCGCCCACCATCGGCCCGATGTAGACCTCGGCCAGTTTTTCGGACGCGCCGATGATCAGGCCGCCGACGATGGCGCCCGGGACCGAGGTGAACCCGCCCAGGATCAGCACCGGCAGCGCTTTCAGGGCGATGAAGGTGAGCGCGAACTGCACTCCGTTGCGCGCGCCCCACAGCAAGCCGGCCACCAGTGCGACCAAGCCGGCCACGCCCCACAACACGGCCCAGATGCGCTGCAGCGGAATGCCGACCGCCAGCGCGGCCTGGTGGTCGTCGGCCACGGCGCGCAGTGCCCGGCCCACCTTGGTCCGCGAGAACAGCAACGCCAGCACGGTGACCATCAGGGCGCAGATGCCGGCGGCGATCATGTCGAACTGCGAGACGATGATGCTGTAGTTGTCGAGCAGGTACTGGATCGGCACGTCCTCGATCGGCAGGTCCAGCTTGTGCACCTGCGACCCCCACATCAGCTGGGCCAGGCCCTCGATGAAGAAGGCGAGCCCGATGGTGGCCATGAACAGGGTGATTTCCGGCTGGTTCACCAGCGGGCGCAGCACGATGCGCTCGATCGCCAGCCCGAGCGCGATCATCACCACCATGGTGGCCGGGATCGCGATCCACACCGAGACACCGAACTTGTCGATGATGCCGACGCAGGTGAGGGCGGCGAAGAACACCATCGCGCCCTGGGCGAAATTGAAAACGCCGGACGCCTTGTAGATCAGCACGAAGCCGATCGCGACCAGCGAATACATCACGCCCGACAGCAGGCCTGCGATCAGCACTTCAAAGAAAAAACTCATGATTGCTTCCTTAATGGGCAATGCCGAGGTAGGCGTTGATGACGTCCTGGTTGCTGCGCACCTCGTCAGGGCTGCCATCGCCGATCTTCTTGCCGTAGTCGAGCACCACCACGCGGTCCGAGATATCCATCACCACGCCCATGTCATGCTCGATGAGCACGATGGTGGTTCCGAACTGGTCGTTCACGTCGAGGATGAAACGGCACATGTCCTGTTTTTCCTCGACGTTCATGCCGGCCATCGGCTCGTCGAGCAGCAGAATCTCAGGCTCGGCCGCCAGTGCGCGTCCCAGTTCGACGCGCTTTTGCAGGCCGTAAGGCAAACGCCCGACCGGCGTCTTGCGGATCGCCTGGATCTCCAGGAAGTCGATGATCGCCTCCGCCTGTTCGCGGTGCGCGATCTCCTCGCGCCGCGCCGGGCCCCAGTAGAGCGCCTGCAGCAGGAAGTTCGACTTCATCTTCAGGTTACGCCCGGTCATGATGTTGTCCAACACCGTCATGCCCTTGAACAGCGCGATGTTCTGGAAGGTGCGCGCAATGCCGGCCTTGGCCGCGGCGTAGCAATCCATGTTCTTGCGATGCTCCCCGTGCAGCACGATCTCGCCTTGCTGCGGACGGTACACGCCGTTGATCACGTTGAGCATCGAGCTCTTTCCCGCGCCGTTGGGTCCGATGATGGCGCGAATTTCATGGCGCCTGACGTCGAACGAGATGTCGGTCAGGGCCTTGACCCCGCCGAACGAGAGCGAAATATTGTTCAGCTCCAGGATCACGGGGCCGATGCGCCGCGTCGCGCCGCCGGCCGCGCCAGGTTCGTTCATTTGCATGTTGGTCGATTCCGTCACGCTGCCTGCTCCATCGCGGAAAAGGTTTTCACATCGCAGATGCGCAGGTCGGCCGCGACCGTGCCGATGCGCCCGTCCTCGAATTTGACCTGCGTGCTGATGAATTGGGACGCCTTGCCCTGGTACAGGGCGGCGATGAGCACCTCGTATTTATCGGCGATGAAGGCGCGCCGCACCTTGCGCGTGCGGGTCAGTTCGCCGTCGTCCGGGTCGAGCTCCTTGTGCAGGATCAGGAAGCGGTGGATCTGGGTTTCGGCCATCAGGGCCTCGCCGGCCAGGTCGGCGTTGACCTTCTCCACGCAGTCGCGGATCAAGTCATAGACCTGGCTGTGCGCGGCCAGGTCGGTATAGCCCGAGTAGGCGATATTGCGCCGCTCGGCCCAGTTGCCGACCGCTTCCAGATCGATATTGATGAAGGCGCACACCTGGTCGCGCGCATTGCCGAAGGCGACCGCCTCCTTGATGAAGGGGAAGAACTTGAGCTTGTTCTCGATGTAATTGGGCGCGAAGATGGCGCCGCTGTTCATCTTGCCCACGTCGGCCGCGCGGTCGATGATCTTCAGGTGGCCTTCGCTGTCGAAAAAGCCCGCGTCGCCGGTGTGGAAATAGCCGTCGTTGTCGATCACTTCCGCGGTCGCTTCGGGGCGCTTGAAATAGCCGGCCATGGTGGCCTTCGACTTGACCAGCACTTCGCCGTTCTCGGCCAGTTTCACCTCGACGCCCGGCGCCGGCAGGCCCACGCTGTCGAACTTGATGTTGCCGTCCGGCTGAAGGCAGACATAGGCGCAGGTTTCGGTGGCGCCGTACAACTGCTTGAGGTTGACCCCGATCGAGCGGTAGAAGCGGAACAGGTCTGGGCCGATGGCCGCACCGGCCGTGTAGGCGACCCGCACGCGCGACAGGCCAAGCACGTTCTTGAGCGGGCCGTACACCAGCAGGCGGCCGAGCGCATACTTGAAGCGATCGCCCGCCGCCACCGGCTTGCCGTCCAAAATGGCCGAACCGCAGCGCCGTGCGACATCCATGAAGTAATGGAACATCGCGCGTTTGGGGGCGCCGGCGTCCTCCATCCGGATCATCACCGTGGTGAGCATGTTCTCGAACACGCGCGGCGGCGCGAAATAATAGGTCGGCCCGATTTCGCGCAGGTCGGTCATCACGGTGTCGCCCGATTCCGGGCAGTTGACCGTGAAACCGGCCACCAGCGCCTGCGCCAGCGAGAACAGGCAGTCGCCCACCCACGCCATCGGCAGGTAGGACAAGATGTCCTCGCGGTCGGTGAGATGGTCGAAACCGACCCCGCCCACGCCGGCCGCCAGCAGCGCCGCGTGCGACTGGCACACGCCTTTCGGCTTGCCTGTGGTGCCCGAGGTGTACAAGATGATGGCGATGTCGCTGCCCTGGCCGGCTTCGACCGCGGCTTCGAACATGCCGGGATTGGCCTTGTCGTACGCGCGTCCCAGTTCCTCCAGCTTGGCGAAGGAGATCAGGGCGCCGTGCGAGTAGTGGCGCATGCCGCGCTCGTCTTCATACGCGATATGGCGCACCTGCGGGCACAGCGCCTGCAGTTCGAGCAGCTTGTCGACCTGCTCCTGATCCTCGACCAGGGCGAACGCGATCTCGGCGTCGTCCAGCACATAGGCCATGTCGGCCGCCGGCGCGTCCTGGTACAGCGGCACCGGCACCCCGCCCAGGCATTGCGCGGCCAGCATCGCCCAGTACAGGCGCGGGCGGTTGTCGCCGATGATGGCCAGGTTCATGCCGCGCGAAAAACCGAGCGCCGCCAGACCGCACGCCATCGCGCGCACTTCGTCGTTGACCTGGGCCCAGTTCCAGGTCTGCCAGATGCCGAGATATTTCTCGCGAAACGCGGGTCGGGTCGGACGCACCTGTCCGTGCGCCAGCAGGCGTCGCGGAAAGGTCTGTAGTTGCGGACCGGATGGATTTTGCACAGCGTCCCCTCTATCGTTGTCATCTTTCCGGAATCAGGAATTGCCGGGTTGATGCGCTTTTTGTGTGATGATAGTAGCTTGCGTTTGATTAGCGCGTTGTCTTTTGGATGACAATTCCCGCATTTTCGATGTTGTGCCGCACAAATGACTATTCATACACAGACACTGACAGAACACCTGCGCTCGACCATCTGGGCGCGCAACCTGAGTGCGGCCGAAATGGCGCGCGTGGAAGCGGACAGCTTCGAGCAGTTCGTGCCCAAGGGCGGCTTCGTGTGCCACAAGGGCGAGGCGCTCGAGAACTGGATCGGCATCATCGACGGCCTGGTCAAGATGAACTGTTTTTCCGCGGCGGGAAAATGCGTTACGTTTACCGGAGTGCCGACCGGCGGCTGGTTCGGTGAAGGGTCGCTGCTCAAGGACGCGGCGCGCAAGTACGACGTGATCGCGCTGCGCGACACGCGGGTGGCGCGCATGCCGCGCGCGACTTTCGAATGGCTGCTCGAAACGAGCCTGCCGTTCACGCGCTTCCTGTTAATGCAGCTCAACGAGCGGCTCGGCCAGTTCATCGGCCTGGTGGAAACGGACCGCATGCTCGACGTCGACACCCGCGTGGCGCGCTGCCTGGCGGCGATGTTCAATTCGCACCTGTACCCGGGGCTGGAGAAATTGGTCCAGATTTCCCAAGAGGAAATCGGCTACCTGTCGGGTGCATCGCGCCAGCGCGCCAACCAGGCCTTGCAACTGCTCGAAAAGGAAGGCCTGCTGCGGCTCGACTACGGCGGCATCCGCGTGCTCGATTTGGAAGGGCTGCGCCATTTCCAGGCGTAGGGTTAAGGGACACTTACTTATCGACGGTTCAAGAAATGAACAGCATCGAGTTTGGGAAAAACAGGGGTTTCCGTTCAGGCACTACTTACACATCACTTCAATGTTGCTCTCCCCAGCATGCTCACCCTTCTTTCCTTTGACTGTACATTCTTGGATGTCATCGGGGAGTCGTTTTGACAGGGAGATTTGACCATACTCCCCATAATCGCACCGCAACCACTTCCCCTCAGGGTAGGGACCGGCCAAGGAATATTTGTGAGTCCAACCCGCCTTTGTGGTCTTCACTTCCTGACCCCGCAAAATGCCCAACCTTTCGGGAGGACCATCGGCAGGCGCGGCACTGTTCAGATAGAGCGGCGAGGACACAAACGGCTTCCAACCTGGTTGAGGCTCTGATACCCTGACCGAGGCTTCAGGGATGGATTGAGGGCATTCGTATCGCGCCGGCGCCGCCTGGCCGACACCAGACACCACCAACAGGAGCGGTACGGCCGCGCACGATTTAAGGTGCTTCATGGCCTACTCGATGACGAAGAATGCATCTGCATTGTCCGTGGGGTTGATGAAATTTCCGTGTGCATCCTTGCTCTTGCGACGAATGAACCGCTTGCCGATCTTCTTCTTATCGCGCCATTGGTCAAGGATGTAGATGCCGTCCGAAACCTGACCCATGTAGAAGGCCGCATGATTGCCATGTGCGAGACCTGGCCACTTTCCATTGACGAAGTTAGCAACGGCTGTGCCTTGCTCAATGTTCTTGTTGCCGACGACTGGAGCCCCTTGCTTCCAACGGCCCGTATATCCTGCGCTTGTAAAGTTTTTGACGAGGGTAACACACTGGAAATCGCCTATTTTGTCCTTGCCTTCCAGTGTCCGAACATCCTTATAAACGTATGGCATTTCAGACCTCTCAGAAATGATGGGTTAGCAGATACGATTTGTAGAAAGATCCCAACCGCCAACCGTCAAGCCAGCGGCACCGCCTCCCACTTTCTGTTGTGTGTACTTCCATTTTATTTTTGAGTACTTCAAACTCAAATGTTCAGACATCGCTTCACCTTCATGAACCGAAGGAGCGACCTCACCGACAAGTACGTTCGTCAGTTCAATTTCAAAATATTTAATCCTGGTACCAGTACCATCAGCCCGGAAGAACTCAATCCGAGCCGAAGGAATGGTTTTACCCATAGAACAATATTGAAGAAGAATCGGGGAGGAGAGATCGGCCAGCTTGTTGAGAGCGAGACTGGAATGCTCGCACCGCCCGACCGTGTGACCGCCAGCCGAGGAACCGCATGCAGACTTTGGTTGAGTAATCATCCAGTCAGCCATTGTGCATTCAATCCAGCCCTGGTGCTGACTGTCTGACGACTCGCCCTTGATTCCTTCTAGTTGAAGGTACACATCAATAGACATAGAACCCCCTATAGTGAGAGTTCCGATCGTGAACTTTTACTTGCTAGAGGGTATTGAGGCCACACAACATTGCGCTACCTCATGCCTACATCCACTTATCTTATCGGCGTTGAATGACTGTAAGTGTGACGCCAGCACCGTCATTGACTTTTCCTCTCGTCGGGGTGAGTTGATGCTCATCCTGCCATGATTATTTTGTCAATACATTCACGCGCGCGCGGGCGAGGCTAGCCTTGAATTCTTCGGGCAGTGTTCCGGGACAGAGGGAACGCCATCCTGTCCCCTTCCTGGTCGCCCTCAGCGCTTCCCGTGTTTCCCTATGAAACCCGAGTCCATCCGAGTATTATAGACAACATACTTTTCTCCATTTTTGCCGCCCATGCCTACATCCGACAATTCCGCTACGCGCATCGAACGTCTCGAACAATTGCGTGCGGCAATGCGGCGCCACGGCGTCGACGCCTTCGTGGTGCCGTCGTCCGATCCGCACCTGTCCGAATACCTGCCCGGACGCTGGAAGGGCCGCGAATGGCTGTCCGGTTTCACCGGCTCGGTCGGCACCTTCATCGCCACCGCCGGCTTCGCGGGCGTGTGGACCGACGCGCGCTACTGGGACCAGGCCGAAGCGGAACTGGCCGGCACCGGCATCGCGCTGATGAAAATCTCGTCGGGCGCGAGCCTGCAGCACATCGACTGGCTGGCCGCCAGCCTTGAAGCGGGCCAGAGCGTGGCGGTCGACGCCAAGGTGCTCGGACTGGCGGGCGCGCGCCTGCTGGCAGACGCCCTGAAGGCGCGCGCAATTGCGCTGCGCACCGACCTCGACCTGCTCGACGAGGTGTGGAGCGAGCGCCCGGCCCTGCCGGCCGAGCCGGTGTTCGAACACTTGCCGCCGTACGCCGGACTGAGCCGCGCCGCCAAGCTGGCCGACACGCGCGCCGCGATGGCGCAGCTGGGCGCCGAGCGTCACTTCATCTCGACGCTCGACGATATCGCCTACCTGTTCAACCTGCGCGGCTCCGACGTCAACTACAACCCGGTATTCCTGGCTCATGCGCTGGTCGAGCCGCAGGGCGCGACCCTGTTCGTGGCCGAGGCCAAGCTGCCTGCCGATCTGCGCGCACGCCTGCGCGCCGATGGTGTGGAGCTCGCGCCATACGCGAGCGCGCCATCAGCGCTGGCGGCGCTGGCAAGCGGCAGCACGCTGCTGCTCGATCCGCGCCGCATCACCTTCGGCATGCGCGAGTCGGTCGCGCCGGGGGTGGCGGTGATCGAAGCGGTCAACCCGACCACCTTCGCCAAATCGCGCAAGACCGAGGCCGAAGCGGCCCAGGTGCGCGCCACCATGGAGCAGGACGGCGCCGCGCTGTGCGAGTTTTTCGCCTGGCTCGAGCCGCGCCTGGCTGACGCGCGCCGCGCACCGCTCACCGAACTCGATATCGACACCCACGTCACGGCCGCGCGTGCGCGCCGCCCCGGTTTCGTCAGCCCCAGTTTCGGCACCATCGCCGGTTTCAATTCGAACGGCGCGATCATGCACTACCACGCCACCGAGGCGTCGCATGCGGTGATCGAAGGCGACGGCCTGCTGCTGATCGATTCGGGCGGCCAGTACCTGGGCGGCACGACCGACATCACACGCGTGGTACCCGTCGGCACACCGTCGGACGCGCAGAAGCGCGACTTCACGCTGGTGCTCAAGGGCGTGATCGCCTTGTCCTCGGCGCAGTTCCCGCGCGGGACCCGCTCGCCCATGCTCGACGCGCTGGCGCGTGCGCCGATCTGGGCCGAGGGGAACGATTATGGCCACGGCACCGGCCATGGGGTCGGCTATTTCCTCAACGTGCACGAAGGTCCGCAGTCGATTTCCGCGACCGCCATGCCGGAGCCGCATACGGCGATGGAGCCGGGCATGATCACCTCGGTCGAGCCGGGCCTGTACCGGCCGGGCCGCTGGGGCATCCGGATTGAAAACCTGGTGCTCAACCGTGAGGCGCACAGCGGCGAGTTCGGCCAGTTCCTGCGCTTCGAAACCCTGACCTTGTGCCCGATCGATACCCGCTGCCTCGATGCGGCGCTGCTGCGCGCCGATGAACGCGCCTGGCTCAACGACTACCACGCGACGGTGCGTGCCCGCCTGTCCCCGCACGTTGCGGGCGAGGCCAGGGCATGGCTCGACGCGCGCACCGGGGCCATCTGAGATGGCCGGCGCGCGATCAACCCGGGCCAGCGCTGCGGTCGACCGCCTCAAGATCCGCAGCGGTAACGCGGCCTATTCGATGGCGCGTACCGGGGACGGCCTGTTTTTCCTGAGCGAGCGCGCCGGTGCGCCGCCTTTGTGCGAGCCGCTCGAACTGGACCAGTTCGTCGCGTTCGTGAACCAGCTCGGGCCGCAGACGCCCAGGCGCATGAGCAAACTTGACGTCGCCTTCGAAAAGCAACTGGTCAAGAAAAAAACCTGACCTACCTTGCTGAAAGAACACAATGTCGTTTAATGAAATGCTGTCCGCCTACTGGTCCAGGCCGGAACTGGAGACCAATGGCCTGATCCTGCTGAACCTGATCGGCGCGCTGCTGCTCGGGCTGATGGTGGGCTATGAGCGCGCCTACCATGGGCGCGCCGCCGGCATGCGCACCTATGGCCTGGTGTGCATGGCCTCGGCCGCTCTGACCATCATCGGTGGCTATCCGGACTTCTGGTTCGGCGGCCATGGCGGCGCATTCGCCCCGGTCACCGACCCGACCCGCATCATCCAGGGCGTGGTCACCGGCATCGGTTTCCTCGGCGCCGGCGTCATCATGCGCGAAGGTTTCATCATCAGCGGGCTGACCACGGCGGCGTCGATCTGGTCGTCGTCGGCCATCGGCATCCTGGTGGGGGTCGGGTTTTACATGGCGGCGATCGGCCTTGCCGTGCTGTCGATGGCCGTCATGATCTTGCTGTCGAAAGTGGAAAAGCTGCTGCCCACGCGCCATGCGGTCGCCATCATGATGCGCTTCAAGCCGGAATACGTGCCGCGCGAGGAAGCACTGCGCGAGATCGCGCTGGCGCGCGGTTACGAGATCGCGGGCGGCTCGCTCACCATCGGCAGCGAGGGCGGCAAGCAGGAGTGGCGTTTCGTGGCGCTGGCGCTGTCCAAGCGCAGCGGCTCCTCGCTGTCGACGCTGGCCAGCGAGCTGTCCTCGTTCGACGGCATCGACAGCTTCCAGTTGTCCCACGCACGTAACTAGAGCAAGCGATGAAGCCGCAAGAGGTCCTCGATTTCTGGTTCCTGCCGGCCGGCGCCGAAGGGGCCGGCACGGCGCGCGCGGAATGGTTTCGCAAGGACCCGAAGTTCGACGCCTCGATTGCCGAACGCTTCGGTGATGTGATCAGGCAGGCAGTCGCGGGCGGCCTGCGGGAATGGGACAGTGCCGGAGCGCAGGGCAAGCTGGCGCGCATCCTGGTGCTCGATCAGTTTACCCGTAACGCCTGGCGCGATACGCCGGGCGCCTTTGCGGGCGACGCGCTGGCGCTGGCCGCCGCCCGCGAGCTGGTCGCGAGCGGCGCGCACCGGGAACTGACGCCGCTCCAGCGCTCGTTCGCATACATGCCCTTCGAGCATGCGGAAGACCCCGCGATGCAGGAAAAAGCGGTCGAGTTGTTCAGCGACCTGGCGCAGCACAACCCGGGCTTCGAGGTGCCGCTCGATTTCGCGCATCGCCATCGTGGAGTGATTGCCCGCTTCGGGCGCTTCCCGCACCGTAATCCGATCCTGGGGCGCGCCTCCACGCCCGAGGAACTGGCCTACCTGGCCCAGCCCGGTTCGGGCTTCTGAGATGGCGCCGACCCTGAACCTGATCGGCGCCGGCCATGTCGGGCGGGTGCTGGGACGCCTGTTTGCGGCGTGCGGCAGTTTCGAGGTGCAGGATGTGCTGACC
>JBAQKU010000740.1:0-6022 GCA_049301315.1 Telluria sp.
TGGTGGAATATGCTGCAGGATCAGTTCAAGCTGGCCGTCGCCAGCGCGATGGCGCCGGACGCCCTGGCAAAGGCGGGTGCGCCGGCCCCGGATGCCGCAGCCAAACCGCCCGCTTCGAGGGCGGCAGCCAAACCGGCTGCGCCCAAGGCGGGCGAGCCCAAGGCGGGCGGGCGCAAGCCGAAAGCCGGTTCGAGCTAGGCCAGGCGCTGGATCCGGATCGCGTCGATCAGGCCGTCCTCCTGGCGCTTCACCGTCGAAATTGAAATCAAGCCGTCGTTTGCCATCTGCACCACTTGCTCGTGTGCGGCCTGGAACGACGGCAAGGTGTCGCCCTTGGCCGCCACAGGGCGGATCCAGGCACTGCTGCCAACTTTCATCTTTTCGTACACTTCCCTGACGATGTCTCGCATCGATATCCCTTTCCCGGAAATAAGTGCGGGCGATCCCGCGTAGTGTCAGTTTATCACCAGCGAGCGCAACGGCCTCAGGCCGGATCGATCTCGCTGTCGGCCACGAGCGCGGCGGCGGCGGCGGCGGCAGTGGCCGCCGGGTTCAGCTTGGCAAGCTGTTCCATCAGTTGGGCAAAGCGCTGATGGCCCGGTGCGACCCGGTCGACGTGCAGCAAGACCTCGTTCGCTTCGGCCGCCAGCGCCTCTTCGTAGCCAAGCTGCTGCAGGTGGGAAAGCAGGATCTGGGCCGCGTTGAACAGGATGCGCAAGTTGTCGGGCAGCTTGGCGCGTGCATGGCGCATCCATTCGACCGCCTCGCCCAGCTTGCCGGTCTTCCACAACAGCACGCCCTGGTTCATCAGGTCGGACGCTTCCTTTTTCGACGCCTTGATCATGGCGTCGCCCTCGTCGCCCATGCGCGCCTTGTCGAAAAGCTTCTTCACGTCGTCGAGCAGCATGCCGTTGTCGTGGTTGTTCTTGATGACGTAGCACAGCAGCTCGGCGGGCGCCTCCTTGACCCCGACCGCGAACATCAAGGTTGCCATTTCCATGCAGGTGGCGGTGTCGGGACGCTCCGCGTTGGCGTTCAGCATTTCTTCGAGTTCGTCGCCGGCCTTGCGCGCGCGCCGGAAGTCGCCGCTCTCGTGGTAGACCATGCCCTCGGTGATCTTGGCGCGCAACACGATCTGATCGCCGGAAAACTCGCGTTGCGCGGTCATCAGCAACTGCAGCGCCTCCTTCGGCTCGTTCTTCATGCCGCACACGCGCGCCAGGCCGAGGTAGGCGTCCGCGGTTTTCATCACCGAATACTCGCCGATGGCAATGCATTTGCGAAAGGCTTTTTCGGCCATGCCGACATTGCCCAGCTTGAGCGACACCTGCCCCAGGCTGCGCTGGCGCGCCACCGAATTGGGCGACAGCTTGGCGGCGCGCTCGAGCACGTTGCACGCCTCCTCGGGCTGCCCCATGTTCTGGTAGGCCAGTGCGAGCTGGTCGTAGGCGTCGATGTAATAGCGGTTCTCGGCGATCACGCCCTGGAAGATCTGGCGCGCCTGCTCGAATTCGCCGTTGGCCATGCGGATCTTGGCCAGCCCGGTCTGGGCCCACTGGTAATCGCGTTCCTGCAGCACGCGCTCGTAGGTTTCGCGCGCCTTCTCCGGCTCCCCGCTCTTGAGATGCAGCAAGGCCTTCATGCGCAGCAACTCGATTTCATGCACCTTGTTCAGTTCGATCTGGGAGTCGCACAGCTTGGCCGCACGCAGGTAATCCTTCTCCATGTAGGCCTGGTCGATCTCCTTGAACACCTGTTTCTTGTGCCACACCCGGTTCAGGCGCGTGAGCAGCACGCCTTCGGTGATCGGCTTGATCAGGTAGGCGTCGCTCTGGTGCTCGGCCGCACCCATCACCGATTCGGCGCTCTTCTCGGCCGACACCATCAGCCATACGCTGCTGGGCAACAACAGGCCGTTCAGGCGCGCCTCTTCCAGCACCTGCTGGCCGTTCTTGCCCTCGCCCAGGTTATAGTCGCACAGCACCACGTCGTAACGCACCTTGGTCAGCAGGGCCATCGCTTCACCGCCGGACGCGGCCTGGTCGATATTCTTGGCCCCGAGGTTGCGCAGGCTTTCGCGCAGCAACTGGCGCACGCCGACGAAATCGTCGATCACGAGGTAATTCTTCTCGGCCCATTTCACGTTCTGGATCGAGCTGGCCGGCGCCGAGTCGAAGGGGTTGCTCACGCTCATGGCAAATTCAGCACGAAGCAGCCGCCCCCGTATTTTCCGCCGTTTTCCAGCCGCAAACTGCCTGTGCGCGAGCGGTGCTTGTGCATCTTCGCCACCTCGCTGGAAAAATACAAGCCCAGGCCGGTGCTGTTGGTGAGGAAGTTGACGCCGCTGCTGATGCCGTTCATGGCCGATGCGCCGGCCTCCAGCATTGCCGTCGGATAACCGCGGCCGTTGTCTTCCACCCGGATTTCAAGGCCGCCGTCGTGCTTGGCGATGGACAGGCGGATCTTGTCGCCCGTGTAGTTGATCGCGTTGTTGATCGCGTGCCCCACCACCCCGACAATCAAGTCCTCGTCGAAATGCCAGACCAGGTCAGGCTCGAAATCGGTCTCGAGCGTGATGCCCTTGGACTTGAGCAGCACGCGCCCGGCCGCCACCACCTGTTCGACCAGGTGGGTGATTTCGAGCGGTTCCATCTGGAACGGGTATTCGGGCTTGCCGACCTGCTTGTAGAGCGCCAGCAGCTGGATCAGGTTGTCGTTGAGGCGCTTGGTCTGGTACAGCATGTGCGCCATCTGCGGATAGGCCGCCTCGGTCCTTGGGGATGCGTCCGCAAGCAGCGTTTCGAGCGTTCCGCTCAAGACACTGATCGAGTTCTTCATATCGTGCGCGGTCGAGGCGAGAAACAGGAAAAGATCGTTCGAGCTCGGCGTATCATCCATCTTCGGCAGTCTCCACGGGGCGGTTAATATCGCGCAACATCGCGATGCCAGCAAGGCAGTTGCCCCGAGCCAATTATACCGCTTCCCTCTGGCACACTTTTGCCGATGCGCCGGCACATGGCGCGCCGGTTGAAAATCCGCCACACTCGCCGGCGGCGCCCTGTCGAAGGGACTGGCTAACGCGTCGGCGCGTGGCGAAAGCATGCGGCGTCGTGGTCGTCGACCATGCCGATGCCCTGCATGTATGCATACACGATGGTCGAGCCGACGAACTTGAAGCCGCGCCTGGCCAGGTCTTTCGCAAGGCGGTCCGACAGCTCGGTGCGGGCCGGGCGCTCGCCCTTGGCCCAGCGGTTGACGAGCGGCTCGCCAGCGACAAAATCCCACAAATACTTGTCGAGGGTGGCGCCTTCGGCGCGCAGGCGCAGGTAGGCCTGCGCGTTGGTGATGGCGGCGGCGACCTTGAGCTTGTTGCGCACGATGCCGGGATCGGCGAGCAGCTGCGCCACCTTGGCCGCGTCGTAGCAAGCGATCTTTTCGGCATCCCAGCCGTCGAAGGCGGCGCGGTAATTGGCGCGCTTGTTGAGGATGGTCTCCCAGCTCAGGCCCGCCTGCGCGCCTTCCAGATTGAGCATTTCGAACAGACGGTTCTCGTCATGGCAGGCCACGCCCCATTCGTGATCGTGGTAGTGGACATAAAGCGGATTGGCCGGGTTGGCCCAGCTGCAGCGGATGGTCGTCATGGGCAAGGCAGGTCAGGTACCGAACTGGCCGGTACCGAGCCCGAGCCGGCGCTTCTTGGCCTTCGATGGCAGCGCCGGGTTTTCCAGGCTGCTCACCAGCTTCGCTTCGCCGCTGGCCAGCGCCTGGTCCAGGTGCTGCATCAGGCGCGGGAACAGGCCATCCTCGCGCGTGTGTTCGGTGCTGTATACCGCGGCCCACGCATTGCGCCCGGAGCGCTTGGCCAGGTACAGGCCCTGGTCGGCCAGCTCCACCACCTGCGACCATGACAGCAGGCGCGGTTGCGAAGGCAGGAACGGAAAGCATGCAAACCCGATCGAGCAGGTCCTCTGCAGGCGCGTCCCGTCGGGCAATTCGAAATCGCGGCTGGCGACGGCCATGCGGATGCGCTCGGCCACCACCTTGGCCTCCTCGCGCCGGGTGGCGCGCGCCAGCACCAGGAACTCCTCGCCGCCCCAGCGGATCAGGTAGTCCGACTCGCGAAACACCTCGCGCAGCCGTTCCTGCATCTGCACCAGCACGGCGTCGCCGCCGCCGTGCCCATGGCGGTCGTTGACTTCCTTGAAATGGTCAAGATCGACCATGAAGAACACCAGATCCTTGCCCGGCACGGCGTCGCGCGCGTTGGTGCCGCGCCGCAGCAGCGGGTCGTCGTAGCGGCGCAAGCTCATGGCGACGTCGGCATCGACGTGCTGCAGGAAGAAGCGGCGGTTGCGCAGCCCGGTCAGCTGGTCGGTCAGGCTCACCTCCTCGAGCGCCTTGTAGGCGTGTTCGAGTTCGAGGTTCTTCTCGAGCAGCTGGGCCTGGGCCGCGCTGAGCGCTTTCAGGGTGGCGGCCACCTGGCGGTAGGCGCTCGCGTTGTCGAGCGCAATCGCACCGTAGGCGCACAGGGTGCGGAAGATCAGGCGCTCGCGTTCGCCGTAGGCGCCGCTCCTGAACGACTGCACCGTCATCACGCCCAGCACCCGCTCGCCAATCAGGAGCGGCGCGAACAACAGGCTCAGCGTCGGCAGGGTGCCCGGGATCAGGTTGGGGGTGCTGGCGTCTTCCTCGAGTTCGATCAGGATCTCGCGCCGTTCGCGCATGCAACGCACCGAGTTGGCGCTGTCGTCGGACAATGCGAAGCAAGTCGGCGGCAGCGTCTTGCCGTCCTCGACGCCGAACGCGCAGCGCAGCGACCGGCCGTCCGCGTCGGCCAGGAACACCGAGAAATGGGTGGCGTCGAGCAGGCCATGCACATGCCGGTCGAGCGCGCGGAACACCGCCGACGCATCGAGATGGGCCGTGATTTCCTGGCCAATCGCGCTCAAGTGTTCGAGCGTGGCGCTGGTCTGCTGCAGCACTTCGGCGCGCCGCGCCTCGGCCGCGGCCAGCTGGCGATGGTGCTCGCCCTCGGTCTGGGCGCGTTCGGTCTGGTACTGGACCTGCATGGCGACGGCGCGGTTGGTCGCTTCCCGGCTGTGCGTCTTGTCGCGCGCGGCGCCGGCGCTCAGCGCCACCTCGTAGGCGCGCGCGTAATCGCCGACATTGGCGTATTCGCGGCCGAGCGCGTCGAGCAGGTCGCCGGGGACGGTGTAGCCTTCGATCGTGGCAGCGACTGCCATGGCCTGCTGCAGGTAGTGCAGCGCGGCGTTGGGCGCGGCCATTTGCGCGGGCGCGATGAGCTGGTGGCGCGCGTGGATCTCGGCCAGCACCTTGAGCGCGACGATCTGGTTGTAGGCGTCGCCGTGTTCGAGCGCCAGCGCCAGCGCGGCGCCGGCCACGTCGAGCGCTTCCCGGGCCCGGTCAAGGTGCGACAGCGCATGCGCCTGGCCGCGCCGCGCGTCGATCTGGAAGTCGGCCTGGCCAAGCGCTTCGCCGCGCACTTCCAGGCGCGTGAAGCTGGCAAGGGCGCCTGCGTAATCGCCGGCGTCCAGCGCCAGGTCGCCCTGGTAGGCGAGTGCAACGGCGTAGGCGCGCGAACCGGCCAGCGGCGCCAGCGCGGACAGCGCCTCCTGCAGCAGTTCCAGCGCCGACTGGCACTGTCCCAGCTGGCGCAGCGTCTCGGCGGTCTGCATCAGGCCCACGCCGATGCACATCGGCCAACCGGTGGGGCGCGCCAGGTTGAGCCCGCGCTCCATCCATTCGAGCGCGGCATGATGGGCATTGAGGCGGGTGAAGCCGTTGCCGATATTGGTGGCGACGTTAATCGCGCGGCGTACCTGGCCGGTCGCCAGCGCCGCTTCATAAGCGCGCATCAGGAACGTGATGGCGCGCCCGAAGTCGCTGGCCTGGAACGCCGTGATCCCGGTAAAGTCGCTGATCCAGCCGGCGGCGGCCGGGTGCAGGCCCGGCGCCGCCGGGTCGAAGCGCCGGCCCCAGCGCACGTCGGCCGTATGCAGGT
>JBAQKU010000741.1:0-1668 GCA_049301315.1 Telluria sp.
CGCGGGAAGTCCTTCCTGGACCAGCGAGTGGTGATTCAAGCTCAGGTGCGAGATGAGGCGCCATTGCGTTCCGTGGCCCCACGCGAACCGGCGCGGGGCACTTGGCCTGCGCAACAGGCGCATTGGATTGCCGCCGAGATGGGCGGGTGCGAACAGGTCCCCGCCTTCGCGCCCGCCGTTCAATTTCGTCGGCAGTGCGCGGTTGCTGCACGTGAGGTCAAGGGAGACGGTTACCTTTTCGATGGCCAGGGGCTTGAAGTCGATATCGACAAAGCTGATCCGTCGTTCGTGTCCGGGGCTTTGAACCAGAAGTGCTTCGTCGCGCCGAACGACATAATAATGCCCCTTTCGTCCGTCGCTCTCGCCATGGTTCAAGCAATAGAAGGGCCGGAACTCCGTCACCGTCTGGTCGCGTTCCGTCTCGCGCATCAGCTGAACCGAGTCGACCGTATAGACCTCGAAGGAGCGCGCATGAATCGCATCGGCCAGGATGGCGTAGTCGGCGCTCTGGTGGGTGAGGGTGATTGGCACGCCCGGCTTTTTGAACAGATTGACGACCGGCGCGCAGCCAAGCAGCAGGTTGGCCGGCGACAGGCTGGCGAGCATGCGGGCGACGTCGGCGTCGACGCGCATGCCGGTTACTGCCAAGTGGAGCGTCAGGCGCTGGCCGTCCGGCGGAAGATGCCTGGTCAGGGCGGCCAGGTCGATGTCGAAAAAATTGAACTTGTCCGGACAGCCGAAGTATTCGGTCAGCACAACGTAGGCCGGATGCGAACGGGCAGGGAAGGGAATCAGGGCGTCGCCTTCGGCGAAACCGACTGGCGCAATGGGGATGGCCGGAAGGCGCTTCCACTGGCCATCGCCAACGTCGACATAGGCGCAAACGGTCTGCATGAAGAGGGCATCGCGCATGGCTGCGCAGAACGAAGGCTCACCGTCGATGAATACACGCAATGCCTGCAGCTTCAGCTGGGCAAGCCCCGTCTTGGATGATGCCGCTTCAAGGGTGATGCGGATTCCGGAGGTGACGTCAGGCGGAAGGCGCACGGCACCTGGGGCGTTAATGACGACATCGAAGCGCGCGGCCGTCAGCATGACCGGCGCTGCGGTGATGTCGTACGCGGTGCGGAATGTGCAGGGCACGCCTTGAATGGGAGCGGAGACCAGTTCCGTGCCGCGCGGGATGGTTTTTACTTCTGTCATCTCGGCTTTGTTGGCGGCGCTGATGTCAAGGTGCGCGATGGCAGTCGATGGAAAGGAGCGCAGGTAGTGCGGCATCAGCACGTCGAGCAGCAATTCGGTAAATTGGGGGTAGTCGTCGTCCAGGCGTTTCGACATGCGCGCGGCAATCAGGGCGAACGCTTCGATCATGCGCTCGACGTGCGGATCGCCGCTCATGTCGCCGCTCATGTGCAGGTTGCTCGCTATCCTTGGATAGTTCGCGGCGTACTCACGGCTGAGGGCCCGAAACGCGACCAGCTCACGCTCGAAGTAGGGGAGCAGCTGGTCCGTCGTCATGCCGTTTCAGCCTGGGTTATTGCGCCTGGGGTTTGAATGGAGTATTGCTGGGTTGCGGAGTCGAGCTGGGCGTCGAACTGAACCGGCTCGCTCGCCGCCTGGGTGTGTAACATAGCGGAAATGACAAGGTCGACCCGGTAGGTGGAGCCG
>JBAQKU010000742.1:0-4175 GCA_049301315.1 Telluria sp.
GCAGCGCCCTGAGCAGCCTCGGGCGCGGCGGCCACCATGGCGGCTTTTCGGGCGGCGGCGGCTTTTCCGGCGGCGGCGGCTTTTCCGGCGGTGGCGGCAGCTTTGACGGCGGCGGCGCCTCGGGGGACTGGTGATGGCAACTTCTATCGGCAAACGCATCAAACGCGTGCTGCGCCACTGGCGCACCACCGCGGCACAGGGCCGGCGCGCCTTTCCGCCAGCGACCCTGGAGGCCATTTCCAGCGCCATCGGCGCCGGCGAACAACTGCACCGCAGCGAACTGCGCTTCATCGTCGAGGCTTCCATGCCGTTCGACACGCTATGGAACGACATGACCAACCGCCAGCGCGCAGTGGCCCTGTTCGCCGAGTACGGGGTGTGGGACACCGAGGACAACTGCGGCGTGCTGATCTACGTGAACCTGGCCGAGCACAAGGTCGATATCGTGGCCGACCGCAATGTCGGGCGCAAGATCGATGCGGTGCAGTGGCAGGCGGTGTGCCGCACCATGACGAAGGGTTTTGCCGAGGGCAATTTCCACGACAGCACCCTGGCCGCCATCGCACGCATCAACGCGCTGTTGCAGCAGCACTTCCCGGCCACCGGCGAGCGTCCCAACGAATTGCCCGATCGCCCGATCATGCTGTGACGGGTCTGGCAGGACGCGAGGGCGCAGCGTCAAGGCCGCGGCGGCGCTTCCCGCAGCTCTTTCCCGATTGGAGATACACATGAAACTGGACCAGAAAGTGGCAATCGTCACCGGCGCCACACAAGGGATCGGACTGGCATGCGCGCAGCGCCTGGTGCGCGAAGGCGCGCGCGTGATGCTGGCCGATATCAAGGCCGAAGGCGCGCAGGCGGCGCACGACCTGGGGCCGGCGGCGCGTTTCTTTGCCGCCGACGTGAGCCAGAAGGTCGATGTCGACGCGCTCGTCGCGGCCACCCTGGAGGCGTTCGGCCGCATCGACATCCTGGTCAATAACGCCGGGGTGACCCACGCGGCCGACTTCCTCGACCTGACCGAGGAGGATTTCGACCGCGTCATCCGCATCAACCTCAAATCGATGTTCCTGTGCGGCCAGGCGGTGGCCAAGGCGATGCTGGCCCAGCAGAGCGGCTGCATCATCAACATGTCGAGCGTCAATTCCACGCTGGCGATCCCGAACCAGGTTCCCTACGTGGTTTCCAAGGGCGGCGTCAACCAGCTGACCAAAGTGATGGCGCTGAACCTGGCGCCGCACGGCATTCGCGTCAACGGCATCGGCCCGGGCACCATCCTGACCGAACTGGCCAAAAAAGCGGTCATGGCGAGCCCTGAGGCACGTCGCACCATCCTCTCGCGCACCCCGCTCGGGCGTTGCGGGGAACCGGAGGAAGTGGCCGCTATCGCCGCCTTCCTCGCCAGCGACGACGCCTCCTACATGACCGGCCAGACCATGTACGTGGACGGCGGCCGCCTCGCGCTCAATTACACGGTGCCGGTGCAGGAATGAGGGTGACGGGACGAGTCAGATATTCACGATTGAAATATCAGGTATCTGAAAATACCGTTTGACATATATGCGGCACCGCAGCATAATTACACCTGTCTCCACTATTCTCCTCCAAGAAAATAGTTTTAAGCCCGCTTTCACCAGCGGGCTTTTTTTTGCCCGGCGCGCGCAACGCGATGACCAACCCCATCTGACAAGGTTCGGACGAACTGCACTCGGTTTGACTATTGTCATGCCTTGTTCACCTTGTCTGCCTATACTGAACTCATCTGCCGTACAAGCAATCGATATGCCTGATAGCAGCCAGGTGTGCGCTCTCTCGGGACGCCCACCAATCCCAATTTCCGCTGTCTCTTGGCCCGGTCTTGGGTTTTGCCCGCACAGCGCGGGCATTTTTTTTGCATGGAATATTTCCCGATAGTTTGATGTAACGCTGCAAAACGCTCCAGCAGGCTTGAAGGGATTCATGTTGTGACTATGATGAAGGTCGCCCGTTAAACGAAGCCATGGAGTCGTGTTATGAATCAACACTTGATCAATTCCAACCAGCCACCACGCAACAACCATAGCCGGCGCAAGCACGAGGGCGCTGAAGACGCCCTCATCCTGAATGAACTGAAGCGCGAGATGGTGATCGACGAGCTGCACGTCGACCACGACCGCCTCGAACTGACCACGTCGGGAAACGTGCGCGAGACCTGCCCCAAGTGCCGGCAACCCCACCTGAAGCTGATATTGCGTCAAGACAATGTGCGCCTGGCCCATTTGTTCTGCGCCGAATGCGAGAGCTGTTTCGATGCGCATTACGTCAACGGCGCATCGGCCCTCACGATCTGAAGCGCAGGACGGCGTCCTGCTGGCCTGGAACGGGCGCGCGGCCGCCCTGCATGGTATCGTTGCGGCTTCTATTTACCGCGTCCGCCATGCCTGCCATCCTGAACCTGCTGGTGCTTGACCCGAAACTGCGCACGTTGCGCTTCGCTTGCGCGCTCGCCCTGTACGGCGCGATCGTGATCATGGGCGCGATTCCCGGCGCGCGCGCCGAGATCGGCACCTTCGCCCCGGGCGTTGTGCTGCACTCGCTGGCCTACGCGAGCGTGACGTTCCTGTTATTTACCGGCAGCGCAGGCAGCGCGCGTGAACGCGCAGTCAAGTCGGTGCTAAGCGTGATGGCGATGGGCGCTTTCGATGAATTCGTGCAAAGCTTCCTCCCCTATCGCAGCGCAGCGCTGGGCGACTGGATCATCGATTGCAATGCCGCGCTGATCGCGGCCGGTTTGCTGTGGGCCTTCCTGCCGGCGACAGCGCTCCCGCCCCGGGAGCGCTCGCGGCGGCCTTAACCCACGCCGTCATCCTTGCCAAATTCGAATTCCTGCTGCCCCCAGGAGCATTCCTTCGCCGCATCGATGAGCGTTCCCTTCATGCAACGTGCCCGCAGTGCCCGGCTGTTGATTCCGGTGAGGCGTTCAACGCTTTTCCTGATTTCCAACATATGCTCGATTTTCGCCTGCCGGACCAGGCTGTGCAGCGCCTGGCGCAGCACGTAGCGCTGACGCACATCGCTGGCCGGCCCTGCAGTCGCCACGACCAAGTCTTCTATGAAATTTGCTGTGGTACATGTACTCATGTGTGGTTCCCCAGAAAGTTTTCCCCGACAAATTATCACAAATCTCCGCGCGGAAACTATTGACGAAACTCAATCCGGCGCGCTTTCTCAAAGCGGTTTGACAGGGAATGAGTTGGGGAAGGTCAAATAATGCGGGCAAACGAAAAAATTCAAGAAAACCACTGGTGGCTTTGATCTGGATCAACTGCAAAACGGGGCAACTGGAACGCTGTGCCGAGACGCGCACTCTTATCATGGTGGCATTGAATCGCCGCGCACATACGGGACATTGCTCTCGAAAAACTTGAAAGCAGTCAACAAAAAGGAGTTGATCATGAAGCGTAAAGAACAGAGCGTGCTCCTGGCGGGCTTGCTGGCGCTGGGGCTTGCAGCATGCAGTTCCACCGGCATGAACGGCACGGGCATGGCCAGCACGATCACGAGCGAAACCAGCGGCGAAGCGGCCTACAGCACACCGCCGATGGACACCACCGGAAGGGCTGGCAGCACGGCCAGCACCACCGGCACCGAAACTGGCAGCATGGCCTCCGGCACGAGCAGCATGGGCAGCAGCGGGGCCCAGGGCACCAGCGGATACGGCACCGGCAGCCAGGCCCAGGCCGGGCAAGCCTCTTCCATGGGCACCGAAACGATCACCACGAGCGGCACCCCCAACAGCGTGGTCACGTCGATCGACGTGGTGCCGCGCCAGGGGGCCGGTGGCGCCGGCACGGTCGCCGGGGCGGCGGTGGGCGGAACGACCGGCTCGGCCTCCGACCGGGTGTACCGCATCACGCTGCGCATGGACGACGGCACCAGCCGCATCGTCACCCAGGAATCGGCGCCCGCCTTCAAGACCGGCGACCGCGTGCGCATGACCGACGAAACAATGCAGCAGCAGGAGCAGCGCTAGCAGCCTGTCGGACTTGAAGAATCGAAGCGAAAATTCGGCTGGCCGAGGACAGATTTTGTCGATCTTGCAGGTCAATGGTCATTCTATTGACCAAAAAAGCGGCGAAATATGGACCGGTCAGGCGGATTTGCAGCCGATTTCCTTCAAGTCCGACAGGCTGCTA
>JBAQKU010000743.1:0-15747 GCA_049301315.1 Telluria sp.
GCTCGGCAGCGCTCGGCTGCGCCCGCTCGCGCGCCAGCGCCAGCAGCGCCTGGTTCAGGTACAGCAGCATGACGATGCCGAATTCGGCCGCCACGCCGGCCAGCGCAATGAGGCCGATGATCACCGCGACCGACATCTGGTACCCGAGCAGGTAGGTGAACCACAGCCCGCCCACCAGCGAGAACGGCAGGCACATCAGCACCAGCAGGACCTTGCGCGTATCGCGAAAGTGCATGTACAGCAGCGTCATCACCAGCATCAGGGTCAGCGCGACCGCGCTCCACAAGCGCGTCTTGCCGGCCTGGTAGTTCAGGAATTGCCCCTGCCAGGCGATGCTGTACGCGGCCGGCAGCCTGAGCTCGCGCGCCAGCGCCTGCTGCGCCGCTTCCAGGTAGCGCCCGGCGTCGGCAGTGGCAATGTCGATGTACACATACCCGACCGGGCGCGCGTTCTCGCTCTTGATCTCGGTGGGGCCGTCGGCCACGCGCACGCGCGCCACGTCGCTCAGCTGGACCAGTTCGCCGCCCGCCGCCTTGATGCGCATGCGCCCCAGCGCGCCCGGCGAATCGCGTTCCGCGCTACGGTAGCGCAGGCTCACCGGATAGCGTTCGCGCCCTGCCACCATGGTGGTCACGGCCTCCCCGCCCATGGCGCCTTGCAGCACCTTGTGCACGGCGGCCACGCTCAAGCCGTAGCGCGCGGCCTGCTCGCGGTCGACGTCGACGTCGATGTAGCGCCCGGCCCCGGTACGCTCGGCAAACACCGAGCGGGTGCCGGGCAGGGGGCGCAGCGCCGCCTCGGCCTGCAGGGCCAGTTGTTCGACCATGGCCGCGTCGGGCCCGCTGATCTTGAGCCCGAGCGGGGTGCGGATGCCGGTCGAGAGCATGTCGATGCGGGTCTTGATCGGATAGCCCCATGAATTGGTCAGGCCGGCGAACTTCACTTGCGCGTCGAGCCGGCGGATCAGCTCGGCCGTATCGCGGCTGCTGCCGGCCGGCCATTCCGACTTCGGCTTGAGCATGATGGTCGTCTCGAGCATCGACAGCGGCGCCGGGTCGGTTGCGCTCTCGGCGCGTCCGGCCTTGCCGAACACGTGCGCCACTTCCGGCATCGCCGCGATCAGGGCGTCGCTGCGGCGCAGGATGTCGGCCGCCTCGTCGGCCGAGACGCCGGGCATGGTGGTCGGCATGTACAGCAGATCGCCCTCGTCGAGCGCAGGCATGAATTCGCTGCCCATGCGCGTCAGCGGCACCGCCAGCGTGGCCAGCAGCGCCATCGCCAGCGCGATCATGCGCCAGGGATGGCGCAGCGCCGCGTCCAGCAGCGGGCGATACAGCGCCATCAGCGCGCGGTTGAGCGGGTTGGCCGATTCGGGCGGAATGCGTCCGCGGATCGCATAGCCCATCAGCACAGGGGTGAGCGTGACGGCCAGGATGGCGGCGGCGGCCATCGCATAGGTCTTGGTGTAGGCCAACGGCGCGAACAGGCGCGCCTCCTGCCCGGTCAGCGTAAACACCGGCAGGAACGAGAGCGTGATCACGAGCAGCGAGAAAAACAGCGCCGGCCCGACTTCGTGGGCGCTGCGCCGCACCACTTCCCAGCGCGGGGCGGCGGGTGATTTTTCGAGCTGGCGGTGCATGTTCTCGATCATCACGATGGCGCCGTCGACCATGGCCCCGACCGCGATCGCGATCCCGCCCAGCGACATGATGTTGGCCGAGACGCCCTGCACGCGCATGACCCACAGCGCCGCCAGGATCCCGACCGGCAGTGTCACGATCGCCACCAGCGAGGAGCGGATGTGGAACAGGAACACGGCGCAGATGAGCGCAACGGCCAGCGATTCTTCCAGCAGCTTGTTGCGCAGCGTGCGCACGGCGCGCTCGATCAGGCTCGAACGGTCGTAGGTGGTGACGATCTCCACGCCCGCAGGCAGCCCTTTGCGCAGGCTTGCCAGCTTGTCCTTGACGCCCTCGATGGTGCTGAGCGCATTTTCGCCGTGGCGCATCACCACGATGCCGCCGACGACGTCGCCCTGCCCGTCCAGTTCGGCCACGCCGCGGCGCGCCTGCGGCCCCTCGCTCACGCTGGCGACCTGCTTGAGGCGCAGCACGCCGTTATCGAGCGGCAGTGCGATGTTCTCGAAATCGGCACGGGTGCGCAGGTAGCCATCGGCGCGCACCAGGTATTCGGCGCGCGCCATGTCGAAAGCGGCCCCGCCGCTGGCCTGGTTGGCGTCGCGCAGCGCCTGCGCAACCTGCTCCATGTCGAGCTTGTGCGCGGCCAGGCGCGAAGGGTCGACCTCGACCTGGAACTGGCGCGCCTTGCCGCCCAGGCTGGCCACTTCGGCCACGCCGGCCACGCTTTGCAGCTCGAGCTTGAGGTAAAAGTCCTGCAGGGCGCGCAGCTCGGCCGCGGAGCTGCGGCCCGACTTGTCCACCAGCGCGTACTGCAGCACCCAGCCCACGCCGGACGCATCGGGCCCGAGCTGGGGCGCAACCCCGGCCGGCAGGCGCTTGCCCATCTGGCTCAGGTTTTCAAGGATGCGCGAGCGGGCCCAGTAGATGTCGGTGCCGTCCTTGAAGATCACGTACACGAACGACTCGCCGAACATGGAAAAGCCGCGCACCGCCTTGGTGCCCGGCACCGACAGCAGCGAGGCGGCCAGCGGATAGGTCAGCTGGTCTTCCACGAACTGCGGCGCCTGGCCCGGATATTCGGTCTTGACGATGACCTGCACGTCGGACAGGTCCGGTAATGCGTCAAGCGGCAGGCGCGTGAGCGACTCGGCCCCGGCCAGCACCACGATCAGGGTGAAGATCAGCACCAGGATGCGGTTGTCGATCGACCAGTCGATCACGCGCTCGATCATCGCTTGCGCTCCGCCGCCTGGCGCTGCTGCATCGCTTGCAGGCTGCTGGCCGAATCGAGCAGGAACTGGGCGTTCACGGCGACCTGGTCGCCGGGCGACAGCCCTTCGGTGATTTCAACCTGCTCGCTGTCTTCCAGCCCGGTCTTGACTTTGGTGGTGCGGAACTGGCCAGGGCCGGCGCCGACCACCACGAAGTCGCCGTGGCCGGTGCGGATCAGCGCGTCGCGCGGCACGCCCAGCACACGCCGCGCGGCGCCCCGGATCTGCGCCTCGGCGTAGGCGCCGGGGGAAAAAGCCAGGCGCGGATTGGCCAGCGACAGGCGCAGCCTGGCGATCCTGCTGGAGGCGTCGAGCTGCAGGTTGTTCAGGTCGACCCGGGCGGTGACGCTCTGGCTCTTGTCGCTGCCCGAGGTCAGCACGACTTTGTCGCCGTTTTTGATCCAGGCCAGCTGGTCGGGGTACAGGGTCAGCTCGGCCCAGGTCCGGCTGTAATCTGCATACACCAGCACCGTCTGCATCGGGTTGACGTAGCTGCCCGGGCGCGCCGACACGCTTTGCACCAGCCCGTCCTGGCTGGCGCGCACCGGCACCACGTCGACCACGCGGCGGTCCTTTTCGAGCTGCGCGAGCACGTCGGGCGGCATGTCGGCCGCCAGCAGGCGGTCGCGCACGCGGTAGCGTTCCTTGGCCAGGCTGCCCAGCATCGCCTGGTTCGGTCCGCTCTGGCCCATCGGGTTGCCCAGCAGGCCGTCGCGCCGCGCCAGCAGGTCGATGTATTCGCGCTGGCGCTGCTGCAGCTCGGGCGAATAGATTTCATAGAGCAGCTGGCCCTTGCGCACCCGCTGCCCCGCGCCCTGTACGTTCAGGGTCCTGATCCAGCCTTCCACTTTCGGGTTGAGCGCCACGGTACGGCTCTCGTCGGCGCTGATGGTGGCGAAGGTGTCGACCGTGCGGTGCATATCGTGCAGCTCGGCCGCCGCCATGCGCACGCCCATGCGCTGCTGGGTCGCCTGGTCGACTTGCACCAGCGGGCTAGCTGCCGTCGCAGCTGGCGCCGCCTTTACCAGCGTCATGCCGCAGATCGGGCAGTTGCCTTCGTGGTCCTGCAGCACGTCCGGATGCATCGGGCAGGTATAGGCAGCGCTCGCCGGCGCATTGCTGGCGGCGAGCGCATGGGCCAGCTCGCTGTGGGCATGCGGGCCGGGGGCGGCGGAGTCCGGGCGGGCCGCGAACAGGGCGCCGCCAGCCAGTGCGGCGCCGACAGCCAGGCCGATGGCCAGCTTGCGTTTGGCAGGAGAAAAAACCATGGTGGATTCTGTATGAAAAAATGCAGGCGAAGCGGCGCGAAGCGGCTTCGCCTGCTACTGCGTTTATCGCACCAGGATGTTTTCGCCGCGGCCCATTTTCGGGTCGGCGTCCTTGGTGAACTGCACGATCGCGATGGCGCCGGTCAGGGCCTGGCGCAGCGAGTGCGAGACGATTGCGTTGGCGCCTTCAACTGGCGAGATCAGATCGAACGAAGCAGCGTCGCCCGGGCCAACGACGTAGGTCTGCAGGCCGGTCAGCACGTTCTTCGGATTGCCGCTTGGGTAGACCTTGTCCCAGATGCCGCCGATCGAGTGGAACGAGGAGAACTCGTTGGCGCCGGCATTGATGAAGTACACGCGCACGCGCTCGCCAGGCTTGGCTTGCAGCATGCGTGTCGCCGCGGGATCATGCACCGGGTCGTACTTGAAGACGCCGCCGTTGAACATGACGTTGCTCCATTTGTTGGCCATCATGTCAGCCTGGTTGTCCGGGTTGGGATACAGCTCGGACTGGATCAGCACGTACTCGCGGTCGGCCTTCGGCATCGCCTTCGAATCCTTCGGATCGACGATGATGGCGCCGTACATGCCGCGCGCGATGTGCTGGATCATCGGATCGGCGCCGCAGTGGTAGTAGAAAATGCCCGGATAGTTGGCGGTGAAGGTAAAGCCGCCTTTTTCGCCTGGCTTGATCGCTTCCAGGTCCTTGATCACGTCGACCTGCGCTGCGTGGAAGTCCATCGAGTGCGAGTTCTTGTTGGCCTTGTCGTTGATGAGCGTGAACTCGACAACGTCGCCTTCGGTCACGTGCACCACCGGACCGGGAACCATGCCGTCGAAGGTCCAGGTGCGGTACATGGTGCCCTTGTTATCGATCGGCAGTTCGACTTCCTTGGCCGTCATGCTGATCTTGACGGTTTTCGCCTGCGCCGCTGCGCCAGCGAGCATGGCCAGTGCGACCGATGCTGCGATCAATGCTGATTTCTTTTTCATTGTCTTCCTCGTTGTGGTAAAAATTATGTGCCGACGCTCTTATTTGGTGCTCGTCTTGCTGATGAAGCGCAGGTACGCGACCATTTCCTTGACTTGCACGTCGTCGAGCACCCCGCTCCATTTCGGCATGAGAACCGATTTGCTCACGGACAGGCCGCCTTCCTTGATTGCCTTGAACAGCGTCTCGTCGGGGGTGTCGCCCATGGCCTTGCTGTCGGTATGGTCACGTGGCTTGACCGACATCTGCTTGCTGTTGATGCCGTTGCCGTCGCGGTTCACGCCATGGCATTGCACGCAATAGGTGTTGTAGTTGAGTTCAGCGGCTGCATGCTGTTCGGCGGCCAGGGCGCCGCCGGCGAGCAGCGTGCACAGGCAGGCGAGCCATGTGCTGGTGAGTTGGCGGCGCATTATTTGGTCTCCGTTTGCTTGAGGGTGGCGATATAGCCGGTCAGCTTTTGCACGTCGCCCTCGTTCAGGCCGAGCGTGGGCATCCAGACGTGCGGATCGAATTTCTGCGGGTCGCGCAGGTAGGCGGCCACATAATCGGACTGCAGGCGCGCGCCGGCGCTATGGAGCTCGGGCCCGGACTGCGGTGCGCCGCCCGGTTTGGCGGCGTGGCACGAGGTGCAGCCGCGCAGCTTGGAAAACAGCATCGACGCGAAGGCGACGTTGGTGGTCTCGTTCTTGAAGCTGCCCTTCTCGACCAGTCCAGGCACCTTCAGCGCCAGCAGCGCGTCGGCTGCCAGGCCAGCCTGCTCGGCCGACAGTTTCGGGTGCGCCTGCAGCTGGGCAGCATCGACCTGGTCGGGCCCGTTGTCGGCGCCCGGCTTGACCACCTTCGCGTACAGCACGCCGCTGCTGCGGATCACGCTCGGGTTTTGCAGCCATGCGAGCAGCCATTCGCGGTTGAACTTGTCGCCGGCGTAGTGCAGGTCCGGCCCCTTGCGCTCCCATACCCGCTTGAGGCTGTTCTGGTCCGGTTTGGCAACGGCGTGGCAGGCCACGCACTGCTGCTTGAGCAGTTCCTCGCCCGGCGCTGCCGCGGCGCCGTTTGCGCCGGCGATGGCGGCAAGCGCCAGCGCTGTGAAATAAAAGCGTTTCATGTCTCTCCCTTACTGGACCAGCTGGCCCTTGAAACCGTCGTTGGTGTAGATGCCTGGACCCTTCTTGAGCGATTCTTCGTAATAGAAGTCGGGCACGAACTTCTTGTCCTTCCACGTGTAGAAGGCATCGTCGCGCGGGATCTCGTTATATTCGAGCACGCTCATGATTCCGCCCATCGGGCGTTCGCCGTTCATGGTGTGGGTGTCGACGTGGTCGTGGATCATCCAGCGTCCCGGATTGTCGGCCGTGAAGATCACGTCGTAACGCTCGCCCGGACCGATCAGCACGGTGTCGGCCAAGATCGGGTTGGCCAGCGGGAAGCCGTCCTTGAACGCGATCTTCATGACGTGGCCGTGCAGGTGGATGCTGTGGATCAGGTCGCCGGCGCCGATCAGGCGCAGCCGCACCACGTCGCCCTTGTTCACGCGCAGCGGCTGGGTCTCCGGGAAGGAGCGCCCGTTGATGGTGAAGTAGTTGTAGATGTCGCCGGGCAGGCCGCCGAAGCCGGGCTTGTCCGCATACTTGGAATCCCAGTCCGACAGCATCATGATGAATTCCTTCGTCACGGTCTTCTCGAGCGCGGTCGGCTTTTTCGGGCGCACGATGAACGGACCCCACATGCCGCGCAGGGCGACGTGCTCGTTGACATTGACGTGGCAGTGGTACCACATCGTGCCCGACGGCCCGGCGATGAGCTTGTAGGTGAAGCTGTCGCCCGGATTGATGCCTTCCTGCGTGATGCCGGGAACGCCGTCCATGCGCCAGGTCCCCTTTTGCAGCATGCCGTGCCAGTGGATGGTGTGCGGCAGCGCCGTCATGTTGTTGACGTTGACGGTGATCTCGTCGCCCTCGTCGACGTAAAACAGCGGGCCTGGCACCTGCCCGGCGAACGCGAAGGTGTGGAACTGCTGCTTTTCCACCAGCGTGATCCTGGTGTCTTCGACATTCATCTCGAAGTTGCGTGCCGCCGCCAGTGCCTGGCCCTGCCAGGCCAGCCCGGCCAGCACCAGCGCACCGCAGGCCAGCGCCTTCGGCAGCGCCCATCTCATCATTCTCATCATCGCCCCACCCTTTCGTCTTGTTCAAGTTCGCCGGACATAAACATTCATCCTCAATGCATGTTTAAAGTCAAAAAAATTGCCTGAGAACGCACGGCGCCAGCGCCGCGTGCTGTCGGCAACAAACATTCATATAGTATTCATGTTCAAACTTGCACGCAAGAAAATCTTGCAATGTCCGACCGGAGGTAGGGGTATTCGGGTTATTTGGAGCGGGCCGGGCCGGCCGCGCCGCGCGCCGGAGCGCGGTGCAAAGTGACCGGATGCAGGCCGGGCACGCGAAGCCCGGGACCGGCGGGACCGGGCAGCAGGTCGGCCAGCGTGACGCCGTCGAGCACGTTCAGGTAGGCCTGGGTCGCCTGCGCCAGTGTGGCGGTGAGGCGGCAGTCGCCCTGATGCGCGCAACTGGTGTGTTCACTGCCAAAGCAAGCCGCCATGAAGAAATCCGGCTCGCTCATGCTGACCACCTCGCCGATGTTGATCTGGTTCGGTTCGCGGTTCAGGCGCAGCCCGCCATTGCGTCCGCGCACGGTCTCGATCAGGCCGGCCACGCCGAGCTGGTGCACCACCTTGGTCAGGTGGCTCTTGGAGATGGTATGCAGGTCGGCAATGTCCTGGATCGTGACGAGCCGGTCGCGATTCATGCCCAGGTACATGAGTGCGCGCAAGGTGTAGTCAGTAAAGATGGTAAGTCGCATGGCGATCCCGTCCGACGGTTAAACATTCATTTTAAATGTTGATTTAAACCAGAGGTTTAATGTACCATGCATTATAGATGTTATGGGGAGCAATAATCGCTGCAATCGCAGTGTTCTTGAGCTGCATTATGGTGCCCCGCCGCTTCACTATGAGACCACGTCCATGCTCCTGGAACTGAACCGAGAATCGATCTCCACCCTGGTACATACCTTTTATGACGACGTGCGCGCCGATCCCGTGCTCGCGCCCGTCTTCGACAACGCCATCGGCACGCACTGGGCGCCGCATCTGGTGCGCATGGTCGACTTCTGGTGCACGGTCATGCTCGGCACCCAGCAATTCCAGGGCAATGTGTTCGGCAAGCACATGGCCCTGTGCGGTATCGAACCCGAACACTTCCGGCGCTGGCTCACCCTGTTCGAGGCGACTGCCGCGCGCCTGTTCGCCGCGCCCGTCGCCGACGAATTTGCGATCGTGGCGCGGCGCATCGCGGGCAGCCTCCAGTTCGGTTTTTTCGGAAAAATCATCGTCAACGCGGGAGACAAGAATGAAAGCGCTGCCTGAAGGCCTGACCCATTACAAGTCCACCGCCGAATTTACTGAAAACAGCATTCCGGCCGCGCTGTTGCGCAGCCATTCGACCGCGCCCGATGTGTGGGGCCGCATCAAGATCATCGAAGGCTCGCTGCTGTACCGGATGCTGGAACCGACGCTCGAGGAACTGGTGCTCACTCCGGCGCAGGCCGGCATCGTCGAACCGCGCGCCCTGCACGAAGTTGCCGTGCTCGGACCGGTACGCTTTTGCGTCGAGTTCCATCGCATGGACGCGCGAGCCTGACACCACGCGCGCCCCGGCGCATCTCACTTTCGCATTATCTGGGTCAGCAAGACGAAGCTCTCGTGCTGGATCGCCGGTTCGGCCGCCTTGAGCGCCTTGGCCGCTTTCAGGTAGGCGGGACGCTTCAGATCGGCCTGTTCGGCCTTGGTCGGCGTCACTTCCTGCGCCTGGAAGGTGGGCTTGCTGTTATAGGTCTGGTACAGCACCCGCTTGCCGTAGCTCGAACCGTAGAAGCGCGTCATCTCGATGGCGGTCTCGGTGCTCACGAAACGCGCGACCGGAACGGCCAGGCGCCGGTGGATCTCGGCCGGCGGCACTTGTGCGAGCTTGTCGAACACCGCCTGTTTTTGCTGTTCGCTGGAATACCGGCTCGTGCCCGCGGTGGTGCGCATCATCTTTTCCGCCTGCATGGAAGCGAGCAGGTCCTGCACCGCCTTCACCTGCGCCGCGCCGGGAGTGGCCGCCGGAGCCGCCACAGGCGCAGGCGCGGCCGCTGCCGCCAGGGTGGTGGCCGCCATCGAACCGGCCAAAATCAATATGCGCATCAATTTCATTGTCGTTCCTTTGTCGTGGTGAGCCGGCCGCTGCCGACCGACATCATAGTATGGAACTGCTGAAAATAGCATGCCGGCTGAAGGAGCGCCTCGCGACAGCGCAATAAAAAAGCCGGAGCACCTATACGCGCATGCGCGTTGGTCTGCTCCGGCTTTTCAACTGGCGTCCCCAAGGGGATTCGAACCCCTGTACTCACCGTGAAAGGGTGATGTCCTAGGCCTCTAGACGATGGGGACAGAAATCTGTCCTGGATGAATGATCACCCTGACCTGTTTACCGCTGCACCAATAAAAAACCCTGACTAGTCAGGGCTTTTAGCGGTACGTGACTCACTTGCCTTACTACTCGAATCTTGGCGTCCCCAAGGGGATTCGAACCCCTGTACTCACCGTGAAAGGGTGATGTCCTAGGCCTCTAGACGATGGGGACCCTGGACTGCAAATTTTCTTCGACTTGGTGGAGGTAAGCGGGATCGAACCGCTGACCTCTTGCATGCCATGCAAGCGCTCTCCCAGCTGAGCTATACCCCCGTCCGGCGAAGAAGCAGAATTATAGCGTACGCACTTGCATTATGCAAATAGCGAATCGCGAGAATCATAGAAATTTTTTGATGCGCGCCAAAACCACGTCGCGCCCGAAGATTTGCAGCACCGAATCGATGGCCGGCGTCTGCAGCTGGCCGGTCACGATCAGGCGCAGCGGCATGGCCAGCTGCGGCATCTTCAGGCTGTTCGCCGCAAGCACTTCCTTCATCAGTGCTGCCAGTGCTTCGCGGGTCCACTCCACGCTCTCGCAGCGCTGCGCAAACTGCGCCAGCGCCGGCCGGGCCGCGTCGGACAGGTGCTGCGCCAGCAGGGCCGCATCCGGCTTGGGCTCGCGGAAAAACAGCATGGCCGCATCGGCCAGTTCGTTGATGGTATTGGCGCGCTCCTTCATCAGCGCGATCGCCACCGGCAGGGCCGGCGCGCCGTCGAACTGCGCGCCCTCGCGTTCCAGCACCGGACGGGCCAGCGCGGCCAGGCGCTCGTTGTCGGCCTGCTTGATGTAGTGGTTGTTGAGCCACGCGAGCTTTTCATTGTTGAACTGCGCGGCCGAGCGGGTCAGGTGGTCGAGGTTGAACCACTCGCAGAACTGCTCCATCGAGAACACCTCGTCGTCGCCGTGGCTCCAGCCCAGGCGCGCCAGGTAGTTGAGCATCGCTTCCGGCAGGTAGCCCTGGTCCGGATACTCCATCACGCTGACCGCGCCATGGCGCTTGGACAGCTTCTCGCCGTCCGGGCCGAGGATCATCGGCAGGTGGCCGTACAGCGGCAGCGGCGCGCCGATCGCGCGCAGGATGTTGATCTGGCGCGGCGTGTTGTTGACGTGGTCGTCCCCGCGCAGCACGTGCGTGATTTGCATGTCCCAGTCGTCGACGGCCACGCAGAAGTTGTAGGTCGGGGTGCCGTCGCCACGCGCGATCACGAGGTCGTCCAGTTCCTTGTTAGAGATCGTGATGGTGCCCTTGACCACGTCATCCCAGCTGACCTCGCCGTCCTGCGGATTCTTGAAGCGCACCACCGGCTTGCGCTCGGCCGGCACCGGCGGCAGCGTCTTGCCCGCTTCCGGACGCCAGGTGCCGTCGTAGCGCGGCTTCTCGCCGGCCGCGCGCAGGCGCTCGCGCATCGCTTCGACTTCCTCCGGCGACGAATAGCACAGGTAGGCGCTGCCCGCTTCGAGCATCTGGCCGATCACTTCGCGGTAACGGTCCATGCGCTGCATCTGGTAGAACGGGCCTTCGTCGTGATCGAGGCCGAGCCACTTCATGCCGTCGATGATGGCCTGCACCGCCTCCGGCGTGGAGCGTTCGAGGTCGGTGTCTTCGATACGCAAAATGAAGGTGCCGCCGAAGTGGCGGGCGAAGGCCCACGAGTACAGCGCGGTACGCGCGCCGCCGAGGTGGAGGTAGCCGGTGGGGCTGGGAGCGAAACGGGTGCGAACGACGGTCATGGCTGGTGTGCTGCGGGAATCCACAGGCTGTATTGATAAAGGGTTATTTTACCGCGCCGCTGTCGCCGCACACCAGAGATGCCAGCGCCACACGGTTTAGCTGGCTTCCCGCCATTGTCGCCAGGTCGGCCTCGGCACCCATTTGACGTTCGACATCATCGTTTTCGTGCGCCATGTGCGATTGCACTGACATAAGATTCGTGACTAGCCCGTCACCGAGACTTGAGGATGAAGAACGAGCAACCGTCGGCACTCGCCCCCCTGCCCGACAGCGACCCGCTGGCCGCCGCCCGGTCGGTCGGCTTGCGCCACGTCAGCGACAGCATGCCGGGCATTTCGCGCAAGGCGGGCCGTGACGGATTCGAGTACACCGATGCCAAGGGCAACAGCGTGCACGACGCCACCACGCTGGCGCGCATCAAGTCGCTTGCGATTCCGCCGGCATGGACCGACGTCTGGATCTGTCCGCTTGCGAACGGCCACTTGCAGGCAAGCGGGCGCGACGCGAAAAAGCGCAAGCAATATCGTTATCATCCGCGCTGGCGCCAGGTGCGCGATGAGGTGAAATATGAACGCATGCTGAACTTCGGCAGAAAGCTGCCGGCGATCCGGCGCGAAGTCGACGCCGCGCTCAGGCTGCCTGGCCTGCCGCGCGAAAAAATGCTGGCCACCATCGTGTATTTGCTGGAGGTGACGATGATGCGCGTCGGTAATGAAGAATACGCGCGCACCAACAAGTCGTTCGGGCTGACGACCTTGCGCTCGCGCCATGTACGGATCGACGGCAGCGCGGTCGAATTTCGCTTTCGCGGCAAGAGCGGCGTCTTTCATTCGGTCAAGGTGGAAGATCCGCGCCTGGCGCGCATCATCAAGCGCACCCGCGAATTGCCGGGACAGGAACTGTTTCACTATCTCGACGATGAAGGCAACACGCATCATGTCGGGTCCGCCGATGTGAACGATTACCTGCGCACGATCAGCGGCGAAGACTATACCGCGAAGGACTTTCGCACATGGTCGGGCACGGTGCTGGCGGCGCTGGCATTGCAGGAATTCGAGCAATTCGATTCGGAGACGCAGGCGAAGAAGAATATCGTGCGCGCGATTGAAGCGGTGGCCGAAAAGCTCGGCAACACGCCGGCGATCTGCCGCAAGTGCTATGTGCATCCGGCGGTGCTCGAGGCCTATCTCGACGGCACCATCGTGCAGGCATTGAGCGTGCAGACGGAGCAGCAACTGGCCGACGACCTGCACGCGCTGCGCCAGGAAGAAGCCGCGGTGCTCGCCTTGTTGCAGCAGCGCCTGAACAGCAGCGCCGCGCATCTGGCGCCGCGCTCAGGCAAGCGCTAGGCTCCCCGCTAGGGAAGCGCGCCGCGCCTCAGGCATCGCGCACTCCTGCTGCCAGCGCTTCCAGCTCAGGTTCGCTGATCTGCCCCTTTTGCTGCGTGACCTGAACCACCTTGCCGTTGTGCAGCACGACCCGCTGCCCGTGGCGGTAGTCCTGTTCCGCGAACTGTTCACCGCCGCCGTTGATGTTCGGGTTGGCCTTGTCGGCGTGGCCGATGACCATCGCATCGCGTTTGCCGGCCTTGGACAGCCGGGCCGACAGATCGAGTGTCAGGGTGTCGGCCTCCGGTTCGGTGTCGGCAGTCTTGCAGGCGTGCAGCTCGATCTTCGCGTTGCCGGAAAACTTGGCAAAGTCGATGTTGCGCACCAGCGCCGAGCCGTCCGTCCATCCGGCCGCGTTGAAGATCATGTGCGCCCGGCTTCGGTACAGGCTGGAATTGTGCAGGAAGTAGCGCAACACCTTGTTCGTGTCCGCGCTCGCCGTGGTGAGATACAGCGCCTGCGGTCCGCCGTGCGTAAAAATGTCGAGCGACCGGATGCTGTCGTCGTCTTGCGCATTGACCGTGTTCACGATGTCGGTGGCGACCAGCACTTTTTTCTGGATGAGAACGAAGTCGGTCAGGTCGAATGCCTTGTAGTCGGTCGCCACTCTCCGGGCTGACCACGCGAACGCGGAGTTGTCGCCCGGCGTCGCCGCGCCGCCCCACAGCAGCAAGCGCACCTTGCGCCGGCCAGGTAAAGGGGCAAGCAGGTCATGCTCGCGATCGGTATTGGCAGTGTCTGGCATCAGGCGCCCCGCGATGGTCGGTCAATTCCACTTCCCGGCGAGGCCGCCGATGCTGTAGCGGCCGGCGCCAAGTAGCGCAACTGCAATTGCGGCGAACAGGTAAATGGCCTGCAGTTCAAGCTCGTAGCCACCGGTCTTGCCCAATTGAAATAGCTGTTCGGTGTGGACCAGCATGACTGCGACCAGTATATTGATGGCGATGACGAGCGCGCCGGCGCGCGTCCAGACGCCGAACAGGATCAATAAGGGCGCCACGACTTCACCAACGTAGACGAGGTAGCCGAACGCCGCAGGCAAACCGACGTTGCTGACCAGGCCGGTAATGAAAGCCGGGCCACCGATGACCTTGGAGATGCCGTGCAACAGGATGAGGATGCCAAGCGCACTGCGCAGGACAAGTTTTCCGGCATCTTCGGAGGCGGTATGTGAGGTGGCGGAGTGCATGGGGTTCCTTCGATCGAGGGTCGAGCAAACATCTCAGTCGAGGATAGCGCCGGCCGGCGCTGCCGCCTTGGCCGAAATCATGCTAGTGCGTCGCTGTTCTGGATAAACAGGACCCGCTCTGGGCAGCTTGCTGGCGGCGCGGTAGCCCCCTTTCGCGAGAGCGTGTTCGCGCGGGTGGGCGTCCCCTGGTTTGCTCCAGTTTACTCCTCGCAATGCCTGTAATCACAACCCGCCAACAAACCCAGCCGCTCGGCGCGAACTCCCATTTCGCTCTGATTAGTTGGAAATGAATTCCCACTTATGGCTACGAATTTGCTGCCCGGACAGGTTGCGGAGCCAGCACCACATCCGATTTCCAACAGGCATGTATCTTGCTCTCATTGCATCACAGTTACATCAACCACAACATCCTCGAAGGATATTTCTGTGGATGTCGCACTACCGGAAGCTTCCGGCACCACCTTCAAACAAGGAATAAAAATGAGCGTGTACCTCGCATGGGACGATTCTCTCGCTGTCGGCAATACTTTTATCGACAATGACCACCAGAAACTGATCGACATGGTGAACCGATTGCACACCCTCATGCAAGAAGGCAAAGGCAAGGACGTGATGGGCAAGGTTTTGCATAACCTCATCAGTTACACACAAGAGCATTTTGCGCGCGAGGAAGAGCTGATGCGCAAGATCGCGTACACCGGACGCAACGAGCACAAGAATGAGCATGAGAAACTGATTGAGCAGGTGATCGACTTGCAGAAAAAATACGAAAGCGGCGCCGGCACCCTGTCGATCCAGGTGCTCCACTTCCTGCGCGATTGGCTGATCAATCACATCGGCAAGTCCGATATTGCGCTGGCGGCAGCAAGCCGCGCGGTCGGTGCCTGAGTAGCGCGCTCAAGCAAGACCCGGCGCGCCATGCATTATGCGGTCGATAGTGACTGTGCGCGTTTGCGTACCGAGCGCGCGCGCCCTTAACTGCCCGCAGCCGCCATCGACATCCTGCCCGGCCGAGTCGCGCAGCTTGGTCAGCACGCCGCGCTGGTGCAGCGCCGCCGCTAACGCGCGTGCGCGTTCCCAACTGGGCCGTTTAAAGTCCAGACCTTCGATGGTGTTGTAGGGAATCATGTTCAGCACGGCGTACTTCCCCTTGAGCAGATCGACGATGCCGTCCATCTCGTCGTCGCCGTCGTTGACGCCTTCGAGCAGGGTCCATTGGTATTGCACCGGATAGGCAGTCAGGCGGGCATAGCGTTCGCCGGCCTCCACTAGTTCGCGCGGCGTCAGGCGTGGCGCGCGCGGCAACAGCTGCTCGCGCAGGGCCGGCTTGGTGGTGTGCAGGGACAAGGCGAGCGCCGGTTTCACCGCGCCTTGCGCCAGCCGTTCGAAGGCGCGCACGTCGCCCACGGTCGAAAACACCAGGTTCTTGTGGCCGATGTTGCCCTCGGTGCCGAGCAAATCGATCGCTTCCATCACATTGGCCAGGTTGTGCGAGGGCTCGCCCATGCCCATGAACACCACTTTCTTGACGGCGCGCCGGGTGCGCGCCAGCACCACCTGGGCGATGATCTCGCCGCTTGTCACCTGCCGTATCAGGCCGTCGCGCCCGGTCATGCAGAACTGGCAGCCGACCGCGCAGCCGACCTGGCTGGAAACGCACAGGCCGTCGCGCGGCAGCAGCACGCTTTCCACGCTCTGGCCGTCATGCAGGCCGACCAGCAGGCGCGCCGATCCGTCTTGCCCGGGATGGATAC
>JBAQKU010000744.1:0-3247 GCA_049301315.1 Telluria sp.
GGCGGGAACCTAATTTAGCTGCTGTAACGCGCCGAAATTAGGTTCCCGCCTCCGCGGGAAGTCGGTTTCGCCAATGGCGAAGACGACGGGGGTAAATAGCTAATTAGAGATCTGTGGACCCTTTTGCGACAGCCTCCTGCGCGGGGAGTCGGTTGCGCCAATGCCGGAAATGACGGGGTGAGTACTGTGAATTTCGCTTAAGTCAACGGCATTAGTTGCGGATCCTGATTTAGCGCAAAATATTACCATGAAAAAAGGGGCGTTCAGCCACACTGAACTGCAGCGCGACATCAGGTTCGATCGTCTTCCGGCTTGCCGAGATAAACAAAATTGTTTATATTGTGATCAATGAACAGCAAAGAATTCAAGCGCTGGCTGACCCAACAGGGCGCAACATTCGAACCCGGAAAAGGCTCGCACCTCAAGGTTTACCTGAACGGAAAGCAGTCTGTTCTTCCAATGCACAACACTGACCTGAAAACAGGCACCGTGGAAAGCATCAAGAAACAACTTGGATTGAAATAAGGAAAACGCCATGTTTATGTACCCTGTCACCCTTACTCCCGACAAGATTGACGGCGGTTTCGTTGCGACCTTCGATGACATTCCCGAAGCGATCACTCAGGGCGAGACCGAGGCAGAAGCCCTGGCCGCCGCGAAGGAGGCGCTGGAGTCTGCTCTTGATTTCTACTTTGAGGACAAACGCGCCGTGCCTGCACCCTCCAAGGCCAAAGGCGGTCAGCACGTCATCGCGCTTCCGGCCAGCCTGACGGCCAAGGTCCTGCTGCTCAATGAGATGATCAGGCAGGATGTGCGGCCAGCGGAACTCGCACGTCGCCTCAACACCACACCGCAGGAAGTAAACCGCCTGACCAATGTGCGGCACACCACCCGCATCGATGGTATCGCCGCTGCCCTTCAAGCCTTGGGCAAGCAGTTGGAGATGCGGGTAATCTGACCGATCGGTGGTTTAATGCACCACGATGTTTTTCCCCGCAGGCGCAGCACTGTCGCGCAGCCACTGCGGCCAGATGTCCTGCGGCCATTCCGCCAGCAAGGTCACATCGTTGACGATATTGAGCCATTGGCGCAAGTGCTGGTCAGACAGCAGCAGGCTGGCGCTGGCGCCATCGGCGCTTTTGAAGGTCAAGCTCACGCCCAGGTCCGACTGCCCGATATCGACCGCATGGGCCAGCCATGGGGCGTTGCCGTCGTCCGCCTGTACCGGCGCCTGTGACGTCAGTTCGGCGCGGGCCGCTTGCTGGGCAAAGCCTTGCAGCAGCTCCGCGTGCGGGTTATTCGCGCTTTGCTGTTCTAACCTTTGCAGCAACACCGTCAGCAGGCGCTGCAACAAGCGCTGGGTCAGCCAAATGACAACGGTCGTCCCGTCACGCACCTCCCCGGCCAGCCGGATACGGTCTTCATCCGGTACATATTCGGTGGTAATGCGCTCCAATTCGATATTCATGGCATTCTTGGCTCTCAGGTCCAGATCCCGCCATCGTCATTGACGATGGTACGCATCGCGGTCAGCGTCACTACGTCGGGGCCGAAGCTGCCGCCGACCGGGTTGGTGACATCGAGGTAGAACGTTTCATCGGTTTCCGCCAGGGCGTCGCCGATGATCTCGACCGCGATCACTGCCTGGTTTTCGCCGGGGTAGAGGCGCAGCGTGCCCTTGGCGGCAAGGTAATCCGACCCGGCCTCGGCGCTGCCGTCCCGGGTCGTGTAATCGACGCTCAGGAGCTGTGACGGATCGCTGCGCACGCCGGTAAATTGCAGCAGGAAGTAGGCGTAAGTGGTGCCGCTGCCACCTTCGGCGACCGATTTTTGCACCTGCTGCGGCGTGCCCGGCGCGTTCGGGTAATGTGCGCGCAGGCTTTGATCTATCCATTGCTGGTAATGGCTCACCCGCTGCCACGCGCCGATTTCGCCAAAACTGCTATTCGAGACGGCGTCGATGTCGGGATTCGTGGCGCCGTTCTGCAGGCTGGCGGTATAACTCGCAATGCCGGCGATGCTGCCATTGATGAAGGCCGGGCCGCCGCTGTCGCCGGGCGCGATCAAGCCCTCGTTCAGTCCCAGCCCGGTGCCAGGATGCGCGATCAGGCGTCCCAGCGCATCCTGGGCGCTGCCGCCGTTGTCGAAATCGGCCACCAGCTGGCTGCCGGCCAGGGGCGTCCAGCCCATCTCGACGCCAAGCGCGCTCTTGAGCGCGGCGGCATCGGCATCGAACTGGTTCGCGGCCTTTAGGCGCACCGGTGCGCCGGTGTCGGCGCTTGTGGTGCCGGCGTCACCGCTGCCGGCCAGGCCGTAACCGACCAGCGTCATGGTCTGGCCGATTTCATCGCTGCCGCGATACGGCGCGTACCGGTTCGCGGTAGTCGGCGCGCCGGTCGACAACCACACCAGGGCCAGGTCGTTATTGGCCGCGCCAGGCTCGTAGCCGGACAGGATGGTGACACTGCTCGCGCTGACCGTCTGGGCGCCGCTGGACGTTTCAAAGTGCACGCTGGCGGCGGCCGCCGAATTCGCGAACAAGTGCGCTGCCGTCAGCACGGCCTGTCCGCCGTAAAGCAGCACCCCGGTGCCGAAGTAGCCACCGGAAGAAACGCGCACCACGCCGTCATAACCCTGCCCGGAAAAGGCACGGCTGCGCTGGTCGGCGTAGGAGGAAGCGGTGGTAACCATGAGAAATTAAAGAAGGGGAGATAGGAAAGCGGTGGTTCGTGCTTGCAGGAAATCCGAGGCAGGATAGCAGAAACCCTAGCGATACCCTAGCGTTGCTGTGGACGATTAAACACGGTCTGTGCCGCACGCCCGCCGCGATCGCGCTTTAATCACTTGCGCAAACGCAAATTCCCGCATAGCACAGGGAACAATAATGGTGTTTCCGTGCACACACATTCGGCTGCACGACATCGCATGGAGGTCTCCATGGCGCAATTGTTTACGGCTGGCTTTCTCGACCGCCTTCTGTACGACCCCGGCGAACACACGCGCGCCGGCCACGGCGTCGACCTGACCCTGGCGCAGTTCAAGAGTGGCATCGCGCGGGACCTGGAGGCGCTGCTCAATACCCGCACCGCCATTCCGTGCGAAGCCCTGGCCGGCTATCCAGAATGCAGCAACTCCATCCTGAATTATGGCTTGAGCGATTTTTCGCACCTGTGCCTTGGCAGCAGCGTTGACCGGGACACGATCTGCGCGGCCGTGAAGGTAGCGATCGAGCGGCACGAACCGCGGC
>JBAQKU010000745.1:0-19807 GCA_049301315.1 Telluria sp.
GGCGACAAGAAACTGGAAAAAGTCATGGACGAGATCCAGACCCTGTTCCCGCTGAACAAGGGGATCTCGGTGCAGTCGGAATGCCCGATCGGCCTGATCGGCGACGACATCGAGGCGGTATCGAAGAAGAAAACCAAGGAGTTCGACGGCCACACCATCGTTCCGGTGCGCTGCGAAGGCTTTCGCGGCGTGTCGCAGTCGCTCGGCCACCACATCGCCAACGATGCGATCCGCGAATGGGTGTTCGACAAGGCCGACGGCAAGCATCCGCAGTTCGAGGGCACGCCTTACGACGTGGCCATCATCGGCGACTACAACATCGGCGGCGACGCATGGTCCTCGCGCATCCTGCTCGAAGAGATGGGCCTGCGCGTGATTGCGCAGTGGTCCGGCGACGGCACCCTGGCCGAAATGGAGAACACCCCCAAGGCCAAGCTGAACCTGCTGCACTGCTACCGCTCGATGAACTACATTTCGCGCCACATGGAAGAGAAATTCGGCATTCCCTGGGTCGAGTACAACTTCTTCGGGCCGTCCCGGATCGAGGCCAGCCTGCGCGAGATCGCTTCGCACTTCGACGACAGCATCAAGCAGGGCGCCGAGCGCGTCATCGCCAAGTACCGCGCCCTGACCGATGCGGTGATCGCCAAGTACCGCCCGCGCCTGGAAGGCAAGTCGGTGATGCTGTTCGTCGGCGGGCTGCGTCCGCGCCACGTGATCGGCGCGTATGAAGACCTGGGCATGGAGGTGATCGGCACCGGCTACGAATTCGGCCACGGCGACGACTACCAGCGCACCACGCACGACATCAAGGACGGCACCCTGATCTACGACGACGTGACCGGCTTCGAGTTCGAGAAATTCGTCGACAAACTGCGGCCCGACATGGTCGGTTCCGGGGTCAAGGAAAAGTACGTGTTCCAGAAAATGGGCGTGCCGTTCCGCCAGATGCATTCATGGGATTACTCGGGCCCGTATCACGGCTACGACGGTTTCGCCATCTTCGCGCGCGACATGGACATGGCGATCAACAGTCCGGTATGGGGCCTGCTCAAGGCACCGTGGAAAAGCTAACGATTCGAAAAAAAGGAGTTTCATCATGCCCCAAAGTGCCGACAAGATCCTCGATCACGAGAAGCTGTTCCGCGAACCGGAATACGCCGCTCTGCTCGAGAAAAAAAAGCAGGATTTTGAATTTGGCCACACCGCCGCCAAGGTGCAGCAAGTGTGCGACTGGACCAAGAGCCGCGAATACCAGGACAAGAACTTTGCGCGCGAAGCGCTCACCATCAATCCGGCCAAGGCTTGCCAGCCGCTCGGCGCGGTGTTCGCCAGCATCGGCTTCCAGAAGACCTTGCCGTTCGTGCACGGCTCGCAGGGTTGCGTGGCCTACTACCGTTCCCATTTTTCACGCCACTTCAAGGAGCCGACTTCGGCCGTGTCCTCGTCGATGACCGAGGATGCGGCGGTGTTCGGCGGCCTGAACAACCTGGTCGATGGCATGGCCAATGCCTACAGCCTGTACAAGCCCGAGATGATCGCCGTCAGCACCACCTGCATGGCCGAAGTGATCGGCGACGACCTCGACTCCTTCATCAAGGGGGCGCGCGAGAAGGGCAGCATTCCGAAGGATCTCGACGTTCCGTTCGCCCACACGCCGGCGTTCGTCGGCAGCCACGTCACCGGCTACGACAATGCGCTCAAGAGCGTGCTGACCTATTTCTGGGACGGCAAGGCGAACGCGGTGCCGGCACTGGAACGGGTGCCGAACCAGTCGATCAACTTCATCGGCGGCTTCGACGGCTTCGTGGTCGGCAATATCCCGGAGGTGCGCCGCATGTTCGCGTCGATGGGCGTCGAGCACACCATCCTGTGCGACCCGTCCGACGCCTGGAATACGCCGACCGACGGCCAGTTCCGCATGTTCGACGGCGGCACCAGCAAGGCGGAGGTCGAGAGCGCCCTCAATGCCAAGGCGACCGTCGTGTTCCAGGAATACAGCGCCGAGAAGACCGGCAAATACATCGCCGGAAAAGGGCAGGAGGTGGTGTTCCTGAATCACCCGATGGGCGTGGGCGGCACCGACCAGTTCCTGATGGAGGTGTCGCGCCTGACCGGCAAACCGGTATCGAAGGAGCTGGAGCTGGAACGCGGCCGGCTGCTCGACGCGATCGGCGACTCGCAGGCCTATTTGCACGGGAAGAAGTTCGCGCTGTACGGCGACCCCGACTTCCTGCTTGGCATGACCGCCTTCCTGCTCGAACTGGGGTGCGAACCGGTGCATGTGCTGTCCACCAACGGCGACAAGGACTGGGCAGTCAAGGTGCAGGCGCTGCTCGATGCTTCGCCGTTCGGCAAGGACTGCAAGGTGTATCCGAAGCGCGACCTGTGGCACCTGCGTTCGCTGCTGTTTACGGAGCCGGTTGATTTTTTGATCGGCAACAGCTACGGCAAGTACCTGGAACGCGATTGCGGCGTGCCGCTGATCCGCCTGGTGTTCCCGGTCACCGACCGGCACCACCATCACCGCTTCCCGACCTGGGGGTATGCGGGTGGGCTGCGCGTGCTGGTGAGCATCCTCGACGAGTATTTCGAGGCGCTCGACCTGAACACCGGGGATGTCGGCAAGACCGATTACAGCTTCGACCTGGTGCGCTAGGCGATATGCTGCGGGCGGCGGCGAGAGCCGTCGCTGTTTTTTGATGGGGGGAAGAATATGGCGGCCACGCTGGCAGTGAAGTTGCAGTCCGTTTTCCAGGAGCCCGGTTGCGAGCACAACCTGGAAAAGTCGGACAGGCAGCGCAAGAAGGGCTGTTCGAGCCAGCTGAAGCCGGGTGCGGCCGCGGGCGGTTGCGCCTTCGACGGCGCCAAGATCGCCTTGCAGCCGATCGTCGACGTGGCGCACCTGGTGCATGGCCCGATCGCCTGCGAGGGCAGTTCGTGGGACAACCGGGGCGCGCTCTCGTCCGGCCCGCAGACCTACCGCACCGGCTTCACCACCGATATCGGCGAACTCGATGTGATCTACGGCGGTGAAAAACGCCTGTACCGGGCGATCCGGGAAATCATCGAAAAATACGATCCGCCGGCCGTGTTTGTCTACCAGACCTGCGTCACCGCGCTGATCGGCGACGACATCGAGGCGGTATGCAAGGCGGCCAGCGCCAAGTTCGGCAAACCGGTCATTCCGGTCAATGTCCCGGGATTTGCCGGCGTCAAGAACCTCGGCAACAAGCTGGCCGGCGAAGCGCTGCTCGATTACGTGATCGGCACCGCCGAGCCGGAATTCACCACCCCCTGCGACATCAACATCATCGCCGAGTACAACCTGTCGGGCGAATTGTGGCAGGTCAAGCCTTTGTTCGAGCAGCTCGGCATCCGCATCCTGGCCTCGCTGTGCGGCGACGCGCGCTACCGGCAGGTGGCCTGTTCGCACCGCGCCAGGGCCGCCATCATGCTGTGCTCGAAGGCGCTGATCAATGTCGCGCGCAAGATGGAGGAGCGCTACGGCATCCCGTATTTCGAAGGCTCGTTCTACGGCGTCGGCGACATGTCCGATGCGCTGCGCAAGACCGCGGCACTGCTGGTGGGGCGCGGCGCGCCGCAGCAGCTGATCGAGCGCACCGAAGCCCTGATCGCGGTCGAGGAAGCGCGCGCCTGGGCCAGGCTGGCGCCGTACCGGGAACGCCTCAAGGGCAAGCGCGTGCTGCTGATCACCGGTGGCGTCAAATCGTGGTCGGTGGTGGCCGCGCTGCAGGAAGTGGGAATGGAAATCGTCGGCACCAGCGTCAAGAAATCGACCAGGGAAGACAAGGAGCGGGTGGTGGCGATCATGGGCGACGACGCCCACATGATCGACAACATGACGCCGCGCGAGATGTACGCGATGCTGTCCGAGGCGCGCGCCGACATCATGCTCTCGGGCGGGCGCTCGCAGTTCGTCGCGCTCAAGGCGAAGATGCCGTGGCTCGACATCAACCAGGAGCGTCATCACGGCTATGCCGGCTACGAAGGCATCGTCACCCTGGTGCACGAGATCGACAAAACGCTGAGCAACCCGGTGTGGCAGCAGGTGCGCCAGCCGGCCCCATGGGAGCTGTGATGATGGCAATCGTGAATAAATCGACCAAGGCGGCGGCCGTCAATCCGCTGAAGATGAGCCAGCCGCTGGGCGCCAGTTATGCCTTCCTGGGCATGAACGGCTGCATGCCGGTGATGCACGGCTCGCAGGGCTGCACCTCGTTCGGACTGGTGCTGCTGGTGCGCCACTTCCGCGAAGCGATTCCCTTGCAGACGACCGCCATGAACGAAGTGACCAGCATCCTGGGCGGCATGGACAACGTCGAAAAGGCGATCCTCAATATCCGCAAACGCGCCAGGCCGGACCTGATCGCGATCTGTTCGACCGGCCTGACCGAAACCAAGGGCGACGACGTGAACGGCTACCTCGACCTGATCCGCCAGCGCCATCCGGAACTGGAGGACACCGCCATCGTCTATGTGTCGACGCCCGACTACAACGATGCATTCCAGGATGGCTGGGCCAAGGCGGTGCTGGCGCTGATCAAGGCGCTGGTGCCGCCATCGCAGGTGAAGCATCCGCGCCAGGTCAACCTGCTGGCCGGCTGCCACCTGACCCCGGCCGACATCGAAGAGCTGCGCGAGATCGTCGAGTCGTTCGGGCTGGCGCCGGTCGTGCTGCCCGACCTGTCAGGTTCGCTCGACGGCCACATGCCCGACGGCTTCAGTCCGACCACGCTGGGCGGCACCACGCTGGCTCAGATGCGCTCGATGGGTGCATCGGTGGCGACGCTGGTGGCAGGCGAGCAGATGCGCGCCTGCGCCGACGAGCTGGAGCGGATCACCGGCGTGCCGAACCTGTGGTTCGACCGGCTCACCGGACTGGCCGCAAACGACCGCCTGCTGGCCGCGCTGGCGCAGCTTTCCGGCCGTGAGGTACCGCACAAGTACCGGCGCCAGCGCAGCCAGCTGCAAGACGCCATGCTCGACGCCCACTTCTTCTTTGGCGGGAAAAAAATTGCGCTGGCGGCCGAGCCGGACCTGTTGTATGCGCTCGGGATGTGGCTGGCCGAAATGGGATGCGAGATCGTCACGGCGATCAGCAGCACGCAGTCGCCGCTGCTCGGGCGCTTGCCGGTGGCCGAGGTGCTGCTTGGCGACCTCGAGGACCTCGAGCGCGGCGCGCAGGGGTGCGACCTGATGGTCACCCATTCGCACGGACGCCAGGCGGCGGCGCGGCTGGGGATCGCATTTCACCGCGCCGGGCTGCCGCTGTTCGACCGGCTCGGGGCAGGGCACCAGCTGTCGGTCGGCTATCGCGGCACGCGCGGCCTGGTCTTCGAGATCGGCAACCTGTTGCTGGCCCATCCGCATCCGGTCCAGCCCGGGGATTGGGCCTTGCCCGCAGCCAGCCTGCACGCGCTCGCCCAGATGGCTTGAACCGGCGCATCCGTCATTCCAACCGAGATAAAGGAGTCGAAACATGAAAATAGCTTTTGCCACACAGGACCTGGCGCGGGTCGATGCCCACTTCGGCTGGGCCAGCAACATCATGGTCTATGAGCTGACAGCAAAAGGCCACGCCTTTGTCGAGACCTTCAGCTTCGGCGCCGATCTGCAGGAAGACGGCAACGAAGACAAGCTGGGGCCCAAGGTCGAGGCGATCAAGGATTGCGCGGTGCTCTATGTCGCTGCGATCGGCGGCTCGGCCGCGGCGCGCGTCGTCGTCAACAAGGTACACCCGGTCAGGATCAAGGAGCCGGAACCGATCCTGGGCATCCTGGAAAAAATGCGCGTCGTGCTCGACGGAACACCGCCGCCGTGGCTGCGCAAGGCCCTGTTGAAAGGCCAGGACCGCCAGTTCGATTTTGACGAGGAGGCGCCCGATGCCTGACTTTACCGTGAGCCTGCCCGGCGGGGCATCATGGACGCCGCAATTCGTCACCGCGATCGACCACGACAAGTGCATCGGGTGCGGGCGCTGCTTCAAGGTGTGCGCGCGCGCGGTGCTGGCGCTGGTCGGGGTCGACGAGGATGGCCGGTTCATCGCCGCCGAGGTCGACGATGACGATGACGAATACGAGAAAAAGGTGATGACGCTCGCGCACGTGGCGAACTGCATCGGGTGCGAAGCCTGCTCCAGGATCTGCCCGAAAAAATGCTATACCCACGCACCGGCGCAAGTATAGGGGCGAACATGCATGCTCATGGATATGCCGAATTGATGGCGGCGGCGCGGTCCCCGGGCGATCCTGCCACGCTCGCCTTTGCCGGTGTCATCGCGCTCGCCCCGCAGCGGGCCGCGCCCTACGACGTGCCGATCGCCGGCCTCGACGGCGCCGCGCTACAGGCGCTCGCGGCGCACATCTTTCCCGACCTGAAAGGACCGCTGGTGGCGCTGTCATGCGGGGTGACGGGCCAGGCGCGGTTCGACGAGTTCGACGACCTGCTTGCCCTGTTGCTCGAGCACCGCAGTTGCATGGACCAGCAGTCGCGCTGGCTGGCGCACGCATTGGCCACCGCCGCGATGGGGGACAACCATTTGTGGCAGGACCTGGGCTTGCCCGGCCGTGGCGCATTGTCTTGGCTGATGCGCTCGCAGTTCACCAGCCTGGCGCAACTTAACAGTGGCGACATGAAGTGGAAGAAGTTTTTCTACCGCCAGTTGTGCGAGCGCGAAGGCCTGACCTTATGCCGCTCGCCAAGTTGTGGGGTGTGCAGCGATTATCGGCAGTGCTTCGGGTCCGAACAGGCGCTCGCTGTGGAGAGGTAGAGTTCAGGTTGCCTTCGGGCCGGCTGCCTGGAATACCACGCCCTTGGCCAGCAGGCCTTCGATCTCGGCCGGCGACTTGCCCAGCACGTTCTTGAGCACGGCGTCGGTGTCCTGCCCGAGTCGGGGCGGGTACTGGCGCGGGGTGGTGTCGGCGCCGTCGAACTTGATCGGGTTGCCGACCACGCGGATCTGGTGGCCTGCGTCGTCCTCAAGGCTCATCACCATGTCGCGGTGCAGCACCTGCGCGTTGGACAGGGCCAGGTCGAGCGTATTGACAACCCCGGCCGGGATGCTCGCTTCGAGGAAGGCGTCCATCCACTGTTGCGCCGTCTTCGCGAGGAACGGCTTTTCGAGAAGGGGCAGCAGTGCGGCGCAATTGGCCAGGCGCTCGCGGTTGGTCAGGAAGCGCGGATCGTCGATCAGCTCGGATACGCCGAGCAGCCTGGCCATCTGCTGCCACATCTTTTCGGTGTTGGCGGTGACGGCGATGCCGAGCCCGTCGCCGGCGATGAAGGTGCGGTAGGTCGGAACCGAATCGTGCGCGCTGCCCTGCCTGCCGGGAACGTGCCCCGAGTGCAGGTAATAGGCTGCCTGGTAGGAAAGCATGGCGACCTGGCAGTCCATCATCGCGATGTCGACCACGCGTCCGCGTCCGGTCGTGTTGCGCTCCTGCAGCGCGCCCAGGATGCCGATGATGCCGTACAGGCCGGCCGAGATATCGGCCAGCGGAATGCCGGCCCGGACCGATGGGCCGTCCGGTTCGCCGGTCAGGCTCATGCCGCCCGACAGCGCCTGGATCACCATGTCGTAGGCGGGCCAGTCGCGGCAGGGGCCATCCTGGCCGAAACCGCTGATGCTGCACCAGATCAGGGAAGGGCACTGTCTGGACAGCTCGGCGTGGCTGATGCCCAGCCGCGCCAGCACACCGGGGCGGAAGTTTTCCACCACGATGTCGCTGGCCAGCGCCAGTTCCCTGACCACTTGCACCCCCTCGGGGGTCTTCAGGTCCGCAACCACATTCTTCTTGTTGCGGTTCACGCTCAGGTAGTAGGCGCTGTCGTCGCCCACGAAATGGGGAGGGATGGTGCGCGCCAGCTCGCCCGATTTCGGTTCGACCTTGATGACTTCGGCACCCATGTCGGCCAGGATCATGGTGCCAAACGGGCCGGACAGGAATTGGGTCAGGTCCAGCACGCGCAATCCCGCCAGCGGTCCGCCGGCCTTATTTGGGGGTAAGGTCTTTTCCACTTTTACTGCCTCTCGTGTTGCGGGACGTCAGTCCTGGTTGAATGTCATTGCGCGAACATCCCAGCGCGTGCGACAGCGCGTCGGCGTACCGCATGGCGGCCGTGGAGAGTTTCGGCAAGTTGCTTTCGTTGTAACGTACTTCGGGTACCGTATAGCCGAACGAGCCGATCACGTTCGAATGCGCATCGAATACCGGTGCGAAGATGCCGACCGCGCCTTTGATCCGCTGGCCCATGGTAAGGGCGTAGCCCTGTTCGCGGATCTGCAGCAGTTCCTTCTTGAGCGCGGCGCGCGACTTGGCATCCTTGAGCAGGCCGGCACGCGCCTCCTCGATGAAGATGCGCTCCCGGTTTTCCTCGCTCATCCATGCCAGCATCGCCAGGCCGGACGCTCCCCGCGTCAGCGCCAGTGGTTCATTGAAGGCGACCCGGTACGAGAGCAGGTGGCGCGAGTCGGCCGCGGCGGCAAAAATCATTTTGCCGGCCCGCATGTCAAGTATGCCGAGATAGGCGCTTTCGTCGTTCTCATCGGCCGCTTCGCGCAGGAAGGGCTGGGCGATCGAGCGCGGCGACATGCGGCTCGACACCGATGCGGCGATCCGGAAGAATTCCAGTCCGGGCCGGTACAGCGGCAGCGCCTCGTCGCGTTCGACCATGCCTTCGCCGGCCAGCAGTTCGAGCAGGCGGTGCACCGTGCTCGGCGGCAGGTCGAGGTGCTCGGCCAGTTCCTTCAGGCTGACGTCGCCGCTGAAATCGGCGATCGCCCGCAGTACCCTGACCGCCCTGGCAACCGTGCCGGTCGCGTTATCGACCGGGCGCGCCGGGTCCTTGGCGGAAGCGGCGCTGGCCTTCGTTTTCATGGCAGGGTTTGGCTTGATCATTCGTTTCTCCGTATTCGTTTCCGTATACGGCATATTGTGGCGCGTCGACGCTCGTGGCGTTAAGTATTTTTTAAGATATTTTTCCAGCCGTAACTGTTTTACACACCAAAAACATGGATGCAGCAGGCGCCGTGATCGAACCCCGCCGTGCCGCCGCCGGTGATATGGGTCAGGCCGATCCTGGCGCCTTGTACCTGGCGCTGCTCGCAGCGGCCCTGCAGCTGGCGTGCGATCTCGACGATCTGCGCCACGCCGCTGGCACCGATCGGGTGGCCCTTCGACAGCAGGCCGCCGCTCGGATTGACCACCGTCTTGCCGCCGAAGGTGGTCGCGCCCTGGCGCAGCAGCCTGACGCCTTCTCCAGGCGGACACAGCCCGAGCGCCTCGTAATACAGCAGTTCGGCAATCGTGAAGGCGTCGTGGCACTCGAGCAGGTCGAGGTCTTCAGGACCCAGGCCGATCTCTTCATACAGTTCATTGACGCAACGCACGGTGATTTCCGGAATCGTCATGTCACGAAACTCGCTGACGAACTTGCCCGAGGCCAGATGCGAGCCGAGCACGTGCACCGGACTATCTGTATACCGCGAGGCCAGCTCGGCCGGCCCGATCACCACCGCCGCGGCGCCGTCGCCGGTAGGGCAGCACTGCAGCAGCGTGAGCGGATCGGCGATCTTGCGCGAAGCGAGCACCTGCTCCACCGTGGTCGGGGACCGGAACTGGGCATAGGGCGTGAGCGCGCCATGCTTGCGCGACTTGACCGCGACCTCGGCCAGGTCCTTTTCTTCATATCCGTAGTCGTGCAGGTAGCGCCGCGCACGCATCGCGTACAGGCCGGGCATGACCATGCCGTTGGTAACTTCAATATCTTCGTTGTCGAGCGGCAGGGTACCGCCGCCCAGACGGGTCAGCTTTTCGGCGCCGACCACGACGGCAAAATCGATCATGCCGCAGGCAACCGCGATCCACGCTTCGCGAAACGCGGTCGCGCTCGATGAACAGGCGTTTTCCGTATTGACAATGGTGATGCCGGTCAGGCCGCACTCGCGCGCGATGCGCTGTCCTGCCATCCACCCGGCCAGTGCGCTGCCGCAGTACATGGCGTCGATCTGCTTGCGCTCGACGCCCGATTCCTTCAATGCCTCGAGCACGGCGGGACGCGCCATCAGCGGCAGGGGCAGGTTCGGGAATTTGCCGAAGGGGATGATGCCGGTACCGTAGATCGACACTTTTCTCAGTGAGCCATTCATCGTCGATCTCTCCCTTACGCTGCAGCAAAAAAATAGTGGTAGTGCGGATCGTGCTCGTCGGTGCCGGCGGCGCGCGTCACGCAAAGGCGCACCTGCCGATCGAGCTTCCAGTGCGCCGGATCGGCGTCGGCCAGCTTGCCGAACACGCGCACCCGTTCCGGCAGGTCGACATACGCGATGCCATAAGGCACTTCCCACACAGGGGGGGCCACGTGGATGAAGGTGTAGCTGTACAGGCTGCCGAGCGGTGACAGCGGCAGGGCCTCGACCTCCTCGGACAGGCAGAACGGGCAAAGCGAGTTGGCGGGAAACATACGCGCGTCGCACTGCCGGCAACGGCATCCGACAAGTTGCAGCGCGCCGCCCGCCGACATGACATCGGCCGCGCCGAGAAGTCGTCCTTCGTGCGGCGCACTGGGCGCATCGGACAGTTGCGTGTTCGTCAAGACGTATCTCCTGTGATGGTTGGGGGCGCGCAACACCGGGCATCGATTGCTGCGGCATGCGTGGCGTTCGCGGACCGGAATTTCACTTCCCTGCGCGCTGTCGATTTACCGCTTACCGGAATATAATTCCACTGATCGAAATAGTATGGACTAAGCCTGTCCTTGTCAAGAACTCCTTTCACGGGGCGTCGGCAAGCCGAAAAACGGTTCGGCAATAAGTCTTGACACCCATTTTTGCCGAGAGTAGTATTCCAATCATCGAAATGACGTTCCGTTAATCGGAATGCGCTAAGCACCCGGGAATTTTCACGGCAGCGCGAACCGCCCTCTGGGATGCGATGGGACGAAACCGAAACTTCAGCTGTAATTGTGCGCAATTGCCCCAAAAGAAAACCAGGCCGCCATGCGCTCGACACACCCTGGCCGACAATGCTTGACAATTTTTTTTACGTCATACAATATGACCGTCGGGCAATATAATTCACCTGACCAAAAGGCAGCATATGAACAAAGAGTTATTTGAAAAGGGACTGGAAGCGCGCAAGAAAGTGTTGGGCGAGGCCTACGTCAACAAGTCGATCGAGAATGCCGACGCATTTGCCATGCAAATCCAGGAACTGGTCACCCAGTATTGCTGGGGCGAGATCTGGACCCGTCCCGGCCTCGAGTTCAAGACGCGCAGCCTGCTCAATATCGTCATGCTGACTGCCCTGAACCGCGCCCATGAGCTTAAGATTCATGTTGCCGGCGCCATCCGCAACGGCTGCACCAAAGAGGAAATTTCGGAGGCGCTGCTGCAGGCGACCATCTACTGCGGCGTACCTGCCGGCGTCGAAGCTTTCCGCATCGCACGCGACGCTTTCGCTGAAAACAATATGTAGGCTGGACGTGCATCCAGGAATAGAATTGCCGGTTGTCCAGATCATCGAAAAATCTTCCTCGCAGGCCGGGAGCGGCGAGCAAGAAAAAGGAGAAGCATGAACAAATTTTCAGTGGCCGCGGACGGGCCGATCGCCCGTATCGCGCTGACCTCGCCCAAGCTTGATATCGAGGCCGTCAAGGCACTGACCGAGACGTTCGCGCAAGTCGGCAAGATGGCGCACGTGAAGGTGATTTTGCTGCGTTCCGAAGGCGCCGATTTTTGCCTCGGCCGCCAGTTGCCGCCGGCCGAGCCTGGCGTCACGCCCCCGAAAAAAACCGCTGCCCAGATCAAGGACCTGGTCACCGATCCGATCCTGGCGCTGTACGCCGCGATCCGCGCGGCCCAGGTGCCGGTGGTGGCCGCCGTCGCCGGTGGCGCGCACGGCATGGGTTGCGCGCTGGCCGTCATCTGCGACGTGGTGCTGGCGACCGATACGGCGCGCTTTTCGCTGCCTGAAATGCGTTCCGACCTGCCTCCGACGCTGGCCATTTCGGCCGTCATGCATTCGGTTCCGCTCAAGGCGGTGGCGCATCTTGTCTATTCGACCCAGGAAATTTCTGCGCCGGAGGCACTGCGCCTTGGCCTGTTGTCGCAAACCTACCCGGAGAGCGGGTTCGAGCAAGCGCTCGAGGCTTATCTGGACAACATGAGCGGCCGTACCCGCCTGTCGCTCGTTGCCGTGAAAGAGTACCTGAATCTGGCTCCGGGGCAGGACGCGCAATCGGCCGCGCGCTACGGCGCCAATCTTCTGGCGGGCGTGCTCGCCTCCCAACAGGGGTAATCAATGCCAATAGTAAACATCAACAACGAAGACATTTATTACGAGCTCGAAGGCTCGGGCCCGGCCCTGGTGCTGGTGCACAGCCTGGGCACCAGCAGTGCCCTGTGGCGCGACCAGATCGCCCACTGGAAGAACAGCCACACCGTGCTCGCCATGGACTGCCGCGGCCACGGCCGCTCGTCCAACCGCGGCGGCGTGAGCATCGAGGCGATCGCGCACGACCTGAACGCCTTGGCCCTGCACCTGAAGCTGGACCAGATCGACCTGCTCGGCATCTCGATGGGCGGCCTGATCGCCACCCATTTCTACACGCTGGCGCCGAACAAGATACGCCGCATCGTGCTGGCCGACACCTTCGCAAAGATGCCCGAGGGCGAGAAACGCATCGGCCTGATGCGCGAAAAGCTGGCCGCGACCGACATGGTGGCATTCGGCAAGGAGTATGACGAGCAGACCTTGCTGCCGACGACCGCGGCCGAGCGGCACCTGCAGCTTGCGGCATGGGTCGCCGCTACCCCGAAGGACGCCTACATGCAAACCGTCGAGTCGCTGTTTGCGCAGGATATCCGCGCGCTGCTGGCGCGCATCACGATCCCGGCCCTGGTCGTGATCGGCGAGCAGGACCTGCGTACTCCGCTTGCACTGTCGCAAGAAATCGTCAGCATCCTTCCCGGCGCACGACTTGTAACCATTCCCCGGGCCGCCCACTTGGCGAACCTGGATAACCCGGACGGCTTCCAGCAGGCAGTCGACCGGTTCCTCAGCAGTTAATAAGAATGGCCGTTTTAAGGTCAGTAGTGCAACAGTTCATTTCAAAACAATTGGAGAGAGATCTTGAATACCAAACCGCAAAACATATTCACATCCGCCTGCCGCAAGGTTTTCGGTAAGCTGGTCCCGCGCGCGGGCATGTTTGCCGTCGCGGTCGGTGCCGTTGGCATGCTCACGCTGGCCGACACTGCCTCGGCCGCCGAGAAATGGCGCCACGGTATCCTGACGGCCAAGGGCGACGCGGGATTTTTCTTCATGGCCGACCACAAGGGCTTTTACAAGAAGCATGGCCTGGACGTGGAAATCATCCAGTTCCGCGGCAGTAAGGACTTGCTGCGCGCGCTGCTGGCCGGTGAGTTGGAAACCGCCGACGCGACACCAAGCGATGTGACGATTGCCTTTGAAAAAGAGGCGAAGATCAAATACATCGGCAGCACGATGATCGGCTATCCGTATGTGCTGTATTCGCGCAAAGGCATCACCAAGCCGGAAGAGCTGGCCGGCAAGACGATGGGTATCTCGGGCGTGGGCTCGGCACCGCATATCTTCGGACTGGTCATGTTGCGTGAATTGGGTGTCAAGGTCGAAGACATGCAGCTGGCAAACGCCGGCGGCAGCGGCAGCCGCATGAAGGCACTGGTGGGCGGTCGCATCGACGTCACGGCCAGCGCGGCCGAATACGTGCCGCGCGCGGAGAAGATGGGCTTTAACGTGATCGGCCAGGCATACAAGCTGGCGCCGTTGTTCCCACGCTACTACATCACCGCGCGCGACGAGACCCTGAAAACGCGTGGCGACGATGCCGTCAAGTTCCTGGCCGGACAGATGGAAGGCTTGGATTATGCGCTGAAGCACCGTGACGAGACGATCGCGCTGACCGCGAAAATCAACAACGGTAAAGCCGACAATCCGGAATACAGCTACATGTTCGACGAAATCAAGGACCGCAAGTACATCTCGACGACCTCCGAAATCGCGCGTCCTCCGCTGGTCTGGATGGAGAACATGATGATCGAGCTGGGCAGCCAGAAGAAGAAAGTGAATATCGAGTCCTTCATCGACGAGAGCTATCGCAAGAAAGCGCTGGCGAAGGTCAAGGCTACCCTGAACGCGGAGTAAAGTTATGAGCGCTAACAATGTAAAAGTCCGCATCAAGGATGTGGTCAAGACTTTCGATACCAAAGTCAATGGAAAAGCCACGACATTGCGCGCGCTGAACGGGGTGTCGCTGGACATTCAGGAAGGCGAATTCATCGCCTTCACGGGGCGCAGCGGATGCGGCAAGACGACCATGCTGCGCATCATCATGGGTCTGCAACAAGCCACCTCGGGAACCATCGAGGTTGATGGCAAGGTGGTGACGAAATGCGGCTACGACAGGGGGATGGTGTTCCAGCACGCCGACCTGCTGCCGTGGCGCAGCGCGCTCGAGAACATCGAGTTCGGACTGGAGCTGAAAGGGGTGGCGCCGGCCGAGCGGCGCGCCACCGCCCAGCGCATGCTCGAGCTGGTGGGGCTGACGGATTCGGCCAGCCGGCGCCCTGACCAGCTTTCCGGCGGCATGAAACAGCGGGTCGGCATCGCGCGGGCCTTCGCGATCGATCCGGAAGTCATGCTGATGGACGAGCCGTATGGCGCGCTCGACTCGCACACCCGCGAGACGATGCAGATTGAATTGTCGAGCCTGCATCAGAAGACGGGCAAGACGATCATCTTCGTCACCCATGACATCGAAGAGGCGATGCTGCTGGCCGACCGCGTGGTGATTTTTTCGCCCAAGGGCAAGATTCACGAGGTCGTCAAGATCAACCTGCCACGCTCGGCAGCCGAACGGATGGAAATGGTCGGCTCCGATGAATACATCAACAAACGCTTGCATATCTGGAAAACTTTAAAGATGATCAACGATCCGAATAACCGCGACTTGCCGGCTCCGGTCCAGGAGGCTGCATGAAGAATTTCAGCCAACGAAGCGGTCTCATCGCTTTCATCTCGGTCGTCTCCGTGATCTTGTTGTGGGAAATTTTCGGCCGCGAAGTGGATCCGATCTTCGCGTCGTACCCTAGCGCTATCGTGAAGGCCGCGATTCACCTGGTCAGCACCGGGGTACTGCAGAAGGCATTTATGCAGAGCATGGAGGCACTGGTGGTCGGCTATGTGGCCGCAGCCGTCATCGGAATCGCGCTGGGCCTGATCCTGGGGCGCTACCGGCTGGCCGAATCGGGCCTGGGCGTGTATGTGTACGCCGCCGACTCGACCCCGCTGATCGCGCTGATCCCGCTGTTCGTGCTCTGGCTCGGCCTCGGATTTTCGGTCAAGGTCCTGATCATTTTCGTGCTGGCGGTCTCGCCGATCGTGATGAACACCTGGTCCGGCGTCAAGGCGGTACCGCGCACCCTGCTCGAACTGGGCGATGCGTTCGTCGCTTCCGACGCGGCCGTGATGCGCAAGATTATCCTGCCCGCCACGCTGCCGTACATCATGACGGGCCTGCGCCTGGCGGTCGGACGCTCGATCATCGCCATGGTGGTCGCGGAATTCTTCACCTCGATTTCCGGTCTGGGCGGCCTGATCCTGTCGGCCGGCGAGGCCCTGGAGACGGCAGAAATGTTTGTGCCCGTGATCTTGCTGATGGCGCTGGGCCTGGGGCTGACCAATCTCGTGAGCTGGCTGGAACACAAGGTCGCACCGTGGCAGAAGGAAACCACCGGCGCGAACCACTAAGCATCTGAACAGCAAAAAACCGGGATCACTACCATGCCAAAGGCAACTGCAAACAACAAGCCGGGCGAGCTCCAGGCTTGTACCGATTTGCACGAACATCTGAAGAACCTGGATGAGGCCGGTCTGCTCATTACCATCGATGAGCCGATCAACAAGGACACCGAAATGCATCCGCTGGTGCGCTGGCAGTTCCGCGGCGGCATTCCGGAAAGCCGCCGCAAGGCCTTCCTGTTTACCAACGTGGTCGACAGCAGCGGCAAGCGTTACGCGTTTCCGGTCGTGGTCGGGGCGCTGGCCGCCAGCGCCGAGATCTACCGTATCGGCATGGGCGTGCCGGCGGTGTCCGACATCGGTCCCAAATGGTCGCACGCAATCGGCCATCCGGTCGAGCCGCGCGTGGTGCAGCAGGGCGCCTGCCAGCAGGTAGTCATCACCGGCGACGAACTGAAACAGCCGGGCAAGGGACTGGACGGCCTGCCGATTCCGATCTCGACCCCGGGCTTCGACGTCGCACCGTACCTGACCGCGACCAACGTGGTGACCAAGGATCCGGACTCGCAGATCCAGAACGTGGGCACCTACCGCGGCTGCCTGCGCTCGCCGACCCGGCTTGGCATGATGATGCTGGCCTCGCTGCGCGCCGGCGGCCAGACCCACTGGCAGAAATACCGCAAGCTGGGCCAGAAGATGCCGGTCGCGATCGTGCTGGGAAGCGCACCGGTGCTCGCTTTCTGCGGTCCGCAGAAGCTGCGCGAAGACCTCGACGAAATGTCGGTGGCCGGCGCGTTGCTGGGAAAGCCGGTCGACATGGTGCGCTGCAAGACCGTCGATCTGCTGGTGCCGGCCGATGCCGAGATCATCATCGAGGGCCTGGTGGACACCGATTTCCTCGAGCCTGAAGGCCCGTTCGGCGAGTCGCACGGCTACATTGCGCTGGAAGACTTCAACATGAACATCGAAGTGACCGCGATCACCCACAAGACCCGCCCGATCCTGACCTCGATCATCTCGCAGGTCACGCCGAGCGAGTCGAGCGTGATCAAGCGGGTTGCCTACGAGCCGATGTTCCTGGCGCACCTGCGCGACCATCTCGGCATCAAGGGCCTGGTCAGGGTGTCGCTGCACGAGCCTTTGACCAACCTGCGCCGCGTCATCATCATCACGTTCAAGCGCAACACCCCGAGCACCGAGGTATGGCGCGCGCTGCATGGCGCGACCACCTTGCAGGCCTCGTGCGGCAAGTACGTCATCGCAGTCGACGAAGACATCGATCCGGAAAACGGCGATTCGGTGTTCTGGGCGATGTCGTATCGCTCCAACCCGGAACTGGACACGCACATCATCAAGCATCGCGAGCGCGGCCACGGCCCGCGCACGAGCGGCAACGCCGATTCGTCCCTGCTGATCGACGCGACCATGAAGGAAGACATGCCGCCGCTGGCCCTGCCCAAGCGCGAGTACATGGAAAACGCCAAGCTATTGTGGGAGCGCCTCGGCCTGCCGGAGCTCAAGCCCGAGTCGCCATGGTTCGGCTATTCGCTGGGCGACTGGTCGGAGCAGTGGGACGCGGCGGCGCAACGCGCAGTGGACGGCAACTACGAAGAGAACGGACGCATGAGCGAGCGCAGGCGGCGCAGGAACGTGGAGCCGAACACGCCCGTGAACGAATCGACCAACAGCGAAGACGACGTCTACAAAGACACGAACAAATAGATCCGCCCAGCGTTAGCAAGGAATTTTTACATGGCACTCATCATCAAATCATCGTTTCATGCCGACGTCCCGCGCGACGTGGCGTGGAACGTCATCACCGACATCGAACGTTCGGCACCGTGTTTTCCGGGTGCCGAGTTGGGCGAGCGCGAGGCGGACGGCAGCTACAAGGGCGCCTTCAACGTCAAGCTCGGACCGCTCGCTTTCCGTTTTGCCGGCAAGTTCGGCTTCGTCGAGATGAAACCGGAAGCAGGCACCGCCCGGATCTCCGCCAGCGGCACCGATACCAAGGGGCGCGGCGGCGCGCAGGCCATGGTCGACGTGGCGATGGTCGAGATCGACGGGCGCACCGAGGTGCAGATCGTGTCCGATGTGGTGCTGTCCGGTTCGGTCGCCCAGTACGGACGCGGGGCCGGCATGATCCAGGCCCTCTCGCAGCAGCTGATCAACCAGTTTGCGCGCAACCTGTCGGCCGTGATGGCGACCGAAACGGCGCTGGCGGCCCCCGCGCCCGCTTCCGTCGCCAGCGCATCCGCGCCTGTCGCGCGTGCCGCCGCCGCGCCGCAACAGGCCGCCTCGCTCAACGCCGGCAGCCTGGTATGGCTGACCTTCAAGGACTGGCTGCGCAAACTTTTCACACGGTCCGGAGGGCAATAAAGCCATGAAACCTGCACCATTCAAATATCATTCGCCCGCCACCCTGGACGAGGCGCTGGAACTGGTCGGCACCCTCGAGAACGCCAAGCTGCTGGCCGGCGGGCAGTCCCTGATGCCGATGATGAATTTCCGGTTCGTGATGCCGGACCATCTGATCGACCTGAACCGGGTCACCGAACTGGCTGCCATCGAGCAGCGCGGCGAGCAGCTGTTCTTCGGCGCCATGACGCGCCAGCACGCCCTGCATTCGTCGCCGCTGGTGCAAAGCCGCGCGCCGCTGGTGGTCGAATCGTATTCCAGCGTGAGCCATCGCCAGGTGCGCAACCGCGGCACCTACGGCGGCAGCCTGTGCCATCTCGACCCGTCTTCCGAGCAGCCTTGCTTTACCGCGGCGCTGGACGGCGTGATCGAAGTGGCCAGCCGCAACGGCAAGCGCGAGATCCCGATGGCCGAATGGACCGCGATGTACATGACGCCGGCACTGGCCGAAGACGAACTGATGACCGGCGCGCGCCTGTCGGTCTGGCCCGAGGGGCACGGCTGGTCGTTCCTCGAATATTCGCGCCGCCACGGCGACTACGCCATCGTGGGCGTGGCGGTGCTGGTGACGCTGGACCAGGCGCGCCGCATCACGCGCCTGGTCATTGCCCTGTGCGGCATCGACGCCGCGCCGCTGCGCCTGTCGGCGGCAGAGGCCGAGCTGGTGGGGATGACGGCCGACGAGGGTGCGGTCGAACACGCCATGCGCATCACCGAAGCGATCGAGGAAGTGATGGAAGACGCGCACAATAGCGCCGACTACCGGCGCCACCTGGCCAAGACCCTTACGGGACGCGCGCTGCGCGTCGCCTTCCAACGAGCACGTGCGGGGAACAAATAATGGACAAACGCGTAATCAAGGTGACAGTCAATAACCAGGTCTACGAGCGCGAGGTCGAAACGCGCCGCTCGCTGGGCGATTTCCTGCGCCAGGACCTGGGCCTGACCGGCACCCATATCGGCTGCGAACACGGCGTGTGCGGCGCATGCACGGTCCTGCTGGACGGAAACACCGCACGCTCGTGCCTGACGCTGGCGGTGCAGGCCGACGGCGCCGCCGTCACCACCATCGAGGGCTTGGCCGCGCCCGACGGCACGTTCTCGGCCCTGCAGCAGGCGTTCCGCGAATGCCACGGCCTGCAGTGCGGCTTCTGCACCCCGGGCATGCTGACCACGCTGACCGAACTGCTGGGCGAAAACCTGGACCCGACCGAAGCGCAAGTGCGCGAAGCGATCACCGGCAATCTGTGCCGCTGCACCGGCTATCAGCCGATCATCAACGCGGCCCTGCTGGCCGCCAGCCGGATGCGCACAGCGCGTGCCGACGAGGTGAAAGCATGAGAGACGAAATTTCCGTACCGGCGTCCTCCACGATCGAAAGGGCCGGCAAGTATGTCGGCAAGCGCGTGCAGCGCACCGAGGACGAAAAACTGCTGCGCGGCCAGGGACAGTATGTCGACGACCTGAAGCTCGAGAACGTGCTGTACTCGGCGCTGTGCCGCAGTCCGCACGCGCACGCGCGCATCGTCTCGGTCGATACCGCGGCGGCGCGCGCGCTGCCTGGCGTGCGCGCGGTCTACCTG
>JBAQKU010000746.1:0-19198 GCA_049301315.1 Telluria sp.
AATTTCTGCGTCATTCGCTCCTGTCTCGACACACTGCGCAAGCAGGGCCACGCCATGCTGGAGGTGCTACAACGCGCCTTCGCCGGCAATCCTATCCAGCCCTCTGCATAGACGCTGAACAGTCACATTTTTTGATCTAGATCAAAAACCGAAATCTTATATATTCGTTTCAGCCTGCCATTTAAATGCGCGCCATATATTTATCCGTGTCTCCGTGAAACCCCGCCGTTCAGGGCGGGGAGGTAAGGAGACGGTTTTCGCCGCTCCGCAAATAAGACTGAACTTTGTTTCTGTCGCATGATCCAATCCTTCAAGTGCTGCTACTTATGCGATAACGCGGTGTGGCGCGAACAAGGCAAGACAATGATTTGTCCGTTCCGCGGTCGCCGCAAGGCGAGGCCGAAAGGTATCCCGTGGTCTGAATAAGGTGGCAGATGCCGCCCCTCTCGGGCATGAGAGGCCAGGTGTGGGAATCCCCTTCCTTCAGGGAGGGGAGGATGTCAAGTTTGAATAACCACGCCGCGTACTTGCAGGCAGGTGCGCAAGAGCGCGGCATGATCGGTCCTACGCCGTCACCAGCTTCTCGTACTTGTCCTGCAGCTGCTCGGGCGACTCGGTCCGGGCCGGATCGACAATGATGCAATCGACCGGGCACACGTCGATACACTGCGACTCGTCGAAATGACCCACGCACTCGGTGCACTTGTCGGCATCGATCACGTAACGGTCGTCGCCGGCGCTGATCGCGCTATTCGGGCATTCGGGTTCGCACACGGTGCAGTTGATGCAATCGTCGGTAATCAGTAAAGCCATGTCACGCTCCTTGGTTGTTTATTCAATGGTCCAGGTATCGCCGCTGTCGAGCAGGTCGGCGAGCTCGCCTTGCCCCTTGGCGATACGCGCCTCGCCTGCCTGGCATGCGGCACGGTCCTGGTAGGTCGGGGTGTCGACTGCACGGAACACGCCCAAGGGCACCGGAAGATCCGGACCTTCGAACTGCGACAGGAAGAACGCCAGCGCGCTGTTGTCGGCCGTTTCGTCGTGCACCAGCAGGTCCGCTTCGGTGATGCCGTTTTCGCCGATGGTGACCGCTTCGGCCTGCATGCCGCGCATGACGATGCCGCGGTTGCGGTCCTTGCCGAACACCATGGGCTTGCCGTGTTCGAGCAGCACGCGCGCATCGGCGCGCGTTGCCTTGTCGGTCAGCTTGTCGTAGGCGCCATCGTTGAAGACGATGCAGTTCTGGTAGATCTCGACAAACGCGGTGCCCTTGTGCTGCGCCGCGCGCGCCAGCACGCTTTGCAGGTGCGCGAGGTCGGTGTCGACCGCACGCGCGACGAACGTGGCGCCGGCGCCCAAGGCCAGCGCCAGCGGGTTGAACGGCCGGTCGATGCTGCCCATCGGCGTGGTCTTGGTCTTCTTGCCCATTTCCGAGGTGGGCGAATACTGCCCCTTGGTCAGTCCGTAGATGCGGTTGTTGAGCAAGAGGATCTTCAGATCCACATTGCGCCGCATCGCGTGCACGAAATGATTGCCGCCGATGGCGAGCGCATCGCCGTCGCCGGTCACCACCCATACCGACAGGTCGGGCCGCGCCAGTTTCAGCCCGCTGGCAATGGCCGGCGCGCGGCCGTGGATGCTGTGCATCCCGTACGTTTCCATGTAATACGGAAAACGGCTGGAACAACCGATGCCCGAGATGAAGGCGAAATTCTCGCGTGCGATGCCCAGCGTGGGCAGCAGTTTCTGCACCTGCGCCAGTACCGCGTAGTCGCCGCAGCCGGGACACCAGCGCACGTCCTGGTTCGACTCGAAGTCTTTCTTGGTCAGGCAGGCAGGAACGCCCGCGGGCGCTTCCGACACGATATTGATCACTGCGCTCTCATTAAACATGTGCCTCTCCTTTGCTCAGTTCCACGATGCGTTCGACAATCTCCGAAACCATGAACGGCTTGCCCTGTACCTTCGACAGCGACAGCGCGTCGACCAGGTAGCGCTCGCGCAGCAGGCGCGAAAGCTGGCCAAGGTTCAGTTCCGGCACCAGCACGGTCCGGTAGCGCCCGAGGATCTCCTTGAGGTCGGCGGGCAGCGGATTGAGGTGGCGCAGATGCAGGTGCGCCACCTCGATGCCTCGCGCCTCTGCCTGTTCGCGCGCCTGGGCAATCGCGCCGTGGGTGCTGCCCCAGCCGACGATCAGCAGCTCGCCGCTGGCCGGGCCCTCGATCTTCGAGGCCGGGATATCCTTGGCGATGCCGGCCACCTTGGCCGCGCGCACGTTGACCATGCGCTCGTGGTTCTTCGGGTCGTGCGAAATATTGCCGGTCAAGAAATCCTTTTCCAGCCCGCCGAGGCGGTGCTCCATGCCCTTCGTTCCCGGCACCACCCACGGGCGCGCCAGATGCTCGTCGCGCGCGTACGGCTGGAAGCCATCCGGATCGGTGCGGTACGTCACCTCCAGCGGCGCCAGCTTGGCCACGTCGGGAATCAGCCAAGGTTCGGCGGCGTTGCCGATGCCGCCGTCCGACAGCAGGATCACCGGCGTCATGTACTTGACGGCGATGCGCATCGCCTCGAGCGCGCAGTCGAAACAATCGGCCGGCGAACTGGCGGCGATGACCGGCACCGGACATTCGCCGTTGCGGCCATATAGGGCCTGCAGCAGGTCGGACTGCTCGATCTTGGTCGGCAAACCTGTCGACGGACCGCCGCGCTGGACGTTGACGACGACCAGCGGCAGTTCGAGCATCACCGCCAGTCCGAGCGCCTCGGTCTTGAGCGCCATGCCGGGACCGGAGGTCGTGGTCAGGCCAAGCGAGCCGCCATACACCGCGCCGATGGTGGAACAGATGCCCGCGATCTCGTCCTCGGCCTGGAAGGTCGTCACGTTGAAGTGCTTGAGCGCCGCCAGTTCGTGCATGATGTCGGTTGCCGGGGTGATCGGATACGATCCCAGGAACAGCGGTGTGCCGGACAGTTCCGAGGCCGCCACAAAACCGAGCGCGGCCGCCTGGTTGCCGGTAATGCTGCGGTACTTGCCCGGACGCGGCGTCGATTCGCGCACCTGGTAGGTAGCGACGAACATTTCGGTGGCGTCGACGTAGGCGTAACCTGCCTCCAATGCCAGGATATTGGCGTCGGCGAACTCGGGTTTGCGCGCGAATTTTTCCTTGATCTCCGCAATTTCCTGCTCCATCGGGCGGCCGTACAGGCACAGCATCAGCCCCAGCGCGAAGTAGTTCTTGCAGCGCCCGACATCCTTCTTGGACAAGCCGGAATCGGCCAGCGCATTGGCGGTCAGTGCCGAAATGTCGATCTGGTACAGGCGATAGCCGTCGAAACTGCCGTCTTCCAGCGGGTTGCTCTGGTAACCCGCCTTCTTCAGGTTGGCGTCGTTAAAGGCGCCGGTATTGGCAATGATCATGCCGCCGTGCTTGACGTCGGAGATATTGGTCTTGAGCGCCGCCGGGTTCATCGCCACCAGCACGTCCGGCGCGTCGCCCGAGGTATGCACCTGGCGCGTCGCGTACTGGATCTGGTAGCCCGATACCCCGAACAAGGTGCCGGTCGGGGCGCGGATTTCGGACGGGTAGTCGGGGTGGGTGGCGAAATCGTGGCCGGCCTTGGCCACCGCCATCGAAAAGCCGGTACCCGTCAACTGCATGCCATCGCCCGAATCGCCGACGAAGCGGATCACGACGCTGTCGAGCGCTTCGACCGGGCGCCGCGCACTGTCGGCGCGCTGTTCTGATATTTGCATGATGCCCTCCGTGGAAACTGCACCGGTCCGTCTAGCGGCTCCGGCAAATGGGATTGATGAGACTTGCTTTCATTAAGCTTGGAGTGAATTATGCTACGAAATTCGTTTGATATCAAACAATTTTAAGCAAACTTTGACCGCGCCGCGACACATGCAAACATGTAGCACGCGCAGGCGCAACCCGAATCACGTCTGGCTTGCTTTAGGTCAAGTCTACGGCCGATTCCGCTTGATAAATCGGTTTTATATAAAACAATTTTATGCAAAACTGTAGCCAGTGAAAGACGCACGTTTTATTCCCTCATCAGAAAAATCAGAAGGGTTGCAATGGAACCTAGAATGAACGCAGCGGCGTGCCTGCTCGAGACCGGCGCCGACCTCCACACAGCCATCGAATGCGGCGAGCAGCGCATCAGCTACGGCGAACTGCGCGCCACCGTGGCGCGTGCGGCAGGCGCCTGGAAAAGCATGGGGCTCGCGCCCGACCAACGGGTGGTGCTGTTCGCGCCCGACAGCATCGAGTACGTGCAAACCTATCTCGCTGTCATGTGGGCGGGCGGCGCCGCCCTTGGCGTCAACCCGCGCCTGTCGATGCGCGAACTGGCGCCGGTGTTGAGCGAATCGGGCGCGTCTTTCATCTGGACCAGCGCCGAGCTGGCGCCGCAACTGCTGGAACTGGTGCGCAGCTGCGAGCTGCCGGTCAAGGTGGTTGCCGTCGGCGAAACCGACTGGAACGCCGCGTGCGCAAACGCGCGTCCGGCCGCGCCGCTGATGCGCTGTGCCGATGACGTGACTTTATGGATCGGAACCTCCGGCACCACCGGCACGCCCAAGGGAGTGATGCACACCCACGGCGTGACGGCGCCGGCGGCCGCCTTCGCCCGCGAGATCCTCGGGGCCGGTCCCGGCGACCGGCTGTACGCAACTTCCAAGCTGTTCTTCGCGTACCCGTTGGCCAACTGCCTGTTTGCCGGCCTGCGCCTGGGCGCGACGGTCATCCTCGACCCGGAATGGCCGAACGCCGAGCGCGTGGCCGAGATGGTCAGGCGCCATTCGCCGACCCTGCTGTTTTGCGTGCCGACCCTGTATCACAAGATGGTGCAAGGCGGCGTGGTGGCGCAGTTCAAGGACAGCGGTATCCGGCATTTCGTGTCGGCCGGGGAAGCGATGCCCGCGACCGTATCGAGTGCGTGGAAAGAAGCGACGGGGCACAAGCCGATTTCGTGCTACGGCACTTCCGAGACCTTGAGCCTGATGCTGTATTGCGACGACGATTCGGGGCGCCTGAAACCGACCCCGCTGACGGAGCTGCGTTTCGAGGAAGTCGAACCGGATCTGCCGCAGCGCGTATGGTTCAGGCATCCTGCCATCGCGCGCGGCTACTGGCAGCGTCCAGCCGAGCAGGCCGACGCATTTCGCGAGGGCTGGTTTTCTCCGGGCGACATGTTCCTGCGCCGGGACGGCTGGCTCGAATTCACGGGGCGTAACGACGACATGCTGAAAATCGCCGGCCAATGGGTCAGCACCCAGTGGGTCGAGCAGGCGCTGCGGGCCGCGTGCGGCGACAGCGTGCAGGAACTGGCGGCGGTGGGCGTGAAAAGCGACGCGGGACTGACCGCCATCGCGGCCTTCCTGGTGTCGGCGCCACAGCAGGAAGAGACGGCGCAGCGCCGCGTGAGGGAAGAAATCGAGGCGCTGCCGAGCCACAAGCGGCCGCGCTGGGTGCACTGGGTGCAAACGCTGCCGCATACCGCCACCGGCAAGCTGCAGCGCTCCGCGCTGGTCGCGCTGCACCAGCAGGCCGGAACGCCGCAGGGCGGGTAAGGCTTTACGCGGCGGCGGGTTCCTGCATCCGCACGCCGACCCATTTTTCCAGCGACCCGAGGTCGGCCAGCAGGTCCGCGCTCGCGCCCGAGTGCACCACGCGGCCGCGCTCGAGCAGGATCGCGCGATGGGTCAGGAGCAGCGCCTGTTCGACGTGCTGCTCAACGAGAATCATGGCCTGCCCCTGGTGCCGCACCATGCGTTCTATCGCAGCGCACAGCTCGTCCACGATCACCGGCGCCAGTCCTTCCAGCGGCTCGTCGAGCATCAGCAGTTTCGGGTTCAGCATCAGCGCACGCCCGATCGCCAGCATTTGCTGCTCGCCGCCCGACAACTCATTGCCGAAATTCCTGCGACGTTCCTTCAGGCGCGGGAACAGGGCGTAGACCGCCGCCAGGTCCCATTTTCCGGCCAGCGCGCTGACGGTAAGGTTTTCTTCCACCGTCAACGAGGGGAATACCTCGCGTTCCTGCGGCACCCAGCCCAAGCCGGCGCGCGCGCGCGCATGCGGCGCCATCTTCACCAGGTCTTGCCCGCACCAGTGCATCGAGCCCGAGTGCACCCGGGTGTGCCCCATGATGGTCAGCAGCAGCGAACTCTTGCCGACGCCATTGCGGCCCAGCAGCGCCAGGCTCTCGCCTTCGCCCATCGACAGCGAGCAGCCATCGAGCACGGTCGCATCGCTGTAACCGGCCGACAGGTTTTTCAATTCCAGCATGTCAGTGCCCCTTCCCCAGATACACTTCGCGCACGCGCGGATCGTGTGCGATGTCGGCCGGCGTGCCGGTCACCAGCTCGGCCCCGGACACCAGCACGGTGATACGCGAGGCAAAGCGGAACACCAGGCTCATGTCGTGCTCGATCAGCAAGATGCTGATGTCGCTCGACAAGGCGCCGAGCACCTCGAACAATTCATCGCTCTCGCCTTCCGGCACGCCGGCGGCCGGTTCGTCGAGCAGCAGCACCTTGGGCCGGGCCGCCAGCGCCAGCGCCATTTCGAGCAGGCGCTGCTTGCCGTAGGCCAGCGCGCGCGTCTCGACCTGGCAATCCTGCGCCAGGTTGAGCTGTTCGAGCAGCGCGTAGGCTTCGTCGATTTCGTCGATCCGCTGCGACAGCCTGAAAAAGCGTCGCTGCAGCACGCCGAGCCGGGCCCGCTCGCGCTCGCAGATCACGTTCGTCACCGCCTCCAACGGAGTCAGTTGCGGGAACAGGGTGTTGATCTGGAAGGTGCGCGACAGGCCGCGCGCCACCCGCTCGTGCGGCGCCATCTGCGTGATGTCGACGCCATCGAGCCACACCGATCCGCTCGACGGACGCAGCACGCCCGTCAGCTGGTTGATCAGCGTGGTCTTGCCTGCCCCGTTCGGCCCGATCAGCGCATGACGGGCGCCGCGCGCGAGCGACAGGTTGAGGTTTTGCGTCACCGCCAGCCCGCCATAGGCCTTGCACAGCGAGCGCGTTTCGAGTACGGCGTTCATGCGTCCTCCCCACGGCGCTTGCGCGCCACTGCCGCACCGACGCGGCCAAGTGCGCCGAGAAGTCCTCCCGGCAGGTACAGCGTGATCGCGATCAGCAGGATACCTAGCCAGAACAGCCAGTAGCGCGGGTCGAGATTGGACAGCTGGTCCTGCACCAGCAGGAATGCGGCCGCGCCGATGAAACCGCCGTACAGCGTGGCGGTGCCGCCGATGATCAGCATGATCAGCAGGTCGGCCGAGCGCTGGAAGCCCAGCACATCGATGCCCACGAACTGCGTGGTCTGGGTCAGCAATGCGCCGGCCACGCCGGCGATCACGGCCGCGAAGGTGTAGATGTTGGTCAGGCGCGCCCCGGCCGGAATGCCGATGGCCTGCGCGCGCGTGCGGTTTTCGCGGATGCTGCGCATCGACAGCCCGTACGGCGAATGCATCAGCGCGCGGGTGAACGCGAACAGCAGGAACGCGACTCCCAGCACGTACAGGTAGGCGCTCTTTCCGTACATGTCGAACCTGAACAGGCCGAACAACTGCCCGATCTCGACGCCTTGCATGCCGTCGACCCCGCCGGTGATATCGGTGGCGCGATTGGCCGCCTCGTACAGCAGCAGCCCGATGCCCAGGGTGCTCATCAGGCGGGTCAGGTCGTTGCCGCGCAAGACGATGAAGCTGGTCAGGTAACCGGCCAGGCCGGCCACCATGCCGGCCACGGCCAGCGCGCTCAGTGGTTCATGCCAGCCGTGCCGGGCCAGCAGGCCGACCGTATAGGCGCCGATCCCGAAAAACGCCGCGTGTCCCAGCGTGATGATGCCGGCATAGCCGAGGATCAGGTCGAGCGAGAGCGCGAACAGGCCGGTGATCAGGATCTGGCTGGCGAACACCAGGCTGGTGGGGAACACGAAATAGACGGCCACCAGCGCCAGCCAAAACACGATCTCGGCCGGCTTCCAGCGTTCGCGTGCCTTCAGCGCCCCCAGGTGGTGCCGTTTTGTCACTGCGATTTCCATCATGTTCATCTCGCGTACCTCCGTCCCAGCAGGCCATGCGGAAACAACAGCAACAGCACGATCATGGCCGCGTAAATCACGAACGCGCCAAGCTCCGGCACGTAATATTTTCCGGCCGTGTCGGCCACTCCCAGCAGCAGGGCCGCCAGCAGGGTGCCGATCACCGATCCGGGGCCCCCGACCACGACCACCAGCAGGAAGTAGACCAGGTACTTGAGCGAGAAATAGGGATCGAGTCCGAGCACGTTGACGCCGAGCGCGCCACCGAGCCCGGCCAGGCCGCTGCCGATCGCAAAGGTGATCTGGAACACCCGGTCGACCCGGATACCCATCGACTGGGCGGTGCGCCGGTTGTCGACCGATGCGCGGATCATGGCGCCCATGCGGGTGCGCTCCAGCCCGAACACCAGCGCCAGCGTGATCGCCGCGCCAACGGCCATCAGGAACAGGCGGTAGCGCGACAGCTCAAGTCCGAACGCCTCGAGCTGGCCTTTCAGCGCGGCCGGCAGCTGCACCGGCTGCTGGCCCGGCCCGAAGGCGAAATTGGCCGATGCGATTGCGATGAACACGATCCCCACCGTAATGAGCACCTGGTCGAGCGGGGTGCGCTTGTAGACCGGACGGTACAGCGTGTGCTCGAGCACCAGGCTGGCAAGCGCGGTGACGCAAAACACGATCGGCAAGGCGGCCACGAAGCCGATGCCGGCATGCGCCATCAGGATGACCAGCAGGTAGCCGCCGGTCATGGCGAACACGCCGTGGGCCAGGTTGATGAAACGCATCAGCCCGAGTGTGATCGACAGCCCGACCGAGATCAGGAACAGCAAGGTACCGTAGGCCAGGCCGTCGAAGAGTACGCCAAAAAGGTTAAGCATGGCAGCCCCCGCGCCTTACTTGCCCGGATCCTTGACCGCATTGATGGACTCGAACTCGACGTTGTAGAGCTTTCCGTCGACCCGCTTGACTTCGCGCACGTAGACGTTCTGCACGATATCGCGGGTAGCGGCATCGATCTGGATCGGGCCGCGCGGACTGTTCAGCTTCATGCCCTTGAGCAGCTGCATCGCCTTGTCGCCATCGACGTTGCCCTTGAGCTGGCGCACCACTTCATAGATTGCGGCCATGCCGTCATAGCCGCCGACGGCCATGAAATTCGGGCGGGTCTTGGCGTCCACCTGACGATACGCAGCAAGGAAGGCGGTGTTCTCGGGCGATGGATGGGCGGCCGAGTACTGGTGGGTCGATATCACTCCCAGCGCACTGTCGCCGAGCGCATCGATGACGGCGTCGTCGGTCACGTCGCCGGTCGAGAGCAGCTTGATGCCGGCCTTGGCCAGGCCGCGCTCCTCGTAGGCCTTCATGAAACCGACCGCCAGCTCGCCGGCCGGCACGAACACGAAGACCGCCTGCGGCTTGCTGTCCTTGACGCGCTGCACGAACGGTCCGAATTCCGGATTTTTCAGCGGTACGCGCAGTTCGCCCAGCACTTCGCCACCGAGCTTGGTGAAGGCCTTCTTGAAGGTCTGTTCGGCGTCGTGGCCCGGGCCGTAGTCGGCCACCACCGTATAAATCTTGCGCAAGCCGCTCTTGTAGGCCCACTGCGCCATCGGTTCGGTCACTTGCGCAAGCGTGAAGGAAACCCGCGCGATGTAGGGCGACTTGGCGGTAATCGCCGACGTCGCCGCGTTCATGATGATGGTCGGCTTCTTCGCCTCGGTGGCGATCGGCGCGACTGCGAACGCATTCGGCGTGAGGCCGAAGCCGGCCAGGAAATCGACGCGGTCCTTGACCACCAGCTCCTGCGCCAGGCGGCGGGCGACTTCAGGCGCAGGCCCGGTCGAGTCCTTGATGATCAACTCGATCTTCTTGCCGCCGACGGTGTCGCCGTGCTGCTTCATGTAAGCCTTGGCGCCGTTCGTCATCTGCAGCCCGAAATCGGCGAAGGTGCCGGACATCTCGGCCACCACGCCGACCTTGATGGTGTCCGCAGCCGCAAAGGCCTGACCTGCCACGAGCGCGAATACCCCACACAACATGAGTTTCTTCATTTCTTGTCTCCGGTTTTTTAATTTATTAGTCAGGTCTGTCTACCGTCGCATCAGCGCGCGCCTGTGCTTTTCGCGGTGTGCTTACATCAAAACGTTGCGCATTTCCTCCCTTGGCTCCAATACCGCCAAGCGTCACGATCCCTGCGGCACAGCCGCATCGGGAATCCGGGTTAAATCAGTGCAGCGGCGGCGCATCGCGCCGCGCGGCATTCAGTCTCAGGCCGCCGAGCCGCTCAAAGAGCGCACGTTCAGCAGTGCGCTGCCGAACGCGCCCCATTTTTCGCGGCGCGACTCGTGGCGCGCGACGGCTTGTTTCGAAAGCTCAGGCTTGGTGCGATTGAACCAGCCGTAGATATTGGGATAAAACGAGGTCGGACGGCATGCAGTGGCCGAATCGAGGCGCCAGGCGGTCGATTCCGCCGCGCTTGGCCAGGCGGCGCTCAGGCTGGACTGGAACAGGAAGTTGGTCTCGATAAACGACATGATGGACTCCAAAAGCAGTAGAAGATGTCACCAATAATACAGAGGAACTGTTTGATGTCAAACTGAATGTCCGGTTAAAATTAGGTTTAAACAAAACAAAATAATATGGATCAATTGTTTCGCAATTAGTGTCAAACCCGCGTCAGCGAACCGCCTGTCCGAAGAGCGCAGAAACCCTCTTAAGCTTGCTTTGAATCATTGCAAATGAAGACGATTAAGCATAAGAGTGTCAGATCAAAAAAAGGGCGAGTATGAGCAAACCTCGCAGGAACGGCAAAACCGCAGGCGCTCAGGCCGGCGACGACTTGCGTTCGCGCGTGCATTTTTGCCAGGAGACCGGCCAGATCTGGTTGCATGAGCACCGCATGCTGCTCATCCATGCCGAAGCGCAGGCATTGTTGCGGCGCGAACTGATCGACACGCTGGGCATGGAGCGCGCACGCGGACTGTTCAGCCGCATGGGTTACGAGTCCGGCGTACGCGATGCCGAGCTGGCGCGCACGCGCGCCGAAAGCCTGAGCGATTACGAGGCCTTCATGACCGGACCGCAGCTGCACACGCTCGAAGGAATTGTCAGGGTCACTCCGATCAAGCTCGAGTTTGACCGGGCGGCCGGCACCTTCTACGGCGAATTCCACTGGAAGAACTCGTGGGAAGGACAATGGCACCGGCACGACTACGGCGTGCATGACGAACCGGTGTGCTGGACCCAGATCGGCTATGCCTGCGGCTATACCTCGGCCTTCATGGGCCGGCCAGTCCTGTACAAGGAAGTCGACTGCACCGGCATGGGCGACGCCAACTGCCGCATTATCGGCAAACCTATCGAGCAATGGGAGGACGCGAGCGAATATGCGCACTTCTTCAACCGCGAATCGATCGCCGACCAGCTGATCGACCTGCAGACCCAGGTCGTTCAGCTGCGCTCCTCGATCAGCGAAAAGGAAACGCGCCCGGACGACATCGCCGGCAATTCGCCCGCGTTCCGGGCCGCCTACAACTTGCTCAAGCAGGCGGCCAACAGCCAGATCACGGTACTGCTGCAAGGCGAGACCGGGGTCGGCAAGGAAGTGTTCGCGCGCGCCCTGCACGAGCGCGGCACGCGCCGTCACGCATCGTTTGTCGCGGTGAACTGCGCGGCGATACCGCCCGACCTGGTCGAATCGGAGCTGTTCGGGGTCGAAAAAGGGGCGTATACCGGCGCGCTGGCCTCGCGTGCCGGGCGCTTCGAGCGCGCCGACGGCGGCACCCTGTTCCTCGACGAGATCGGCGACCTGCCGCTGGCGGCGCAAGCGAAGCTGCTGCGCGTGCTGCAGGAAGGCGAGATCGAGCGGCTGGGCGACAACAAGATTCGCAAGGTCAACGTGCGGCTGGTGGCGGCAGCCAATATCGACCTGTGCCAGCTGGTCAAGGAAGGCAAGTTCCGTTCGGACCTGTATTACCGCCTGAACGCCTACCAGATCAAGATCCCGCCGCTGCGCGAACGCAAGGAAGACGTGTCGCTGCTGGCCAATAGCTTCCTGGAAAAATACGCCGCGATCAACGGCAAGCGCCTGCGCGGCTTCACCGACAAGGCCAAGCGCGCGCTGCTCGCCTACGAATGGCCGGGCAATATCCGCGAACTGCAGAACATGGTCGAGCGCGGCGTCATCCTGGCGCCGAGCGGGACGCGGATCGAAGTCGACCACATGTTCTCGGCCTACAGCGAAGACCATTCGCGCGAGTTCGGGCTCGACATCCACGGCGACATCAACCCGCCCCCGTGGGAGGCCGGGAAAGACCTGTGCGAAGCGGTCTTCAACGGCGCCATGACGCTCGAACAGGTCGAGGCGATGCTGGTCGAGAATGCCGTCGACAAGGCGCGCGGCAACCTGTCGTCGGCGGCCAGGATGCTGGGCCTGACGCGGGCGCAGCTGGCCTACAGACTGCGGCGATTGCAGGAAAACGGCGTGAGGGTCGAGGCGCAATCGTAGGCATGCGAAACCGGGGGGAACCGCGCCTGCTTATTCCTGGGAGACCTCAGGCGCGCTTTGTGGAAACTTCTTGAGACGGTAGGCCAGCTGCGGCCGCGTCATGCCGAGCGAACGCGCGGCCGAACTGAGATTGCCGCCGGCACGCGCCATCGCGGCCTTGAGCAGCACGCTCTCCACATCGTCGAGGCTGACCTTGTTCTTCTGGACATAATCGAGGAACGCTTCGACCGTTTCCTCGTCCTGCTTCAGGACGCTGCCGTCGCGCGCCAGCCCGGACAGGCGCGGCTGGCCGGCGTCGACCGTAATGGCCGGGAAGATATCGGCCAGGTCGATGCGGCCGCCTTCCTGCGCCAGGATGATGCCGCGCTCGATCACGTTTTCCAGTTCGCGGATATTGCCAGGCCAGGAATACTGCTTGAGGGCGTGCATGACCTGATCGGTCACGCCAATCACTTTCTTGCTGTGACGCACGCCATATTTATCGAGGAAGCGCTGCACCAGCAGCGCGATATCGTCCTTGCGCTCGCGCAGCGGCGGGATCGTGACCGGGTAGATGTTCAGGCGGTAATACAGGTCCTTGCGAAAGCGCCCTTCCGCCACCGCCTGCGCCAGGTCGACATTGGTGGCGGCGACCACCCGCACGTCGACCTTGCGGGTGTGGCTGTCGCCGATGCGCTCCAGTTCCCCCTCCTGCAGCACGCGCAGCAGTTTGGCCTGGGCCGACGCGCACAGCTCGCCCGCCTCATCGAGGAACAAGGTGCCGCCGTGGGCGCGCTCGAAGCGCCCCGGGCGCGATTGCTGGGCGCCGGTGAAGGCGCCCTTCTCGACGCCGAACAGTTCCGATTCGATCAGCTGTTCCGGCAAGGCCGCGCAGTTGACCGCGATAAAGGGCCGGTCCGCGCGCCGGCTGATATTGTGCAGCGCGCGCGCGAAGCGCTCCTTGCCGACCCCGGTTTCTCCCAGCAGCAGCACCGTCACCTGGCTGGCCGCGGCCTTCTTGAGCAGGCTGGCCGCCTGCCTGAAGCTGGGCGAGGCGCCGATCAGGTCGTCCATCTGCAGCTCGTCGTCGATCGAGTAGCGCAGGTTCTGCACCTGGGTCTGCAAGGCCATGATGTGGTCGGCCACCGAATCGGGCTCGAAATACCTGAGCGAGGCCTGGGCGTCTGGCCATTCGTCCGCCGGCCGGCCCACGATGTGGCAATGCGGCGCTCCCGCGGCCGCGCAGGCGGTTTCATGGAACAGGACGAACTTGCCCATCAGGGTGCTGACGTAGCCGCAGGCATAGCCGAGCTGCATCCAGCAGGCCGGCTCCGCGGACATTCCGTACAGCTTGACGTGGGCGTCCGCCTCGAACGAGCTTTCCCAGTCGAATTCGCCGTAGAACACGCCCTCGACACTGTCGATGCTGAGCTTGCCGTTGCGCGAGCACACGATGCCCTCGAGCGTATGCAATTGCGGCCCCATGGCCAGCAATTCGGTTTCGGTGGCGCCCGGGTAGAGCTTGCGCGCCCAGGTCGCGTCGCTGGCGCCGGACGCATAGCCCATGCGCGTGAGCACGCCGCGCGCGCGGTCGGCGCCGAGCGAATCGATCAGCTCCTTGCGCAGCGCGATAAGCGCCGCGCCGTGCAGCAGGATCATGCGCGTCTCGCCCAGCCAGATATGGCCGGTTTCGAACGCGAAACGCAGCCGCGAGGCGAGCTCGCTCGCGCTCGCGGGCGAGTGCGCCCGGATTGGATCAATGCCCTTGCCTGTCTTCACGTCGCCCCTGGAAAAAATTTCTTCTTGTGGTGATGACAAATAGTGGGCGCTCCCCGGAAATCAAGCAAAACTGCACTATATTTCACATTCAGCCCACCACCTGCATTCTATCTCCATCGGGCGGCTCGATACAACTGTCGATCCATTGCGCGGTCAGTTTTTCTTGCAGCGAGTTCTGGCGCAGGCGCGCGTTCAGCCCCGAAAAATCGACGCTGTCGAGCGGCTGGTCCTGGTCGAAACAGGTGAAAACATAGCTGGTCTTGCCGGTTTCCGGGTCCACCCGCGGCTGCAGGCATTGGGCGCAGATCTCCTTCATCATGCATTGCATGGGCGAGTTGATCGAGCCGATCGCAAAATGACCGGCCTTCAGATAAGGCTGGAGCACGCCGTGGCGCGCCAGCGCGACCGCGGCCATCATGCGGTCCGAGCCGATCGCGATGATGCGGTCGACCGCGTCGGTGGCGATCGGGCGCTCGCCCAGCTCGCCGCTGGCGTACGCCTGTATCGCCTGCACCATGTTGCCGACGAATCGCTTGTCTTGCGGGCGGCCGGGAGTGAACCCGGGCGCCTCGTCGCAGCACCACACGATCAGGTCGGCCGCCGCTTCGATCTCGGCCACCTTGTAGCGGTCGATGCATTTCTTGTAGCCGGCAAAATAGAGCACGCGCGAACCGGCCGCCCGGAACGCCGCGCCGATCGAAAACAGCACCGCGTTACCGAGCCCGCCGCCGACCAGCATCACCGTCTCGCCGGAGGTGATGTGGGTGGGCGCGCCGGTCGGCCCCATCAGCACCACCGGCTCGCCTGGCCGCAGCAGCGCCACCAGGTTGGCCGAGCCGCCCATCTCGAGCACGATGCAGGCGACCAGGCCGCGCCCGACATCGACCCAGGCGCCGGTCAGGGCCAGCCCTTCCATCGCCATGCGGGTGCCGCGCAGCAGCGGCGCGTGCGATTCGAAATTCTGCAGGCGGAAGAACTGTCCGGGCTTGAAGCGGGCCGCCGCGAAGGGCGCGTGCAGCACCACTTCGACGATGGTGGGCGTGAGCCGGTTGACCGCGTGGACCGTGGCGCGCAGCCCTCCGTTCAGGTGCGCGAAAAACAGCGCATCGTCGTCGCCGTTGGCGGGGGCCTGCTGGGCCAGCACGCGCGACACCAGCGGATAGCCCTGCTTGGCCGAGGCCATGGCCTTGACCACGTTGCCGGAAAACGAAGGATGCAGGTCGCCGAAGAAGGAGATGAACTTGCCGCCATCGGCGCGGCTGAGCAGGACGTCGGCCTGGTCCGGCTTGCAGATCCCGCTTTCCGGCCTGACCGGCGCGCCCTGTTCGTCGCAGGCGGCGAAATAGCGCCCGTCGAGCCGGAAATGGGTCGCGTCCTCGCGCGCCAGCACCGTATTGGGCGAGGTTCCGGCCGCCACGAAGATCGAACGCGCCGGCAGCGTGACCGTCTCGCCCTCGGACCACTTGCCGTCGGCGTCGCGCCGCTGCACCCGCATGCGGATCGCGCTGGCCGCGCCGTGCGCGTCGACCTCGATCGCGGCGGGGCTGAGGCATTCGGCGTAGGCGATGCCTTCTTCCAGCGCCTTTTCGATTTCCTCGTGGTTGAGGGTGTAGGCCGGACTGTCGATCATGCGTTTGCGGTAGGCCAGCGTGACCCCGCCCCAGCCCTGCAACAGGGCCAGCACGTCGGCCGTCTCGCCCAAGGCCGCCGCGCGCGCGCGTTCGGCCCGGATCGCGCCCGCATGCTGCAGGAATTCGGCCGCGATGTCCGCTTCTTCCGCGCTCCACCCGGCGCGCACCTGCTGCTCGCCCCGTTCGGCGCACAGCTGCTCGTAGCGCAGGGCGAATTTCTCTACCTGCACCGGGTAGTAGGCCAGCGACTCGGTGGCGCTGTCGATGCCGGTCAGCCCGCCGCCGATCACCACCACCGGCAGGCGCAGCTGCAGGTTGGCCAGCGAATTGGCCTTGGCCGCGCCGCTCAACTGCAGTCCCATGAGGAAATCGGAGGCGGTGCGCACCCCGCGCGCCAGCCCGTTCGGAATCTCGAGCACCGTGGGGCGGCCCGCCCCCAGCGCCAGCGCGATATGGTCGAAGCCAAGCCGGAACGCGTCGTGCGCGCCGAGCGTGCCGCCAAAGCGCACGCCGCCGGTCATCGAAAACTCGGGGCGGCGTTCCAGCAGCAGGCGCACCACCTTGAGGAAGTTCTTGTTCCAGCGCACCGTGATGCCGTATTCGGCCACCCCGCCGAAGCCGGCCGGAATGCGCTCGTCGAGCTCCTCGAACAGGTCCTCGGCCGATTCGACCGGCATGAACGCGCTGCGGCTGCCGTCCGCGCGCACCCCGCTTAGCTGCTCGGGCAGCGGCTCGATCTTGAGTCCGTCGATGCCGACCACGCTGTGGCCATCGTTGAGCAGGTGGTGCGCCAGCGTGTAGCCGGCCGGGCCCAATCCCGTCACCAGCACCCGGTAGCCGGTGCGCGCGCGCGGGTAGGGGCGGCGCAGGTTGAGCGGATTCCAGCGCGTGAGCAGGGAATAGATTTCGAAACCGTAGGGCAGGGCCAGCACGTCCTTGATGGTGCGCGTTTCGACTTCCGGAATGTTCACCGGCTCCTGCTTCTGGTAGATGCACGCCTTCATGCAGTCGTTGCAGATGCGGTGGCCGGTGGCGGCGGCCATCGGATTGTCGACCGTGATCATGGCCAGCGCGGCAAGCGCATGGCCGCCGGCCTTGAGGGTGTGGAATTCGGAGATTTTTTCCGACAGCGGGCAACCGGTCAGGGTTACGCCGAAGGCGGTGCTCTTGTAGGCCGCCTTGCCGCGTAGGGGCGGTCCGTCCTTGGGCGCTTTCTCGGGCAGGCCATGCGAGCAGGAGTCCTTGCCCTGGGCGTGGCACCAGATGCAGTAATTGGCCTGGTCCAGCGCCACCGGCAGTTCGCAGCCGGCGTCGGTCAGCGCAAACCCCTGGCGCTGGCGGATATGGTCGGGCCTGATGGTGAAGACGCGGTAGGCTTTGCGCTCGTGCGCCTGCGCGGCGGGCACCAGGTTGGCGTCGTCGACCGCATGCGGTGCGCGAAACAGCACCCCGTCGCAATGCGCCGCCTTGCCCTCCGGGGTATGGAAGGCCCACGCCGCATACTGGGCGGCGACGTCGATTTTCTCGGCCTGCGCAGCCGCGTCGGCAAGCCAGTCCTGCACCGCCGTGGCGAAGGCGAGTTCGTCGAAACGGCCGCCGAACCAGGCGCTCAGGCGCGCACGCAGGGCCGGACCGTCGATGGCGGCGGCTTGCTCCGCGGTGAACTTCTTGGCAGCGTTGCGCTGCACGAACTTGCGCTTGACCGCGTACAGCGGCGCGAGCACATGATGGCGACCGCTCAGGCGCTCGACCTGGGCTTCGATCCCGAACAGGCGCGCCACGAAGTCTTCCAGGGAAGGGCCGAGCGCCAGCAGCAGCTGCGATTCCTGCAGCGGCGTGAGCGCATCGGGCTGCAGGCGCGCCTGCTGCAACTGCTCGAGCAGGTCGGGCGCCTCGGCGCCGAGCTCGCGCAGAAAATGCACATCGAGCGCCAGCAGGCCGGCGCGCGCGTACAACTGGTCCAGTGTCATGCCAAAGTTCAGGTTCAAAGTCGGGTTCCCCAATAAATCCCGGCCGCGCGTGTGCGCGGCCGGCTGTTTGAATGAGCTCACTTCGCGATTCAGGCCTGCCCTACCATTTACCGTAGAGACTTTACTCCCGAATGGCCGCGGCTTCCTACAAGCTCGTGGTTATTTCTGTACGCCGGTCAAGTGGACTGCGCGGTTTTGGGCGTGCAGCGCGGCCAGCGCCGAGCGCTGCAGCTTGCCGGTGGCGGTGATCGGCAGCGCCTCCACCCAGTGCACCCAGCGCGGACGCTTGTGGCCGGGCAGGCTGGCAATTGCCCGCGCTAGCGCGCTGCGCGCCAGCGCTTCCTGTTGCGGGCGGGCGATCAGGAAGGCGGCGATCGCGGTCAGTCCCTCATCGCTCTTGATCCCCACCGCCGCCAGCGCCTCGATGCTGTCGCCGCACGCGGCCCGCAGTTCCTGCTCGACCCACTGGGTGCTGACCCATTGCCCGGCGATTTTCAGCATGTCGTCGTTACGGCCCGTGAATTCGAGCCGGTCCTGGTGGCGCACGAACATGTCGCCGGGGCTGAACCAGCCGTCGCGAAAGCCGTCGGCCTGCTCCTTGGGACGCTCCCAGTAGCCGCGCGCGAGCGCCGGATGGCGCACCCAGACGCGCTGCGGCAGCTCGGGCGCAAGCGCGTCGTGGCGCACTTCGGTGAGCGGGGTCGGCTTGAGCTGGCCCGAGCGGCTGTCGCAGTACAGCATCAGGCACAGGGTTTCCGAGGTGCCGTAGCCGGAAATCGGCGCCGAGCCGGCCGCCGCTTCCCACTCGGCGCGCAGCAGCGCAGGCAGGGCCTCGCCGGCCGAGACGAAATGGCGGATGCCGCGCCCGGCCAGCAGCTCGGCGTCGCCGGTCTGCAGCATCTTGTGGTACAGGGTCGGCACGCAGAACACCAGGGTCGGGCAATGTTTTTCGACCATCTCGGCCACCCGCGCGGCGCTCGGCCATTCGGAGTCGAGAATCACGGTGGCGCCCAGGCGCAGGCCGGCGAACAGGCTGTTGGCCAGCGCGTAGGCGAAGAACAGCTTGGAGCTGGCATAGAGCCGGTCCTGCGGCCCGGCCCCGAGGATTTCGCGCGCGAACGCGGCGCAAGGCTCGGTCACGCCGTGTGTGTGGATCACGCCCTTGGGCGTGCCGGTGGTGCCCGAGGTGCCGATCCACAGCGCCATGTCGGCGGCCCGGCGCAACACCGGCGGGGCCGGGCGCGCGCTGGCGCAGGCGGCGCTCCAGTCGAC
>JBAQKU010000747.1:0-10107 GCA_049301315.1 Telluria sp.
GGCGGGAACCCATGCTGAGCGTGATTGCACGCAAACTTGGGTTCCCGCCTGCGCGGGAACGACGGGTAGGTGCAACACACACAAATTGTTCTTGCGGGCCCGCCAGTATTCTGCGATACTAGCGGGCTTCGTTCATGTATTGCCGCAAATTTCTAGTCACCCCGGTGACCGCGGCCTGCAACGAAAGTTTTTGGAAAGTCCATCACCCAATCGGCAGTGCCAGCATGGCGCGGTCGGCGGGACCAAGACTGACCGCAGGCCCACGCTGTGGGGATTCTTCGGCTTAAGTTGGGAAAGAGAATACTATGATTCAAACTGAAAGCCGGCTCGAAGTGGCCGACAATACCGGTGCCAAGGAAGTCATGTGCATCAAGGTATTGGGCGGTTCCAAGCGCCGTTATGCTGGCATTGGCGACGTGATCAAGGTAACCGTCAAGGTTGCCGCGCCACGCGGCCGTGTCAAAAAAGGTGAAATTTATAACGCTGTGGTTGTGCGTACCGCTAAAGGTGTGCGCCGCCAAGACGGCTCCCTGGTGAAGTTCGACGGCAATGCTGCCGTGCTGCTCAACGCCAAGCTGGAACCGATCGGTACGCGTATTTTTGGACCAGTCACGCGCGAACTGCGCACTGAAAAGTTCATGAAAATCGTGTCCCTGGCACCTGAAGTTCTGTAAGGAGTCGTAATGGATAAGATTCGTAAAAACGACGAAGTCATCGTTCTGACCGGGAAAGACAAGGGCAAGCGCGGTGTGGTTCAGCAACGTATCGATGCTGAGCATGTCGTGGTTGAAGGCGTCAACGTCGCCAAGAAGGCGACCAAGCCTAACCCAATGACCGGCGTAACTGGTGGTATCGTCGATAAGACAATGCCAATTCACGTGTCCAACGTAGCGTTGTTCAATGCTGCGACTGGCAAGGCAGACCGCGTGGGCTTCAAAGACGTAGACGGCAAGAAAGTCCGCGTTTTCAAGTCCTCCGGCGAAGTAGTGAAGGTTTAATCATGGCCCGTCTCCAACAATTCTACAAAGATAAGGTCGTTGCCGACCTGGTCGCCAAATTCGGCTACAAATCGGCAATGGAAGTTCCGCGTCTGACCAAGATCACCCTGAACATGGGCTTGGGCGAAGCAATCGCGGACAAGAAGATCATCGAACACGCAGTGGGCGACCTGACCAAGATCGCCGGCCAAAAGCCGGTCACGACCAAGGCGCGCAAGGCGATTGCAGGTTTCAAGATCCGCGAAGGTTATCCGATCGGTACCATGGTCACCCTGCGCGGCACGCGCATGTACGAGTTCCTTGACCGCTTCATCACCGTGGCCCTGCCGCGCGTGCGCGATTTCCGTGGCGTCAACGGGCGTTCCTTCGACGGCCGTGGCAACTACAACATCGGCGTCAAGGAACAGATCATTTTCCCTGAAATCGAATACGACAAGATTGACGCGTTGCGTGGCTTGAATATCAGCATCACGACGACCGCCAAGACCGACGACGAAGCGAAAGCACTCCTCGCCGCCTTTAAATTTCCGTTCAGAAACTGAGATCATGGCAAAACTATCTCTGATTAACCGCGAACAGAAGCGTGCAGACCTGGTGGCGAAATTTGCCCCTAAGCGTGCAGCTCTGAAAGCCACCATCGATGACCAGTCCAAGTCGGATGAAGAGCGTTACGAAGCTCGTCTCAAGTTGCAGGCCCTGCCGCGCAACTCGGCGCCGACCCGCCAGCGTAACCGCTGCGCCATCACCGGTCGCCCACGTGGCACATTCCGTAAATTCGGTCTGGGTCGTATCAAGCTCCGTGAATTCGCCATGCGTGGCGAGATCCCGGGTATGACTAAAGCAAGCTGGTAATAGGAGAATATGCAATGAGTATGAGCGATCCTATCGCCGATATGCTGACCCGCATTCGCAACGCACAAGGCGTACAAAAAACGACCGTGGCCATGCCATCGTCGAAAGTCAAAGTAGCGATTGCCAACGTCCTCAAGGACGAGGGTTACATTGAAGATTTCGCCGTCACCGCAGCTGGTGGCAAGGCGGAACTGAAGATCGGTTTGAAGTATTACGTTGGCCGTCCGGTCATCGAGCGCCTCGAGCGCGTGTCCCGTCCGGGCCTGCGCGTCTACAAGGGCAAAGATGAAATCCCTACCGTCATGAATGGCTTGGGCGTGGCGATCGTGTCGACTCCGCAAGGCGTCATGACTGACCGCAAAGCGCGCGCCACCGGTGTCGGCGGCGAAGTTATTTGCTACGTGGCTTAAGGAGTAGACGATGTCTCGAGTAGCTAAGATGCCGATCGCTGTCCCAGCTGGCGCCGAAGTGGCGATCACTGCAGCAGCGATTACGGTAAAAGGTCCTTTGGGTTCGCTGGTTCAGCCCCTGAACGGCCTGGTAAAGGTTGAAAACAATAGCGGCACCCTGACGTTCGACGTAGTCGACGACAGCCGTGAGTCGAATGCGATGTCCGGCACCCTGCGTGCCCTGGTCAACAATATGGTGACCGGCGTGACCCGCGGCTTCGAGAAGAAGCTGTCCCTGGTGGGCGTGGGCTACAAAGCCCAGGCCGCCGGCGACAAGCTGAACCTGTCGCTCGGTTTCTCGCATCCGGTCGTGCATTCGATGCCGGCCGGCGTCAGCTGCGCCACCCCGACCCCGACCGAAATCCTGATCAAGGGTATCGATCGGCAACAGGTTGGCCAGGTCGCCGCTGAAGTGCGTGCTTACCGCTCCCCCGAGCCTTATAAAGGCAAGGGCGTCCGCTATGTGGACGAAGTGGTTAAGCTTAAAGAAACCAAGAAGAAATAATAGGGCTGACCATGGACAAGAAAGAATCACGTCTGCGTCGTGGACGCCAGACCCGCATCAAGATTGCGGAGCTGAAAGTAAATCGCCTGTCGGTGCATCGCACCAACCTGCACATTTACGCCAACCTGATCAGCCCGGACGCGAAGATCCTGGTTTCGGCCTCGACCGCCGAAGCCGAAGTGCGCGCCGAGCTGGCAGGCAAGTCCGGCAAGGGTGGCAATGCCGCCGCTGCCGCACTGGTCGGCAAGCGCGTCGCCGAGAAAGCACTGAAAGCAGGGATTACCGAAGTTGCGTTCGACCGCTCCGGTTTCCGTTACCACGGCCGTGTGAAGGCGTTGGCAGAAGCCGCGCGTGAAGCCGGTCTGAAGTTCTAAGGAAGAATCGTCATGGCAAAAATGCAAGCGAAAATGCAAAGCGACAAGCCGGATGATGGCATGCGCGAAAAGATGATCGCGATCAACCGCGTGACCAAAGTGGTCAAGGGTGGTCGTATCATGGGTTTTGCAGCACTGACCGTTGTGGGCGACGGCGATGGCCGTATCGGCATGGGCAAGGGCAAGTCGAAAGAAGTGCCGGTGGGCGTGCAGAAGGCAATGGAAGAAGCGCGCCGCAACCTGATCAAGGTTCCGCTCAAGAACGGTACTTTGCATCACACGGTCACCGGCCGTCACGGCGCATCGAAAGTGATGATGATGCCGGCCAAGCCTGGTACCGGCGTCATCGCCGGCGGCGCAATGCGCGCGATCTTCGAAGTAATGGGCGTGACCGACGTCGTGGCGAAATCCACCGGCTCGTCGAACCCTTACAACCTGGTTCGTGCCACATTGGACGGTTTGTCGAAAATGAGTACTGCATCCGATATTGCCGCCAAGCGCGGCAAGTCGGTTGAAGACATCCTGGCTTAAGGTGGACAAAATGGCACAAACAGTCAAAGTACAATTGGTCAAGGGCTTGATCGGCACGCGCGAATCGCATCGCGCTACCGTGCGCGGCCTGGGTCTGCGCCGCGTCAACTCGGTCTCCGAGTTGCAGGACACCCCGTCGGTACGCGGCATGATCAACAAAGTCTCGTACCTCGTTAAAGTTGTCGGCTAAGCCTTCGGGCTTACCAACGGAGAAATTCATGGAATTGAATACAATTCAACCAGCCGAAGGCGCCAAGCATTACAAGCGTCGCGTAGGCCGCGGTATCGGCTCCGGCCTGGGCAAGACCTCGGGTCGTGGCCACAAGGGTCAGAAGTCGCGTTCGGGCGGTTTCCACAAGGTCGGCTTCGAAGGCGGTCAGATGCCTTTGCAGCGCCGTCTGCCAAAGCGCGGTTTCAAGTCGCTCAACGCCACCTTCAAAGCTGAAGTGCGCCTGTCCGACCTGAACAACCTGGCCGTCGGCGACGTCGACATCCTGGTGCTCAAGCAAGCGGGCATCCTGCAGGTACTGGCGCGCGACGTGCGCGTGATCCTGTCCGGCGAGATCACCCGTGCGGTGAACTTGAAGGGCCTGAAAGTGACTGCAGGCGCGAAAGCGGCAATCGAAGCTGCTGGCGGCTCGGTCGCCTGAGTGACGGCTAACAGCTTGATCGGAGCAAAAATTGGCGACTAATTCACAACTTGGTAAAAGCGCAGCGGCCGGTTTCCCTTGGGGTCGGCTCTGGTTTTTGCTTGGCGCGTTGGTCGTGTACCGTATCGGTGCGCATGTCCCTGTTCCAGGGATTGACCCGGTTCAACTGGCTACGCTGTTCAAGCAGAACCAGGGCGGCATCCTGGGCATGTTCAACATGTTCTCGGGTGGCGCGCTGGAACGTTTCACCGTGTTTGCGCTCGGTATCATGCCCTACATTTCGGCGTCGATCATCATGCAGCTGGCGGCGGTCGTATCGCCCCAGCTCGAAGCGCTGAAAAAAGAGGGTGAGGCAGGGCGTCGCAAGATCACCCAGTACACGCGCTACTTCACGGTGGCGCTGGCCCTGTTCCAGGCGTTCGGCATTGCCGTCGCGCTTGAATCGCAGGCCGGACTGGTGCTCGATCCTGGCACGGCGTTTCGCTTCGTCACTGTCGTGACGCTGTTGACCGGCACCATGTTCCTGATGTGGCTAGGTGAACAGATCACGGAACGCGGCATCGGTAACGGTATTTCGATCATCATTTTTGCCGGTATCGCAGCCGGTCTGCCATCGGCCCTGGGCGGCTTGTTCTCCCTGGTGTCGACCGGTTCGATCAGCAGCTTTGCGGCGATCATCATCGTGGTCCTGGTGGCCGTGGTGACGTACTTCGTGGTATTCGTCGAGCGGGGCCAGCGCAAGATCCTGGTCAACTATGCGAAGCGACAGGTAGGCAACAAGGTGTACGGCGGCCAAACCAGCCATCTGCCCCTCAAGCTGAACATGTCCGGCGTGATCCCGCCGATCTTCGCATCGTCGATCATCCTGTTCCCGGCCACGATCGTGGACTGGTTCACCAAGGGCCGCGATTCCAGCAGCCCGGTGATCGGTTTCTTGAAAGACTTGGCGGCATCGATGGGGCCTGGTGAGCCTATCCATGCCTTGTTGTACGCGGCTGCAATCGTCTTTTTCTGTTTCTTCTATACGGCGCTGGTGTTTAACAGCAAGGAAACAGCGGATAACTTGAAGAAGAGCGGCGCTTTCGTTCCCGGGATTCGTCCCGGCGACCAGACTGCGCGCTACATCGACAAGATCCTGATGCGCCTGACGCTGGCCGGTGCGGTCTACATCACACTCGTGTGCTTGTTGCCGGAATTTATGCAAGCCCAATGGAAAGTGCCTTTCTATTTCGGTGGCACGTCCTTGTTGATTATTGTGGTTGTTACCATGGATTTCATGGCGCAAGTACAAAACTACGTCATGTCGCAGCAATATGAATCGCTGCTGCGCAAGGCAAATTTCAAGGGCGGAATTCCGACGCGGTAAGCGCCCAGGAGTGCATAAACCGAATGGCAAAAGACGACGTCATACAGATGCAGGGCGAGATTCTCGAGAATCTGCCGAATGCGACATTTCGAGTGAAGCTGGAAAACGGACACGTGGTGCTCGGACACATATCGGGAAAAATGCGGATGAACTATATCCGCATCCTCCCTGGCGACAAGGTCACGGTGGAGCTCACGCCCTATGACCTGAGCCGGGCCCGGATTGTGTTCCGGACCAAGTAATTTTAAGTAATCGAACCAATCCGAACGTTAAAGAGAGTGCAAAAATGAAAGTTCTCGCATCAGTCAAGCGGATCTGCCGCAACTGCAAGATCATCAAGCGCAAAGGCGTAGTCCGCGTAATCTGCGTGGAACCACGTCACAAGCAGCGTCAAGGTTAATTTAACGTTATTTATTGAGGAATAACGAATGGCACGTATTGCAGGGGTTAATATCCCAAATCATCAGCACACTGTTATCGGCTTGACCGCCATCTACGGTGTTGGCCGCCCACGCGCACAGAAGATCTGCGCCCAAACGGGTGTCGCGACCAATAAAAAGGTCAAGGACCTGGACGACAGTGAGCTCGAAAAGCTGCGCGACGCCGTCGGCACGTTTGTTGTCGAAGGCGATCTGCGTCGCGAACTCTCCATGAACATCAAGCGCTTGATGGATCTGGGTTGCTACCGCGGTATGCGTCATCGTAAGGGTCTGCCTTGCCGCGGCCAGCGTACACGCACCAACGCTCGTACTCGCAAGGGTCCGCGCAAGGCCGCACAATCGCTTAAGAAATAACTAGGAACCGACCATGGCTAAGCAACAAAGCAGCGCCGCAGCAGCGCGCGTTCGTAAAAAAGTTAAAAAGAACGTCGCCGAAGGCATCGCGCACGTCCACGCATCGTTCAACAACACCATCATCACGATCACCGATCGTCAGGGCAATGCGCTGTCGTGGGCAACGTCCGGCGGTGCGGGCTTCAAGGGTTCGCGCAAATCGACCCCGTTCGCAGCGCAGGTTGCGGCAGAAGCGGCTGGCAAGGTCGCTGTCGAGTGCGGCGTGAAGAACCTCGAAGTGCGTATCAAGGGCCCAGGTCCTGGTCGTGAGTCGGCAGTTCGCGCTTTGAACAACCTGGGTATCAAGATCACCGAAATCCAGGACGTGACGCCAGTTCCGCACAACGGCTGCCGTCCACCGAAGCGTCGCCGCATCTGATCGACGACTGGCGGGCTTGCGTTCGACGCAATCCCGTCATTTTGTTGCACGAAGCGTACGGTACTGTGTTAAGAGATCGCCGGTGCAGGCCCTTATGGGGTATACTGCCCGGCTGTCGTCGCCTGCGGCATTTCTGCGCGCGGGCTTTCGTGAAGCCACCGTTCGATCGCATGCCGATTCGGACTAGCGCCTGCCACATCGCTGAAGATGGGCGGGGCGTCATTATTTATAAAAGGAAACATCGTGGCACGTTATATCGGACCTAAAGCAAAGCTGTCCCGCCGTGAAGGCACGGACCTGTTCCTCAAGAGCGCACGTCGTTCGCTCGATTCGAAATGCAAACTGGACGTCAAGCCAGGCCAGCACGGCGTCAAATCCGGCGCCCGCACCTCGGACTACGGCAACCAGCTGCGCGAAAAACAAAAAGTCAAGCGCATGTACGGCATTCTCGAGCGCCAGTTCCGCCGCTATTTCGCGGAAGCGGACCGTCGCAAGGGCAACACCGGCGAAACATTGTTGCGCTTGCTCGAAGCACGCCTCGACAACGTCTGCTACCGTATGGGCTTCGGCTCGACCCGCGCCGAAGCGCGCCAGCTGGTCAGCCATAAAGCCTTTACCGTCAACGGCAACGTGGTCAACATCGCTTCCTACGCCGTCAAGACCGGCGACGTGGTCGCCGTGCGCGAAAAGTCGAAGAAGCAAGTGCGTATCGTCGAAGCGCTGTCGCTGGCCGAGCAGGTCGGCATGCCGAGCTGGGTGTCGGTCGATTCCAAGAAAATGGAAGGCACCTTCCGTTCCTTCCCGGAGCGTAACGAGATTGCAAACGACGTCAACGAATCGCTGATCGTCGAGCTGTACTCGCGTTAATTGACGGTTTTACCGTCAGTTCCGCCATTGGCGAAACTGACTTCCCGCGAAGGCGGGAACGTCATTCCCGCGAAGGCGGGAACCGAAGTCGTCGTACTCCCGCCCACTCCCCGAGTGGGCGCTTTCACACATGCCATCAGCCTTATCGGTGTAATGAGCCGAGGGTATTGAAAAGGACATTTCATGCAAAACAGTCTGTTGAAGCCGCGTATTATCGATGTCGAAGCGCTCGGCGCCGGTCACGCCAAGGTCGTGATGGAGCCTTTCGAACGTGGTTATGGCCACACGCTCGGCAACGCGCTGCGCCGTGTACTGCTCTCGTCCATGGTCGGCTACGCGCCGACCGAAGTGACGATCGCCGGCGTCGTGCACGAGTATTCGTCGCTCGACGGCGTGCAGGAAGACGTTGTCGACCTGCTGCTGAACCTGAAAGGCGTCGTGTTCAAGGTGCACAACCGCGATTCCGTCACGCTGACCCTGAAAAAGGAAGGCGAAGGCGCAATCCTGGCGTCCGACATCGACCTGCCGCATGACGTGGAACTGATCAACCCGGATCACGTGATCGCTCACCTGACCGCCGGTGGCAAGCTGGACATGCAGATCAAGGTCGAAAAAGGCCGTGGCTACGTGCCGGGCAATGTGCGCCGCCTGTCGGAAGACACCAACAAGACCATCGGCCGCATCATCCTGGACGCGTCGTTCTCGCCAGTGCGCCGGGTGTCGTATTTCGTTGAATCGGCGCGTGTCGAACAGCGTACCGACCTCGACAAGCTGATCATCAACATCGAGACCAACGGCGTGATCACGCCAGAGGAAGCGATCCGCCAATCGGCGCGCGTGCTGGTCGACCAGCTCAACGTGTTCGCCGCGCTCGAAGGCACGGAAGCTGCCGCCGAAGCGCCATCGCGCGCTCCGCTGGTCGATCCGATCCTGCTGCGTCCGGTCGACGACCTGGAACTGACGGTGCGTTCCGCGAACTGCCTGAAAGCCGAAAACATCTACTACATCGGCGACCTGATCCAGCGCAGCGAGAACGAACTGCTGAAGACACCGAATCTGGGGCGCAAGTCCCTGAACGAAATCAAGGAAGTGCTTGCCTCGCGCGGCCTGACCTTGGGCATGAAGCTCGAAAACTGGCCGCCAGCCGGTCTGGAGAAGTAATCGGGCTGCAGCACCTTGCCCGGGCATTGGGTCCGGGCAAACTTAAACTTTTTACAACCGGTCCGCGATGATGCGTTTTTGCATGATCGATCGAAGAACTGGATGAAAACCAACCGAAAGGATTTACCATGCGTCATCGTCACGGCCTTCGCAAGCTGAACCGTACTTCGTCCCACCGCCTGGCAATGCTGCGCAACATGACAGTATCCCTGCTGCGCCACGAAGCAATCAAGACCACCGTCCCTAAGGCAAAAGAACTGCGCCGCGTCATCGAGCCGATCCTGACCCTGGGCAAGACCGACACCCTGGCCAACAAGCGCCTGGCATTTTCCCGTCTGCGCGACCGTGAAATGGTGCTCAAGCTGTTCGCGGAACTGGGCCCACGCTACGCAAACCGCAACGGCGGCTACCTGCGTATCCTGAAAATGGGTTTCCGCGTTGGCGACAATGCCCCGATGGCGTACGTTGAACTGATGGACCGTCCAGAAGTGAGCGACATCGAAGAAGCCCCAACCGCCGAGTAATCGGCGCTTGCGGCAGTCAGACGAAAGCCAGGCCTCGCCTGGCTTTTGTTTTTTGCATCCCGGCGCGGCGGACCGCCTGGCCCGATTCGACCGCCTTTAAGCCTGGCTTCAGGCGCAATGCTTTGCACAGGTGTACTATTTGCCCTGCATGCGTGCTTGCCGTGGGCGTGTGCGTCCAACGATAGGGATGTTATGGTCAGTCTTTCATTACCGGCGGCGCTCGCCAGGCCGGTGCAGTCCTGGATGCTGCGCGCGCTGTCGCTGCTGCTCGTGCTCGCCTGCGTCGGCGGCGCCGCCCCGGCCACGGCCGAAGAGGAGTACCTCCAGCCCGAGCTCGCCTTCCGTTTCTCGGCCCGCATGCTCGATCCGCAGACCATCGCGGTCACCTACGCGATCGCCGATAAATACTATATGTACCGCGAGCAGTTCAAGTTTTCCGCTTCCGGCGCCAAGCTCGGCGCTCCCGAATTTCCTCCCGGCAAGGTCAAGTTCGACGAGACGTTCCAGAAAAACGTCGAAACCTACCGCCATTCCGTCACCATCAAGATTCCGGTCGAGGCCAGCGGCGCGTTCACCCTGAAGTCGATCGGGCAGGGCTGCGCCGACGCCGGTCTGTGC
>JBAQKU010000748.1:0-2004 GCA_049301315.1 Telluria sp.
GGCGGGAACCCAATTTAGCTGCTGTAACGCGCCGAAATTAGGTTCCCGCCTTCGCGGGAACGACGGGGGTAAATAGCTAATTAGAGATCTGTGGACCCTTTTGCGACAGCCTCCTACGCGGGAACGACGTGCAAATGTCAACGAATTTATTCGGGACAGCGATGCGCCTGCGCGGGAACGACGTGGGCTTACTTGGCCGGCGCGGCCACCGCCGCCGCTTCGACCGGGCGGTTCAGCCACAGTGTCCAGTATTTGGCCAGATCGGTCATGCCGTCGTCGCCCTTGAGGCCCTGGAACACCTTGAGCGCATCGTCCTTGCGGCCGGCCTTGGCGTAGGCGACGCCCAGGTGCAGGTTGGCTTCGTCGGGACGCTTCATGCCGCCCTTGGCGATGCCTTTTTCCATCAGCGCGATGCCTTTGTCGAACTGGTCCATCGTCACGTAGGCGTAACCGAGGTTGACCAGGCCGGTGCCGTCCTTCGCCTTGACAGCGGCCGCTTCACCGCCGGCGATGTTCTTCGCATCGTCAGCGGCGCCCTTGGCGGCCTTGTCGCGCACCTGCTTGTGCTTGGCCGCGTTCGAGCCCGTGCCCAGCACCCCGGCCGCAAAGCCGGCGTCCATGGCTTTCTTCGCTTCGGTCGGGAAGCCGGCGATCAGCGCCAGTTCGGCCATTTCGTTGTACTCTTCCGGCGCCATCGCCTTCAGGGCGGCGTTCTCGAGGCGGTAGGCGTCGAGCTGCAGGCGGATGTTGAAGGTCGGCTTGCTCTGCATCCGGTTCAGCAGGTCGGTCCAGAATTCGTCGGTCGGATAAAAGGCGACCAGCTGCTCCATCGTCTCGACATAGGCCGCGTTGTCTTTCAGCTTGGAGGCCGAACTGGCCAGCAGGCGCAGGTCTTCCAGTTCGGGAGCCTTGCCCGCTTGCCGCGCTTCGGCAATCACGGGAAGCAGTTCGGTCTTGGCCGACGCATAGTCGCCGCTCAGGTAGTAAGCGCGGATCAGGGTGGGGCGTACCTTCAGTGGGGTCGCGCTTTCCTTCTGATAGCGCTTGAGCCACTCGATGGTCTTCGGGTAGTTCTTCGCGTTGTAGTGGTAGTTGGCCAGCGCCTGGATGAAATCGGTCTGGTCGGTCTTGGGCAGACGGCCCGACGCGATCACCGATTCGAGCGCCTTGATGGCCATCGCATCGTCGTTGGTGGACGAGGCGAGCGCGAGGCGCATGCGGTCGATCACGTAGTTCTCGTATGGGGTCTTGTCCGCGAATGCGTCGGCCTTGGTCAGCTTTTCCTGCACTTCGGCGTACTTCTTGGCCGCCATCAGCTCCTTGATCACGGTCGGGTCGAGCAGTTTGAACAGGTCGGGGCGAACCGTGTCGGGCTTGGGAGCGGTGGCCGCGGCATCCGGCTTGGCTTGCGCATGCGCAGTGGTAAGCAGCGCAGGCGCAATGTTCAGGCCAAGAGCGGCCAAAATCAGGCTGATACGGGCAAGACGAAACTGGTGCATGGAAAATCCTTCAATCATGGACAAAAAGACGAGCCAGGGCGTTAAGGCGCGAGCTTATCGAATAGAAGACGGACGGTCTTGTGAACCGTCAGTCTTGGTGCAAATTTTGGGCGAAGCGCATATTGTCCCATAAACCTGCAAACCGGACCGGGCAATTGTGCGCAGCGCCCGCGCCTAGTCGAATCCGGGCACCGGGCACTGTCCCGCGGCGTCCAGGCTGCCGCCCAGCCATGCATGGACGGCGTCGAGCGCCGGCGCCGCGAAGCCGTACGTCATGAGCGCCGGCGCCGCGATATCGAGCGCCTGGTAGGGGTTCCACAGCGCCAGGTGCAGGTCCGGCCGCCAGGTGGCGCGCGCCTGCGGTCCATAGCGCAGGCGCGATGTCGAGGCCAGCACCACGAAGCGGCCGTCGTCGGGCAGGGCGCTCCAGTCGAACGTTTCGGCGTCGGCGAAGGTGACCGTCTCGACCTCGTGGCTGCGCGCCAGCAGCGCCGCGACGGCGGCA
>JBAQKU010000749.1:0-3505 GCA_049301315.1 Telluria sp.
GGAAACGCCTGGCGATGCGCGAGGCAGCTGGCGCGCCAGTCCCCCGCGCCGCCGACGCCGCCTGTGGCCCCCGGTATTCGGCAGAACAGATCAAGACCTGCACCGCGCTCGACTACAAGAACGCGATGCTGACCGCGCAGATCGTCGAACTCGAAGAGAAAGTGGCCCTGCTGCAAAGTGCGGTGTCGGGGCCGCGTCCGGCGCCAGCGCCGCCGCCCAAGGCGGTCTTGCCCCCGCCCCAGGCCGCGGTCGCGCTCAAGGGCGCGCAGCCAGACAGCCCGCCAGCGGGCGGCATGCTCTGGTGGCTGGCCGGCGGCGCCGTCGTGGCGCTGCTCGGCGCACTGATCTTCGTACTATGGCGCAAGATGAACAAGGGCGGGGCCGCGCCATTGCCCATGCCGACGTTCTTTACCCAGCTTAAAAACCGCCTGTCGCGCAAGAAGGCGCTACCGGAGGAGGAGCTGGTCGAAGAGCCGCAGCGCGAGTAAAAGATTTAAAAAATGGAAATATTGCAAATATATGCGATTCGATCCCAAGCTTGTCTACACAAGAGCAATTTTTGTTATATACTGACTTCGTGGTCTTCGAGATCACGCACAAACGGGCCAGGATCTGGCGCAGCCACCAACGATAGCGTGGCGCGATAAGCAGATGAACGTTGAAAAAACGCCTGTCCCGGAAGCTGTCCGTTTGCCAACAATGCGCATGTGGACGCCGGATGCAACCGGCACGAGGCGACACCAGGAGATACCTGGTGATCGCTCTCCCGAATTCCCCCCCTGAACGGCAAATCAAGCCGTGCAGGCGTAAAAAAAGCGTCCCGCTGGACGCTTTTTTCGTATTCGGCTGTTGCTCAGTGAGCAGCTTTCATCACGTTTTCCAGCTGGCCCATCCAGGGCTCGGTCACCTCGCGGATGGCGCGGTCGTTGGCCATGATCTGCTTGAGCAGGTCGATCTTGCGCAGGCGCGCAGCGCCGTTCAGGGCCGGTACGCCGCCGGCGCTGGCCACAGCCTGCAGCGCGCACTGGCCTTCCAGCCTGGACAGTCCGTTCCAGTCGCCCGTTTGCGCGGCCGTCGCCATCTTGCTGGTCAGGCCAGCAATATTTTCATACATCGAGAGGACTTCGTTGGACGTCATGGCAGCACCTGGATCTGGAATTTTTTATAAATTACCGCGTGTCCTCTCATATCGACATCGCTTCGGGAAACTTTAGGGTTTATTTGAAATAAATCGAAAATAATTTCAGGAGCCTGTCCGCGCGCGTCCCCGTCCATAAACATTGCTTAATGGATAATTTCATCCAGGCCCGCGCTCAGTTCGGCAAGCGTCGGCATCCGGCCAAGCAGGAGCTCTGGCGCCAGGCCGAGGCTGGCCGCGACCTCGCCCGGGAAACTGGCCTCCGCCTCGTCGCGACCGGCCCCGCTTTGCTCGATCCGGGCGCGCCAGGCGGCCAGGTGGATCACTCCCGCGATCCGGTTCGGCGGATCCTGTGCCAGCGGGGCAGGGAAGGCCTGCAGCGTTTCGGCGAAAATCGGCGGAAACTTCCAGTGCAGCGCCAGTGCGGCGCCGACATCGGCAAAGGTGTAGCCGAAGGCGGCCCGCTCCTCCTCGATGCGGCGCGCATCGTACGGGCCGGCAATCTTGCCGAGCGCCTGCACCCGCTCCGGGTCCGCGATGTGCATGACGAGCTGGCCGATCGGATGCATCATCCCGAGCGTGAAGGCCAGCTCGGCGTTTTCGCCGGCGTGGCGCGCGATCCACTTGGCCGCGACGCCAGTGTGCAGGCTGAAGCGCCAGAAATGCTTGAGGTCGAGCCCGGGGACTGCCTTGAAGCCGTTGACCAGTCCGGAACTGATGACCAGCATGCGTACGCTTGCGAAACCGAGCATGCGCACCGCATCGTCGACGCTGCCGATGCTGCGCGAGACATGGTAATAGGCGGAATTGGCCAAGCGCAACAGCTTGGCGCTCAGTACCGGGTCGGTCGACAGCTTGCGCGCAATGTCGTCGACCGAGACGGCCGGGTTATCGAAACTGCCGATCAGTTCCTCGATCACCTTGGGCGCTGACGGCAGGGCGTTCTGGTTGTGAAGCAGTGCTTCAAGTGTCATCGCGGTCTCCTCGTTTTTGTCCCCGGCAATCGCGACTATATAGCGGATTGAACCTTAAGATACAAGAATCCCGGGTTTTTTTGCCCGGATAATCAAGCCCGGTCCGTGCACCGGCGCCGCGCTTGCGCGTGTGGTAATGTAAAGCATGACCCAAGACATCGACGACATCACGCGCCTCACGCTGGACTACTACGAGCGCCACGCGCAGCAGTTTTTCGCAGGCACGATCGACCATGACGTGAGCCAGAACATCGCCGCCTTGCTCGAAGCGATCGAAGGGCAGCCCCCGTTCACCATCCTCGATCTCGGCTGCGGCCCCGGGCGCGACCTGAAGACCTTCAGCGCGCTCGGGCACCGGGCGATCGGGGTCGACGGCTCCGCGCGCTTTGCCGAGATGGCGCGCGCCTACAGCGGCTGCGAGGTATGGCAGCAGGATTTCGTGCACCTCGACCTGCCGGGCGCGCTGTTCGACGGCGTCTTCGCCAACGCGTCGCTGTTCCATGTGCCCAGCCGCGCCCTGCCCAAGGTGCTGGGCGATTTGTACGCAGCCCTGAAACCGGGCGGCGTGCTGTTCAGCTCGAATCCGCGCGGACACAACGAGGAAGGCTGGAACGCCCAGCGCTACGGCAGCTACTACGATTTCGACACCTGGCAGAAATTCCTGACCGAGGCCGGGTTTGTACCCCTGCATCATTATTACCGCCCACCGAACTTGCCGCGCGAACAGCAATCGTGGCTTGCCAGCCTCTGGCGCAAGCCGCTGTGTTAGGCACCGTACAGAATTCATTGAAAAAAAACCATATCTTGTACTCATCGCACACCAGCAGGTGTGACCCAAAAGCGCGCTCCGGCATGGGGCGCGCACAGATGATTTACCCACCAGAGAGGTACTCGAACATGAACAAGGACCAAATAGCAGGCAAGGCGAAAGACATCGGCGGCAAGATCCAGGAGGAAGTCGGCAAGGCCGTGGGCAGCAACAAGCAGCAGGCCGAAGGACTGCGCAATCAGGTCGAAGGCAAGATCCAGGAAAAAGTGGGCGACTTGAAGGAAATCGTGAAGGATGCCGGCAAAAAGTAACCAGCCGCGCAAGTCCGATGTCAAGCAGCCGCGCATGTCGCGGCTGTTTTTTTTAGGGGCATGGCGCCTGCATCGATCGCCCGGAAATCATGGAACTAAAGACGTACCTCAAGCGTTGTCGCAATTGCCAAGACTAGTATCTGCGTGTGGATCCGGATCTCCTGGACCAGGCAAATATCGGGAAACACCAATGAAATCGCGCAGATCATTCCTGACCGGCGCCAGCGCCGCCATGCTGGGCGCCGCGCTGGTTCGCGAGGCAGGTGCGGCATCGCCACAGGACGCAAGCGTGCCGCCCGACGCCAGCGTCGAC
>JBAQKU010000750.1:0-5056 GCA_049301315.1 Telluria sp.
GTCGACGCCAGACGCGAGGACGCCGATGCGTTCCTGGCGCAGGTACCGGCCGCGTTCCCGGTCGCCTACGACCCGGCCGGGAGCATCGCGAAAAAATATGCGATCAAGGGAATGCCGAGCAGCATACTGATCGATCCGGACGGCCAGGTGCTGCACGTGCACGCCGGCTTCAACGACGACGCGGCGCGCCAGATCGAAAACCAGATCAAGGCAGCACTTTTGAAGACCAGACCGGGGATGGATTGATGCGTTCACCATTACTTGCCGCAGGCATCGCGCTGGCGCTCGCCGCGTGCGCCATGCCGGCGCCGGTGCAGCCGTGGGAAAAAGGGATGCTGGCCAAGCCGGCGATGAGCTTCGAACAAGACCGGCTCGAAGCGAAGTATGCCGAACATACCTACAGCAGCAAGGAGGGCGCGGCCGGCGGGGCCGGAGTCGGCGGAGGTGGCTGTGGCTGCAACTAGGCAGGCGCCGGGCGGCGCGATCCTGCTGGCGGCGCTGGCGCTGCCGGGCCTGGCCGGGGCCGAGAACGTGCCGGAACAGGCTTCCATCAGCCTCAAATATCTCGATTACCAGGACCGCCAGCCGAACCTGGAGCGCGTCGGCGTGCATTCGCCCTCGCTCGAACTGGTGCTGCCGGTCGCGGGCCGCTGGGCGTTGCGCGGCGCTCTGGTGAGCGACGTGATCTCGGGCGCGTCGCCGCGCTATCACACGGCAGTATCGGGCGCCTCGCGTTTCAGCGAGAAGCGCCATGCCGCGGATCTGTCGGTGACGCGTTATTTTGCGCGCGCCAGCGCCACGCTGGCCGGCGGGCGTTCGAAGGAAACCGACTACGACTCGCGCTTCGTGTCGGCCCGGGCGACCGTGTCCTCCGCCGACAACAACACCACCTGGCTGTTCGGCGCGGGCGTGGCCAACGACCGCATCGATCCGGTCAACCGCGCGGTCAACAACGAGCATAAACGCACGCTCGACCTGATGCTGGGGGTGACCCGGGTGCTGGGCGCGCGCGATATCGGCCAACTGGTCCTTGGGCACGTGCGCGGGCGCGGGTATTTCTCGAATCCTTACAAGTTCGTCGACGCGCGCCTGCGCACGCACGACCAGAACAGCGCCCTGCTGCGCTGGAACCACCACTTCAGCGCGAGCGGCGCAACGTCCCGCCTGAGCTACCGCTATACCACCGACAGCTACGCGCTGCGCTCGCACACGGCGCAGCAGGAGTACGTGCGGCCACTGAAGGGCGGATGGACGCTCACGCCCTCGCTGCGCCTGTACACGCAGTCGGCGGCGCGCTTTTACTTCGACCCGGTGTACGACACCCGCTTCGGCGCGCCCTTCCCGCCCGGCTTCAGCTTCGCCGTGCGGCGCGACTTGAGCGCCGACCAGCGCCTGGCGGCCTACGGCGCGCTCACCGCAGGGTTGAAAGTGGAAAAGCAGCTGGGCCCCGACACCACGCTCGACTTCAAATGGGAGCAGTACCGGCAGCGCGCCGGCTGGCGCCTGTTCGGCAGCGGCAGCCCGGGACTGGAGCGCTTCAGCGCACGCAGCATCCAGGCAGGAGTGAGCCACCGATGGTAGCCGAGGCGCTTCAGGAGATGGACATTTTCAGCGTCCCGTTCGAGGCCATGGCAAGCCAGTGCGAGGTGCGCGTCGGCGCGCGCGGCCAGGACCATGCGAGCCGGCTGGCGCAGGTGGCCATCGACGAAGTGCGCCGCATCGAAGCGAAGTATTCGCGCTACCGGGACGACGCCATCGTGGCGCGCATCAACGCCCTGTCCGGGCACGACTGGGTCGAGCTCGATAGCGAGACCGAGGCCCTGATCGCGTACGCGCAGACGCTGTACCACAGCAGCGCGGGCAAGTTCGACATCACCTCGGGCGTGCTGCGCCAGGCCTGGGATTTCCGCAACCAGCGGGTGCCCCTGCCGGACGAACTGGCGCGCTCGCTGTCGCTGATAGGCTGGTACCGGGTCGAGCGCGCCGGGGGCAGGATACGGCTGCCGCTGCCGGGCATGGAGCTCGATTTCGGCGGCTTCGGCAAGGAATACGCCGCTGACCGCGCCGCCAACTGCATGGCCAGGCGCGGCGCGCGCCACGGCTACGTGAACCTGGGGGGAGACCTGCATGTGATCGGGCCGCAGCCGGACGGCAGCGCATGGCAGATCGGCATCCAGGACCCGCGCGACCCCGGGCGCATCATCGCCTCGATACCGGTGCGCCGGGGCTCGCTTGCGACCAGCGGCGACTACGAACGCTTCTTCGAGCACGAAGGCCGGCGCTACTGCCACATCCTCGATCCGGGCAACGGCTATCCGGTCGCTCACTGGCGTTCGGTCAGCGTGCTGGCGCCGCTGGCGATCGCGGCCGGCAGCCATGCCACCATCGCCATGCTCAAGCAGGAGGAGGGGCTTGCGTTCCTCGAGCAGTCAGGGCTGGCGTACCTTGCGATCGACAGCGAAGGTCGCATGCATAGCCGCGATGCGGGGCAGTAGGGACATATCGTCATTCCCGCGCAGGAGGCTGTCGCAAAACGTCAAACGGGCTTTGACGAAGACGGAAAATTCGTCGTTCCCGCGCCGGCGGGAACTCATGCCCTGCATGACTTCCCCCTAATTTCGCCGCGTCACAGCAGCTAAATGGGGTTCCCGCCTGCGCGGGAACGACGGCTTTCAAGGTGCTACGAGACTCGTCACCCCTTTCGCGACAGTCTCGCAGGCGGGAATCCCATTAAAAGCGCTGCGGGCTTCGCTCTGTCTACTCTTGGCGCGGCGCCGCGTACAGGTCGATGACCGCGGTGACCGCGTCGCTGCACACGCTGCAAAATCGTGCGCTGCGGTCGAACATGACGCATTGCATTTCAGGCCGGTAGTAACCGCTGGCTTCGTAGTTGGCCCCTTCGAACGCTCCCACCTCGTGCCGCTGCCGCGCCTGCGCAAACAGCGCGTTGGTGTGCGCCAGGTCCTCGCGGAACAGGGCGTTCATCTCGGCCTCGGGCCGGTTCGCGGCGCGCAGCGCGGCGCGCCGTGTCTGGTAGGCGCGCGAATACGCTTCGTACTCGCCTTTCGGCCAGGCGGTCGGCAGCGCGGTAGTGCCCTTCACATGCTTGTTCCACTTGAGCCGGGCCGGGTCGCGCAGCGCGGTCACGTTCGGCTCCCACGGCTCGACGCGCGCCGCGCCCGACTGGTAAGCCACCGGCGAGGTGTAATACTCGTCGGCCAGGCCGGCGAAGTGGTGGCCGAATTCATGCACGAACAGGTACCCGGCCCAGTCGCTGCCGGCCGCCGCGGTGCTGAACTGGCCGAATATGCCCCCGCCGCCGTAGGTGTCGTTGTTGACCAGGATCTCGATGAATTCGTAGGGCGCATGCTGGGCGATCTCGCGCAGCGCGCGGTTGTCGAGCGTGAGCACGTAGCGCTCGCTGCCGAAGATGTCGTAGCGCGTGCCGAGCGCGGACGCATGGTGCACCCCGGTCGAAGGACGCGAGACGCCCGACTCGGCGGTCGGCACGGCCAGCGCCCATATATTGAAGTCCGAGGCGCGCTCGCGAAACGGCGACACCGTAAACAGCTGGTCGGACAGGCGGCGCGCGTCGGCCTCGAATTTTTTCATCTCGGCCGCGGTGTAGCCGTCACCCAGGATCAGCAGGTCGACCTTTTGCGGCGACGGCCCGCTCACGCGGATCGGGACCGGGCGCGCCGGCGCCGCCGGCTGTTTCCTGACCACGTCGTGGGCATCGGTGTCGAGCTCGACGCTCCACGCCAGCGTGAACGCGTTGCGCTCGTCGCGCTTGAGGATGCGCACGCGCACCGGCCGGTCCGGCTTGGGAAAGCGTACCGACTCCTGGAAGCTGCGCTCGATGCGGTTCGCTTGCGCGGTGCTGCGCCATTCACCGAAAATGGTGGAAAAGCCGCGTGAATAGAGCAGCGCGCCGGTCTTGGCATCGACCACTTCGACCATGTTCTGGCCGCGCCCGGTGGGGTCGATGTTGTGCGCGAGGTCGCCCGGCCAGGGCAGCGCTTCGATGACGAGTTGTTCCAATGCGTAGTGCTCGGAGCGCGCATTGCCGCCGTGGGTGTAGTCGAGGCGCACGGTGGCGGGCGCCTGCGCCTGGACGGCGCCGGCGGCAAGCGCGAGCACGGCGGCGAACAGGCGGAATCGAAAAAAGGCCATGGGCGATCCTTGCGGTGGGAGCATGGACGCATTGTAATCTCACCGCCGGCGCGGCGCGAGCCGCCCAGCGCTACGCTATTTATACTGGTACAGCGGGTGCTTGATCTGGATCGGGCGTACGTCGAGCCGCAGCCTGTAGACCGAGTAGCCCTCGGTTGCCGCCGACACGTAGCCGACGCTGTCGTTCGCCTTGCGCAGGCGAAATTCGAATCCGAGCTCGGGCTGCACGTCGCGCGGACTGCCGAGCGTGATGCCGATCGCGTCGGACTGGTCGCTGTCGATCAGCTTTCCCATCAGGTCCACCACCGTGGTGTTGCCGAGGATGTCGGCCGAGAACAGCGGTCCGCGATAATACGGCTTGGCGGGATCGATCTTGCCGTCCGCCTTGTCGGGCGACGGGGTCAGCACGCCGCTGGCGATATCGTAGCGGTCGCCGTTGTCGAGATAGCTGAGCTTGACGTTGCTGATGTTGAAGGTGCCGGCGGCGCTGGTGGCGTCGGCCAGGTCGAGCAGCAGCGCCCCCTTATAGCCGAGCACTTCGACCTCGCGCTGTCCGCTCACCACCATCGCCGTGTTTTCGTCGATGCCCAGGCCAAGCTTGTAGCCTTTCTTGAGCATGGCCGGCAGCATGCGCGCGAAGCGCCCGCGCACCAGCAGGTGCTGGTCGACGAACACCTCGTCGCCGATGAAGCCGAGGCCGGGCGCGATTTCGTGGCCGTCGGTGACGCCCAGCTTGAGCGTGGCCAGCACCGGCTTGGCGTCGTAGAACATGGTGCTGCTCATGATGGCTGCGCCGGCGCTGGAGCCGGCAATCACGCCGCCGCGCCGGTGCATGTCCCACAGCGCGGCCAGCACCCGCGAATCGCTGCCGTCGGGGCGCCGC